>NZ_JBWKFN010000039.1:43058-92815 GCF_056434245.1 Streptomyces sp. NPDC044064
GCGACCACCCCCCCCACAAGAGCCCCCCTCCCCCCCCCCCCCCCCCCCCGCCCCTCCCCCCCCCCCCCCCCCCCCCCCGGGCAGGGCGCTGCGGGCGGACACATGGCTGCCCCCGTCCGGCGGGGGTCCTGGACGGGGGCAGCCGGCTCGGGGTGGCTCAGGCCAGGTCGTCGCGGGAGACCTGGCGGTCCTGCACGAGCCAGCCGTCGCCGTCGCGGACCAGCCGGTCCACGCACAGCGTGCTGACCCGGATCGCGGCCTGACCGCCACGCGGAGTCTCGATCACCAGGGCGTAGCAGCGGGCGTTGGCCGACCGCTCGTCGACCGGCTCGACGGAGACCATGCCGAGCCAGTGCCTGCGCTGTACCCCCTTGGCGGCGTACTCCTCGGTGGCCCGTGCCGCCGCCGCGGTGATGGCGGCGCGGCCCACGACCGGTTCGGGGTGGGCGTTGGCGGCGAACACGCCGTCCTCGGTGAAGGTCCCGGCCCACTCCTCGACCCGGCCGTCGTCCAGGAGCTGCATCTGCTGCGCATAGAACTGCTGGACTTCGTAATAGAGCGTGGCGGCGCTGACTGGGGTCGCCTCGTCCGTCGCGGTCATGGGGTCCTCTCTGCACACGGTGATCTGCACACGGTGAACTCGCTTGTCCTGTACCGATGATGGGCGCTCGGCTTCGTAGCGCTTTCGAGAACCGGTCGACCGGCGGGCGTCCATCGCTCCTCGAACCCGTTTCAAAGGCGTCGCGACATGCTCGGTCTCGATCATTTCTTCGGGAGGAGTACGAGCATGACAGGCACTGAGCAGAGGGTCGCCCTGATCACCGGGGCGACCAGCGGCATCGGCCTTGCGGCGGCGCGTGAGCTGGGCCGGGCCGGTCTGAAGGTCTTCATCTGCGCACGTGGCACCGAGGCCGTGGAGCTCACGGTGAAGGAGCTGCGGGCGGAGGGCTTCGACGCCGACGGCCGCACCGCGGACGTGCGCGATCCGGAGAGTGTGCGGGCCTTGGTGGGCACGGTCGTCGAGCGCCACGGCCGCGTCGATGTGCTGGTCAACAACGCCGGCCGCAGCGGCGGCGGCGTCACGGCCGACATCGAGGACGAGCTGTGGGACGACGTCATCGCCACCAACCTCACCAGCGTCTTCCAGGTCACCCGCGCCGTGCTGAAGCAGGGCGGGATACGGGAGCGCGGCTGGGGCCGGATCATCAACATCGCGTCCACGGCGGGCAAGCAGGGCGTGGTCCTCGGGGCCCCGTACTCCGCGTCGAAGCACGGCGTCGTGGGCTTCACCAAGGCACTCGGCAATGAGCTGGCCCCCACCGGGATCACCGTCAACGCCGTCTGCCCCGGCTATGTCGAGACACCCATGGCCCAGCGGGTGCGCGCCGGGTACGCGGCCGCGTACGACACGGACGAGGCGGCGATCCTCGAGAAGTTCCAGGCGAAGATCCCGCTCGGCCGCTACTCCACCCCCGAGGAGGTCGCCGGCCTGGTCGGCTACCTCGCCTCCGACACCGCCGCCTCCATCACCTCCCAGGCGCTGAACGTCTGCGGCGGACTTGGCAACTTCTGAGCCGAAGGGAATCACTTCATCATGACCGTTCGTGAGGTCGAGCACGAGATCACCGTGCGCGCACCCGCCGCCGAGGTCTACCGCCTGATAGCCGAGGTGGAGAACTGGCCCCGGATCTTCCCGCCGAGCGTGTACGTCGACCACGTCGAGCGCGGCGAGACCGAGGAGCGCATCCGGATCTGGGCCACCGCCAACGGCACGGCCAAGAACTGGACCTCCCGCCGCACACTGGACCCCGCGGCGCTGCGGATCGTCTTCCGGCAGGAGGTCCCGGCCCCGCCGGTCGCCGCGATGGGCGGGACCTGGATCATCGAGCCGCTGTCCGGGGAGGAGTCCAGGATCCGGCTGCTGCACGACTACCGGGCCGTCGGCGACGACCCGGAGAACCTGCGCTGGATCGACGAGGCCGTGGACCGCAACAGCCGTTCCGAGCTCGCGTCCCTGAAGGAGAACATCGAGCGCGTCACGGAATCGGCCGAGCTCACGTTCTCCTTCGAGGACACCGTGCGCATCGGCGGCTCGGCGAAGGACGTCTACGACTTCCTCAACGAGGCGCAGCTGTGGACCGACCGCCTGCCGCACGTCGGCCGTGTCGTCCTCACCGAGGACACGCCGGGCCTGCAGACCCTGGAGATGGACACCGTCGCCAAGGACGGCTCGCAGCACACCACGAAGTCGGTCCGGGTCTGCTTCCCCCACCGCCGCATCGCCTACAAACAGATCACCCTGCCCGCCCTGATGACCCTCCACACCGGCTACTGGGAGCTGGCCGAGGACGGCGACGACGTCCTGGCCACGTCCCAGCACACCGTCACCCTCAACACGGCGAACATCACGAAGATCCTCGGCGAGGCGGCCGGTGTCGCCGAGGCGCGGGAGTTCGTGCGCGGAGCGCTGAGCACCAACTCCCGGGCCACTCTGGGCCACGCCAAGGCATACGCGGAAGAGCGCCGCGGCTGAGCCCGACGGGTGCCGGCGGAGCGCTCACCGTCCAACGGCCCTCCAACACGCTTTGAACCTCACGGGCGATGCTCGCCCATCACACCCTTCAGTCCGCGAAAGGCGACAGCCATGGCCGACAAGCCCGCTGAGGAGCAGTCTCCCAGCAAGCTCTTCACCGTGATCAACACCTTCACCCTCAAGGACCCCGCAGGCGCACAGGAGTTCGAGCGCCGGTTCCTGGAGCACGTGGAGTGGATGCGCGCGCAGGAGGGCTTCCACGCGCACCAGGCCGTACGCGTCACCGAGCGCCCCGACGTCTATGTCAACCTCGGCTGGTGGCGGGAGCCCGAGGTGTTCCAGCAGGTGCTGCGCAGCGAGGTGTTCCAGTCGCACGCCAAGGAGTTCCACCAGCTCGTCGACGTCGCCGCCGACCCGTCCATGAACGTGCTCCGGATCGGGGCGGGAGACCTCACCGACGCGGTGATCGTCATCGAGCACCTGACCACCGAGGCGGGCGCGGAGGAGTTCGAGCGTACGTACAAGGAGTACGCCGAGGCCGCGCACGCCGCGACCGGCCTCGCCCGCCTCGACCTGGCCCGTGCCCTGACCCGGGCGGGCGCGTACACGGCCATCACCTGGTGGCGGTCGGAGGAGGACCGCCTCAAGGCCCGGGAGAGTGCGGAATTCGCCGCCGTCGGCAGGGTCGCGGAGGTGCGCTCCGAGCGCGCCGCTCACGTGGCACGGAACAGCGCCGCGGGGAAGTAACCGCCACTCACGGTGTCCATGGAAGAGGGCCAGGCGCACCGCCTGGCCCTCTTCCATGTGCGCGCCGGGTGCGGGCCGTCAGCCGCTGACCTCGTCCGCGAGGAAGGCGAACGACTCGGCGCCGTCGAGGGCGGCCGGCGCCGTGGCGAGCGCCGCGCGGAAGGCGTCCTCGTCCCGCCACCAGGTCAGCAGGTAGCGGCCGTCCTCCTCGTCAGGCTGTACGAGCTGGTCCGCCAGGAAGCCGTCCAGGCCGTGCAGGGCCTGGACGGGGTTCTCCTCGGTGGCGGGCAGCTCGGTCAGCGCCACGACCGCGTACGGCACGTCGGGGAGGCCGCCCGCGATCGAGTCGCCATTGACCTTGTCGTGCCGGGCCATGGTGAAGTACTTGATGCCCACGTTCCGGAAGAGGGCGGGGTCGCTCATCATGGCCTGCCGGGCCTCGGAGTCCCGCCACCAGGTCAGCTGGAGGTACCGCCCGGACGAGGCGGTGGAGGAGGCGAGGCCGGTGCGGAGCGTGCCCTCCGCCGCCTTGGCGGCGGCCACGTACGTGGGGAAGAGCGCCGCGAACTCGGCGCCCTTGGCCGCGAACTCGGTCTTGAGCGTGAAGCGGGCGATCGAGACGGCCTGGCCGCCGGTGGGGTGGGACATGATCAGTGGGACCTTTCGTAAGAAGGGGCGGTCTGCTCCGCGTAATTCCGTACGTACTTGTCGAGCACGGCGCGGTGATAGTCGGGGCCGAAGCCGATGTCCTGGACGGACGGCAGGAGCCGGCGGAGTTTGCCGATCGAGACCGGCTGGGCGGCGCCGGCGGCGTCCAGGAACTCGCGCTCGGCACGGACGCCGAGGCAGGTCTCGATGTGGCCGACGATCTCCTCGATCGGCGCCGCGCGGCCGGAGGCGACGTTCACCGCCTCACGGGCGATGCCCGTGCTCAGCAGCCCGTCGACGATGTGCACCACGTCGCTGACGTCGATCAGATCCCGTCTCGCGCCGCGGTGGATCCTGACCTTGCCCGAGGCGACCTGCCGGGTGAGCGACGGCAGGAGCTGGTGAGCCGGCTGGTGCGGACCGACCACGTGGGCGAGGCGCAGGATCAGATAGTCGAGACGTGAGGAGGCGAGGACCGCCTCCAGGGCGAGCTTGTGCCGGCCGTACGCCGTCGCCGGCCGGACCGGTCCGGATTCCCGTCCCGCCTCGCCCTGCAGCGAATACATGCCGGTGGCAGCGGTGGAGAACAGCACCAGCCGTTCGCCGCGCTCCTCGCAGCGGCCGATGGTCTCGTAGAGGAGATCGGCCTCCCGGCCGAACTCGGCCTGCGGGCTGTCCCCTGCCGCCGACACCCCGGCCGCCAGCAGAACAACCCCGGGGTGGGCGTCGGCTATCGGCCGCAGATGCCTGGCGAGGAAGCCACGTCCGATGATCTCCATGCAGTTTCACCTCCGTACTGGGCGCCCGTCACGCGGCGAGCGCTTCGAGGTCGGGAACGAGGTCCGCGGGCGCGGGCATGGCCTCCACCGCGTCCCGCAGCACCCTCGCGGCCTTGCGGTGGCGGTCGTCGCCCAGCAGATCGAGCGCCGCCTGCCGCACCAGGCGCGGATTGTCCTGATCCGCCGCGTCCTCCAGCGCGATCGCCGCCCCGGCCGCCACGATGCGGTCCGCGTGGAAGAACTGGTCGGCGATCTGGGGGAGTATCAGCTGCGGTATCCCCACCGTCGTGGCGGTCATGGCCGTCCCGGCACCGCCGTGGTGGACGAGCAGGTCGCAGTCGGCGAGGAAGAGGGACAGCGGGGCGGGATCCACCAGGCGTACGCTCGCCGGCGGTTCGCCGAGCGCCTCCCGGTACTCGGGGGCGACGGTGACCAGGACCTCCAGGTCGTCGAGGCCGTCGAAGGCATCGATCACGTGCCGGAACAAGGGCACGCCGTTGAGGAGCAGGGTCTGGTTGCCCAGGCTCACGCACACCCGCCGCCGCTCACCCCGTCGGGCCCAGGACGGCAGCCGCCCGTTGCCGTTGAAGGGAACCGGGCGGATCGGCACACCGGCCGCGGCCTCCGGCAGCTGGAGCTCGGGTGGGCAGGGGTCGAGGACCAGCGCCGACTCGGGCAGCCCGCCCAGACCGAGCTTCTCGCACAGGGGACCGAACAACTCCGCGGCCATCCCGCCCAGCGGTCCGCTCAGCGGGTCCACACCCCAGCGGTGCCGGACGTGCGGGACACCCAGCGCCCCGGCGACGACCGTACCGGCGAAGTCGATCTGTTCGGAGACGACGAGGTCCGGACGCCAGCGCCGGGCGAAGTCCAGGTACTCGGGCAGCACCACGAGGTCGTCGAGGAACCACTGCTCGCATCCTTGCTCGATGCGGTCGAAAAGGCCACGCCCGAAGGCCTGGACGGGGCGCATGCCCGCTGGCAGATAGCGGGCGAGCTGTTCGTTGAAGCCGACCGGCTCGCCCATGGTGACGGCGGACAGCCCCGCGGAGAGGGGCGCGGCCGCCATGTCGGGACGCCCCGCACCCAGCACCTCGTGCCCCGCCGCACGCAGCGCCCAGGCGAGGGGCACCATGGCGGCGAAGTGCGAGGCCAGCGGGGAACTCATCATCAGTACACGCACAGGGGGCTCCGTCTATCCGGCCAGGGCCTCGAGGTCGGGCACGAGCTCGGCGGGGGTGGGCAGGGACTTCATCGAATCGGCAAGCCCCATCGCCGCCTTGCGGTAGCCGTCCTCCTCCAGCAGGGCGAGCACCGCTTCCCGTACGAGCAGCGGATTGTCCTGGTCCGCCGCGTTCTCCAGGGTGCGCCCCGCGCCGAGTTCGGCCAGTCGGCTGCCCGTCTCGAAGTGGCCGATCCACTGCGGCAGGATGAGCTGGGGGATCCCCATTCCCAAGGCGGTGAGCATGGTGCCCGGACCGCCGTGGCTGATCAGCAGGTCGCAGCTGTCGAGGAACAGGCTGAGCGGTGTGGGCTCGACGATGCGCACGTGGTGCGGCACGTCGCCGATGGCCTCCAGGTACCGCGACTCGGCCGTGACCAGGACCTCCAGGTGGTCGAGACCCTCGAACGCCTCGATCACGTGCCTCAGCAGCGGAACGCCGTTGAGGAGCAGGGTCTGGTTGCCCAGGCTCACGCACACCCGCCGCCGCTCGCCCCGCCGGGCCCATGACGGCATCAGACCGGCGCCGTTGAACGGCACGTGGCGGACGGAGCGGCCCGGCTTGAGCCCCGGCATCTGCAGCTCCGGCGGACACGGATCGAGGATCAGCGACGCCTCCGGGTAGCCGTCGAGGCCCAGCCGCTCACAGGACATATGGAGGGAGTCGGACGCCGCCGCGAGCCCCGGATCGGTGTAGGCATCGACACCGAACCGGTGGTGGACGGAGGGGATGCCGAGCGCCTTCGCCACGATCGGGCCGGCGAACTCCAGCTTCTCGGACAGGATGAGGTCCGGCTTCCACTGCCGCGCGAACTCCAGGTAGCGGGGCAGCACATACCGGGCGTGCATCTGCCAGGTCTTCGCCGAGTCCTGGAGCGACCGGGGCGTGGTGGGATCGGTCAGCTCCAGGAGCCGTCGGCCGTCGTGCAGGTGGCGCAGCATCAGGTCGTCGGCGTAGTAGTGCCCGCCGACCTGGGCCATGCTCAGCCCGGCCGATGCCACCATCGGGGCGAGGTCCGGCTGGGCGGCGGCGATGACCTCGTGGCCTGAGGCGCGCAGGGCCCAGGCGAGCGGGACCATGTGGGCGAAATGAGAAGGTTTGGGAAAAGATGTCATGAGAACGCGCATTGAGGTCTCGCAATCTCGGAGGCGGAGGGGCTGGAGGGCGGACGACCGATCAGGTGCTGCGGTGTCCCTGCCGCTCAGCGGTCCTTGACCGCGATCAGGACGACGTCGTTGCCGATCGTGACGATGTTGTGGAGCCCGGTGACCCGGAAGCCGGCCTTCTCGACCCAGCTCCGGTATTCGTCGGTGGTGTATTCGGTACCGCCCGTCGTCAGGGCCACCGTGAAGCTGCCCAGCAGGCTGTGCAGGTCGGGGTGGTCGACGTCGAGCATCTGGTCGTAGATCACCAGCGCACCGCCGGGCCGTACGGCCGGGTAGGCCCGCTCGATCAGGGTCTGGGCTCGGTCCGCCGACCAGTCGTGCAGGACGTGCCCGAAGATCAGGACGTCCGCTTCGGGCAGCGGGTCGACGAAGAAGTCCCCGCCGTGGAAGCGGACCGAGGCGTCGGTGCCCAGGTGCTTCATGTGCTCGTCGAAGACCGTCTCCACGGCCGGGAGTTCGAAGACGCCGCCCCGCAGATGCGGGTGGGCCCGGACGATCTGCGCGGCCAGATTGCCCCGCGCGCCGCCCACGTCCACGAAGGACTCGTAGCCCTTCCAGTCGAGCAGGTCGGCGAGCTGGGGTCCCACCATGGCGTGCGCCGAGTCCATGTGGGCCAAGAACTTGCGGGCCAGCTCCGGGTTTTCGTACAGCTTCTTGAACGGATCGGGCCCGACCGCACGATCCGACTTGGGCTCGCCGTCGCGCAGTGCCTCCGTGAGCCGGCCCCACATGGGGTAGTGCCGCATCGCGGCGACCCGGCACAGGTCTCCCATGAAGTCCGGCCCACCCGACACCAGCAGCCGCTGGGCAGCGGTGCTGTTGGTGTAGGAGCCGTCCGACTTCACCAGGAGTCCGAGTGCCACGAGCGCGTCCAGGAACTGGCCGGACAGACGGGGGTGCAGTCCGATCTTGCTCCGGAGCAGCTGCTCGTCGGCCGGGCCCGCCGCGAGAGCCTCGAAGACACCCAGCTCCACAGCGCTGTGCAGAAGTTTGGACTGGGCATAGGCGTTGCTGAGCCGGCCGATCGCCACCGCTTCCGCGATTGCTTCCAGATCCGCTGTCACTTGGGGTGCCTTCCGGTCGATGGATCCTCGTCCACCCATCGTCACCACAATGGTTAGAGGATCCTTCAAGGCCGGATATCGGTCCGCTGGCGCGGCATTACGCCCGCCGCGGGTCGGCCCGTTACTTCTTCTTCCGGATGACGTTCCGATAGAAGCCGATAAGGAAGCAGATGACGCCGATGGCAATGATGAGGGTGTAGATCACTGCGGGGCTCCAAACGTTGATGTCCTTCTCTGGGTAACCATGCTGTCCGAGACGCCCGCACGCCGACAAGGGACATATATGCGGAGCTGGACAGTACAAATGTCTGGCTGACCAGGCGAGGCAAGGGCAACTGCACGGAGGAGAGGTCCCGTTGGCGGCGGTCCATCGCGCCTCGAAGTTCCCTCCAATTCCCGACGGGACGATAACGCAGTTGCTGTTCGGGAGTTGTTTCTTATCGCGAGAGGCGATCGGCCCATGCGGGATAATCGCGACGACATCGATTTCGGGCTCTTCTTCTTCGCCGCGGTCGGTGATGAATCGGCCGATACGTATCGGCTCATGCTGGACGCCGCGCGGGAAGCGGACCGGCTGGGTTTCTCCTTCGTCTCGACACCGGAGCGGCATTTCCACAGGTTCGGCGGCGCGTTCCCCAATCCGGCCGTGACCTGCGCCGCGATCGCCGCGGTGACCGATCGGGTCCAGGTCCGGGCGGGCAGCGTGGTCACCCCACTGCACCCGACCGCCCGGCTGATCGAGGACTTCGCGATGGTCGACGGTATCTCCGGGGGCCGGGTCGGGATCTCGGTCGGCTCCGGTTGGAACGTCAACGACTTCGTACTGGCCAAGGACGAGTACGAGACCCGCAGGGCCCGGATGCTCGACGACATCCACCGGATCCGTGAGGTGTGGTCCACCGGCAAGTGGCGTGCCGAGAACTCCCTCGGCGCCACGGTCGAGTTGGACGTCTACCCCCGCCCGGTCCAGTCCGACCTGGATCTGTGGATCACCGCATCCCGCAGTGAGGAGACCTTCCGGCACGCCGGCGAACTGGGCACCAACCTCCTCACCCACCTGGAGAACCAGGACGTCGAGGCCCTGGGCGCCAAGATCGCCACCTACCGCGAGGCCCGCAAGCTGGCCGGCTGGCCGGACGGGGGCAAGGTGACGCTCATGATGCACACCTTTGTCGCACCGACCGACGAGGAAGCCCGCGACTACGCCACCCCCTGGCTCAAGCGTTACCTGCTCTCCGCGATCGACCTGGAGGCGAAGGCTGTCGACTCCGGTGGACTGATGAGCGGGGGCAAAGAGGGCAGCGAGTTCATGTCGGTGGACCACGCCCGCGGCAGGCTGGCCGAACTCGGCGTCAATCGCTACCTCGACGGGCGGTCCCTCATCGGCTCCGTGGAGCACTGCCGCGAGGTCGTACGGCAGGTGAAGAGCATGGGAGTGGACGAGATTGCCTGCCTGATCGACTTCATCGGAGAACCGTGGCGGGTTCTCGACGGCCTTGCCTCGCTCGCCGAGGTGCGTGAACCGTCAGCCGCCGTCGGCGGCTGACGCCGCCGCTCCCGACCTTCGTCGGCCGACCCGGCGCCGGCTCATCGACAACCGCAGGAAACCCCATGGTGACCTGCGGTTTTTGCCGTTCGGAGCGAAGTCGCCCGAGTCGTCGTGCGGTTGCCGCCCGATCGGTCGCATGAGGGTGGCGCAGCGGGGCATGATAGGGGAGCGATCAGAGAGTCATGAAGGAGGAGAGTGGCCGAAAGAGACATTCGAGTGCGTCGGGAGTAGCAGGAGTGGCAGGCGGCGCGTCGCCCGCATGCTTCCATCGCCGCATCTTCGCCGCCGCCCCTTGAGGCCGAGTGAGGTCTGGACCTAGCGTCGAGCTGATCGAGACACACCGATTCAACAGGGGGAATACACGGTGCATTTCGACATTCTCGGCCCGCTCAAGGTCACGACCGACCAGCGTGACTACACGCCCAGCGCGGCCAAGACCCGACAGGTTCTGGCTCTTCTGCTGCTGCGTTCGGGGCAGACTCTGAGCCTCGACTCGATCGTCGAAGAGCTCTGGGGCGAAAACCCGCCCCGCAGTGCCGTCACCACGTCACAGACCTACATCTACCAGCTGCGCAAGGCCTTCGCCGGGCAGTCCTGGGGCGATTCCGACGGCCAGGTGATCAGCACCGTGTCGCCGGGGTACGTCCTGCGGACCGAGGGGTCCCGCATCGACGTCCGGGAATTCGAGCGGCTGGTCGCCGAGGGCCAGACGCTGCTGTCGCTGGGCCAGGCCACGCAGAGCGTCGAGGCGCTGAACCGCGCCCTCGCCCTGTGGAGGGGGCCCGCTCTGTCCAACGTGGACAAGGGACCTCTCCTGGGGGCGTACGTCGCCCACCTGGAGGAGCGGCGCATCGCCGCCCTGGAGCTCCGGGTGTCCGCCGAGATGGAACGCGGCAATCACCGGGGCGTCATCGCCGATCTCCGGAAGCTGGTGGCGGCGCACCCGTACAACGAGTGGTTCCACTCCCAGCTGATCGCCGCCCTCAACATGGCCGGTCGGCGGGTCGAGGCCCTGCAGGCGTACCAGACGATCCGGCTGCTGCTGAGCGAGGAACTGGGCCTGGACCCGTCCCCCGACCTCCAGCGGATCCACCACGAGGTGCTCTCCGGCAGCGCCGTGATGTCCTCCCGGGCCGCGTGACCCGGCCGCTATGACAGTCCTCGAATAGCGTTCGAACGGCGTCGCGAATCATCGGCATACCGATTCGTGAGGAGACGTCGTTGCGCTGGGACAGCGTCTTTGTCGCAGGGTTGGGCACCTGTCCGGCGGAGCCCACCCCGATCCGCTCGGGCTTGGCTCCCTCGGACTTCTCGCTGCTGTTGCACGGCAGCCTGGTTCCAGGGGCTGGACATCTGGCCGGCCGCGTCCTGCATCTCCGAGCGGACCCTGGGCTCCTACGTGCCCGCTCTCGATGTCCAGCAGCGGCGCACCATCGGCGTCAGTTCACTGGAACTCGCCGCCGCGCACCTGCGGGCCGGGCAGGTGGACGCCGTCGTGATCACGGCAGCGGATCGCTTCGCCCCGCCGAGGGCCGACCGCTGGACCTGCGCCGGGGAACCGCGTACGCCGACGGCGGGACGGCCATGGTGCCGTCCCGCCGGGGCGGGTTCGCGCGGCCGCTCTCCACCGTCACCGTCGCCGACCACTCGCTGGGGCCGTGGCCAGGGGCGATGAGTCCTTTGCCGCGGCCCCCAGGTTCGGGGCCGGGACCATCGACCTGGCCGCCCGTGCCGCGGCGCACCACGCCCGGTCCGACGCCCAGGAGCTCGGCACCCGCACCTTCCGTGTCATGCAGGACGTCATGACCGGCGCCCTCGACGACATCGATGCCGACATCTGCGATGTCGACCGCGTCGTGGTGCCGGCGGTCGGCCGGGGCGAGAACGGCTCTTGCCTGCCCGAGCTGATGGGCGTGGCCGTGGAGCGCACGACGTGGGACTACGCGCGCCGGGTTCACGACGACCACCGCCGTCCCGGAGATCACCAGCATCCCGTAACAAGCCGACAGGAAAGGCCGCCAGATGACTGACGCCCCGACCACCCCGCGCGAGCCGGTCCTCGTGCAGGACCTGCTTGAGGAGGCCGTCGCCGGGCACCCCGACGCGACCGCCGTCACCGACTCCACCGGTTCGTGGACTTATTCGGAACTGGCCGAGCACGCCCGGGCGTTCACCGGCTGGCTGCGAGAGCGCGGGGTCGGGCCGGGGGACCGGGTGTGCGTGCGGCTGGGCAACGTCCGCGAGGTGGTGGCCATGCTCTTCGGCACGCTCCGGAACGGCTCCGTGTTCGTACCCCTGGGTCCGGCGCTCATGCCCTTCCACCTCACCGCCGTCCTCGCCGACTGCGAGCCCGCTCTCACCGTGGCCGCCGGGGACGACGTACCACTGCTCTCCGCGCTCACGGACCGGGTGTTCGACCTGACCGACGTCTGGTCCGCCCTCGACGCGTCCGGGCAGCCGGCCGCGTCATGGACCGTGCGAGACGAGGGCACCGTCACCGGCGACGACCTCGCACTACTCATGTACACCTCCGGCAGCACGGCCGCCCCCAAGGGCGTCATGTGCCCCCACCGGTCGGTGGTGTTCGCGGTGCGGGCGATCGCCGAACGGCTGGCGTACCAGCCCACCGACGTCGTGCTCACCGCGATCCCTCTCTCCTTCGACTACGGGCTGTACCAGGTCTTCCTCGCCGCCCTCGCCGGCGCCGAAGTGGTCCTGTCCCAGCCGGAGGCACACACCCGGCTGATGGGTCTGCTGTCCGGGCACCGGGTCACCGTGGTGCCGGTCGTGCCCTCGCTCGCGGAGATGCTGGTGCGCCTGGCCGACCGGGGACGGCACGAGGAGGCCCCACCGGTCCGGCTCTTCACCAACACGGGCGCCGCACTGGCGGGACCGCTCATCGAGCGGTTGCGCGCCGCCTTCCCCAAGGCCCGGGTCGCTCCGATGTACGGCATCACCGAGTGCAAGCGTGTCACCGTCCTCGAACCGGACGGCGACCTGGACCATCCCGGTTCGGTGGGCAGAGCGCTGACGGGCACCGAGGTGCTCGTACTGGGCGACGACGGAGCGCCACTGCCACCGGGTGACACCGGACAGATCGCCGTCCGCGGCCCTCACCTGATGGCGGGCTACTGGCGGGCGCCGGAGCTGACGGCCGCGCGCTACCACCGTTCGCCCGTCACTGGTGACGTGACCCTGCTCACCGGCGACTACGGCCGGCTGGACGCCGAAGGCCATCTCTACTTCGAGGGCCGCAGGGACGACCTGTTCAAGCGGCACGGCGTACGCACCAGCGTGTCGGAGATCGAGGCGGCGGCGCTGGACATCGAGGGCGTCTCCGAGGTCGCCGTACTGCCCCCCGA
Source organism: Streptomyces sp. NPDC044064 (assembly GCF_056434245.1). Lineage (NCBI taxonomy): Bacteria > Bacillati > Actinomycetota > Actinomycetes > Kitasatosporales > Streptomycetaceae > Streptomyces > Streptomyces sp. NPDC044064. Next base: position 56,130 of record NZ_JBWKFN010000039.1, read on the forward strand.
GGGCACCCGCGACCTCACCCTCCTCGCCGTCACGACACTCACCCCGGAACAGGTCCTCGGGGAGCTGGGCCGCCGCCTTGAGCAGGTCAAGGTCCCGGCCGTCTGCCACATCCGGGACGGGCTCCCGCTCACCCCCAACGGCAAGACGGACCGCAAACGGCTCCGTGAGGAACTACAGGCCGCCGGAACGGAACCGGGCGGCGACACACGCGAAGAGAGGAACCCCTGATGCTCGACACGGAATTCGAGAAGATCCTGCTCACGGTGTTGCGGACCTCCGCATCGGAGACCCCGCTGGAGCCTGACAGTGACCTCAGAGCGGCCGGGCTCAGCTCTATCGGCACGATCGATCTGCTGATGCGCCTGGAGGAGCGGTACGGCGTCAAGTTCCCGGACAGCGCGTTGAACGGGCGCACGTTCGCCACCCCACGCGCCCTGTGGGACGTGCTCGAAACGTATCGCGCCAAGGCATAGCCGGTGGACGCCCAGCCCTTCCGGGAGTTCTTCGGTTCCTTCCCGACAGCGGTGTCGGTCGTCACGGCCGTCGACGCCGACGGCGAACCCCGCGGCTTCACCTGCAGCGCCATCACCGCCGTGTCCGCCGAACCACCCATGCTGCTGGTCTGCGTGGACAAGCGCTCGCAGACCCTGCGCGCGCTGCGCTCCGCGGGCGCCTTCGTGGTCAACATGCTGGCGGCAGACGGCCAGGAGGCCGCACGCGTCTTCGCGGGGCGCTCCGACCGGAAGTTCACCCACGTCCGCTGGCGTCCTGCGCACGTTGCGGCCGACGCGCCGGTGCTGCTGGACGGCGCGTATGCCCACGCCGAGTGCTCGGTGGTGCGGACCGTGGAGGCGGGTGACCACTGGATCTTCATCGCCACGGTGGACCACTGCGAGGTCTCGTCCCGCCCGCCGCTACTCCACCAGCGCGGGACCTTCCACGCGTGGCCGACCCGCGCGCCGGTGGACGTCCGGTCCTGACAGCACAGCCGACCGCCGACGGCCCTCCCTAGGAGCAGCCTTGAACGGGCCTCCAAGGGAGGGCCGGAGGATCGGCGGCGTACTCGGGAGCGGTGGCACCCGTGCCCAGATCCACCGCCCTGCCCTTCCTTGTTTCCCGATGTCTACTAGAGGTGTCACTGCCATGGTCGACCTAGCGATAGAAACGGCCGGGCTCTCCAAGGTCTACGTCGGGGGCAGTCAGTCCGTCCCAGCGGTGACGAGCCTGGACCTGGAGATCCGGACCGGCGAGCTGTTCGGGCTGCTCGGCCCCAACGGTGCGGGAAAGTCCACGACGATCGGCATGCTCACGACTCTGGTCACCCCGACCGGGGGACGAGCGACCGTCGCGGGCGCGGACGTGATCAAGCGTCCCGTCGACGTCAAGCGCAGGATCTCGGTCGTCACCCAGGACACCGGGCTCGACCGTGGCCTGACCCTCAGCCAGAACCTCGAAATGCGCGGGCGGCTCTTCGGCATGACCGGCAGGGAATCCCGCCGGCGCGCCCTGGAGCTGTTGGAGGTCTTCGGCCTGGCGGAGCGGGCGAAGGCGAAGGTGGGATGGGTCTCCGGCGGCCAGGCGCAGCGCCTGAAGATCGCCCGGTCCCTGATGCACCGGCCCGACGTGCTCTTCCTCGACGAACCCACCACCGGCATCGACACCCAGGCCCGCCTCAACCTCTGGGAAGCGCTGCGGGAGCTCCACGCCTCCGGGCAGACGATCGTGCTCACGAGCCACTATCTGGAGGAAGTCGAGTCGCTCTGCCAGCGGGTGGCAGTGATCGACGACGGTTCCCTGCTGGCCTGCGACACCGTGGCAGGACTGAAGCGGACGGCGGGCGCGGACACCGTCTTCACCATGGACTTCGACGGCCCCGCCGAGCCGGTCGCGGAGACGGCGGGCAAGCTGCCCGGCGTACGCAGGACCGAGACCGACGGCAACCGGCTGCGGGTCTACTCCACCGAGCCCGAGGGCCTGTTCGGCAAGATCGCGGACGCGGGCGCCGACCACGGCCTTTCGGTCAGCAACGCCTTCACCACGCCGCCCAGCCTCGAGACGGCCTTTCTCGCCCTGACCGGAAGGGACTTCCAGGCATGACCGCCTTTGCGTCACTCGACGCCGGCCGGCCCCGGCCGCACGCCACCTACGCCAAGGCGTTCCGCGCGCTGTTCTGGCGCGATCTGCTGGTGTGGCGGCAGGACGCGATCATGTTCCTGATCAAGGTGCTTTCGCAGCCGGTACTGCTCACCTTCACCTTCGCGTTCGTGCTGCCCAAGGTCGGCACCGGCGTGGGCGGCTCGTCGGCGTATGCGACCACCCTGGTGCCCGGGCTCGTCGCCGTCGCCATCGCGAACCAGGGCCTCACGAGCGTGATGATGCCGCTCCTGATGGAGCTGACCTACAAGGACATCGAGGACCGGGCGCTCGCCCCGATCCCTCTGTGGTCGGTGGCGGTCCAGAAGATCATCTCGGCCGGCTTCCAGGGCCTGCTCTCCGGGGTCGTGGTCTTCCCCGTGGTCATGGTGGTGCACGCCAAGGGCCAGGCACCGGACGTCCATGTGCACAACTGGCCGCTGTTCCTCGCCGTGCTGATTCTGTCCTCGATGCTCGCGGCGAGCTGCGGGCTGGTCTGCGGAACGCTCCTTGAGATCCAGAAGGCCAGCACCATGATCGTCCTGATCGTGCTGCCGATGACGATGTTCGGCTGCGTGTACTACTCGTGGTCGGCGCTCCACTCCATCGAATGGCTTCAGTACGCGGTGCTGATCAACCCCGTCGTCTACATGAGCGAGGGGATGCGGGCTTCCCTCACTCCCCAGCTCGGCCACATGCCCATCTGGGCGGTGCTGGGCGTGCTGACCCTCGGGGTCGCCGCCGTCGGGACCTTCGCCTGCCACCGTTTCGTCCGCCGCATCCAGAGTTGAGAGGCCGCTCGCCCATGCGACTTGAGCTGAACGGCGTCCCGCCGTTGGAACTCCCCACCGACCGGCCCCGGCCGGCTCCGCCGGACCCCGGCTGGGACCGGGTCGCCTTCACGGTGCCCGCCGCGTTCGCCGCCACCGCCCGGTACGCGACGCTGCTCACCGCCTTCGCCACTCTGCTGGCTCGCCACAGCGGACAGTGGAGCGTGCCGGTCGGCACCCCGGGCCTCGGCACACCGGCGCTGGTGTGCGAGCTGACCGGCGACCCGGCCTTCGACGAGGCCGTCGAGCGGGTCGGCCGCACGCTGGCGGACTCCACGACCACGCCGTCCGGTGACCTCCCCTGCCGGGTGCTCTTCGACCTGTACGAGGAAGAGGCCACCGCACCCGCCACGGCGACCGGCGCAGACACCGAGCTGGCCATGTGGCTCCGCACGGAGCCGGACGGGTCGATCGCCGGGGTGCTGGAGTACACCACCGCCCTGTTCGACCACGACACCGTCGAGCGGATGGCCGAACGGTTCCTGGCCCTGCTGACGGCCGCGGCACAGCGGCCGCAGACACCCTTGTCCGCCCTGGACCTGCTCCCTGCGGCCGAACGCGACCTGCTGGTACGTCGCTGGAACGACACTGCCGTGCCGCGCGAGTGGCGCCCGGTGCATGAACTCTTCGCCGACCACGTGGGGTCCGCCCCGGACGCGGTTGCCCTGGTCGATGCCGGATCGCCGGACGGCACCCACGTGACGTACCGGGAACTCGACGAACGGGCCGAGTGGTACGCCAGGCGGCTGCTCGCCGCGGGCGTGCAGCCCGAATCCGTGGTCGGCGTGCTGGCCGACCGGAACCCCGAGCTCGTGGCCGCTCTGCTCGGCGTGTGGAAGGCGGGTGCGGCCTACCTGCCGCTCAACCCGGAGCTGCCCGCCGACCGGATCCACTACATGCTCGGGGACTCCGGTGCCTCCGTCGTGATCGCGGAGGCCGGACACCGCAGGCTGCTGCCGGAGGGGTTTCCCGGTGCGGTCCTGGAGCTCGGCACCGGCCCGGCCCCGGCGGTCGCGGCCCCGCCGCAGCCCTCCACGGCCGGCCGGCTCGCCTATCTGATGTACACCTCGGGGTCCACCGGACGCCCCAAGGGCGTGAAGATCGAACACCGGTCTCTGGCCAACCTGCTCCTCTCCATGCGCGACGAGGTCGGCGCCGGCGGCACCTGGCTGGCCGTCACCTCGACGTCCTTCGACATCTCGGGCCTGGAGCTGTACCTCCCGCTCGTCTCCGGCGGCCGGATCGTGCTGGCGGGCACCGAGCAGGCCCGCGACGGCCAGACCCTGGTGAAGGTGATCGAGGCCCACGAGGTGAGCCACGTCCAGGCCACCCCGTCCAGCTGGAAGCTGTTGCTCCAGGCGGGGTTCGACTTCCCTTCGGTCGTTGCCCTGGCCGGCGGCGAAGCGCTCTCCCTCGATCTCGCCCGGCGGCTCCGGCCCCGGGTGCGGCGGCTCGTCAACGTGTACGGGCCAACCGAGACCACCATCTGGTCCACGCTGTGGGAGGTGCCGCGTGACCCCGACCGGGTCGCCATCGGACGGCCTCTGCAGAACACCACCACATACGTACTCGACGAGCGCCAGGCGCTCCTGCCGGTCGGGGTGCCCGGCGAGCTCTGCATCGGCGGCACCGGGCTCGCCCGGGGTTACCGGAACCGGCCCGACGAGACCGCCGCCCGCTTCGTCCGCAACCCCTTCGGGCCGCCGGGGTCCCGGCTCTATCGCACCGGCGACATCGTCAGGACCCGCCCCGACGGCACCCTCGAATACCTCGACCGGGCCGACAACCAGGTGAAGATCCGCGGACATCGCATCGAGCCGGACGAGATCGCCGCCGTACTGCGCACCCACGACGGGGTCGCCGACGCCCTGGTCGTTGCCGCCAAGATCGGGTCCGCGCAGCACCTGGTGGCGTACTGGATCCCGGCGGATCCGGACCGGCGGGCGACCGACACCGAACTCGTCGGGTACTGCCGCCTGCGGCTGCCCGCCTACATGATTCCGATCCGCTTCCTCGCCCTGGACGCCTTCCCGCTCAACCTCAGCGGAAAGGTGGACCGCAAGGCGCTGCCCGCGCCGGACCTCATGGAGCCCGCCGCCGATGATGCCGGAGCGCCCCCGCTGGCGGGGCCGGTCGCGGAACGCCTGGCGGCCCTGTGGAGCGAGCTGTTCGACGGACTGCCGATCCACCACGCCGGGCACCACTTCTTCGAGCTCGGCGGCACATCCTTGCTCGCGGCCCGCCTCACGGCCGGAATCCGCGAACACTTCGGGCTCACGGTCCCCCTGAGCACCGTCTTCACCCACCCCACCCTTGCCCGCCTTGCCGAGGTCGTGGAAGCGGGCACCAAGGCGGAGATCGATCCGCTCGGCGTCACCGACGCGTCCGGAGCGGTACGGCTGCCTCCGCAGCCCGCCAGCTACCTCTCGGGGGAGGAGACACCCAGCACCCGGTACGTGTGCCAGCTCGCCTGGTGGATCGAGGGCGAGGTCGACCGCGGTGCCCTCGCCGCGGCCCTGGCCGATGTGCAACGGCGGCACGAGGCGCTGGGTGCCCGCTACCTCGTGGACGAGGGCCTGGCCGTGCCGGCCGTGGAGGACCGTGAGCCGGAATTCCACGACCTGCCCGACGCCGGAACCGAGGACGAGGCGGTGGCGACGCTCCGGGCGACGCTCTTCCGGCCCCTGGACATCGCGAACGGCCGGGTGTGGCGCACCGCCATCCTGCGGTCCGGGGACACCGGCCGCACCCTGTTCGGGCTGACGGCTCATCATGCCGCCTTCGACGGGCTCTCCGAGGAGCCGTTCGCCGCCGATCTCAGTGTGGCCTACCAGGCCCGCCTGGCCGGAGCGGCACCCGTCTTCCCGGCACCGGCCCCCACACTCGCCGAGCTCGCCACCGCCTACCAGCAGGGACTGGCGCTCGCCGACCTGGCGTCCCAACGACGCTTCTGGAAGCGCGAGATGGACGGGCTCCCGGAGCTCGAACTCCCCCAGCACCTGCCGTCCACGGCGGCGTCCGGCCCCATCGCCAAGGCCCAGGCCCACGTCACCGCCGCCGAGCTCGCGCCCTGGGACGACCACTGCCGCCGGCGCGGCAGCAGCAGGACCGGCGCCCTCGTGGGCGTGTACGGTGCGGCGCTCGCCGGCCTCACCGGCCAGAGCGACTTCGGGATCATGGTGCCGGTCGCCAAACGGACGGCGCTGGGCGGTATCACCTGCCGAATCGACTCCGTGTGCGTACGGCTGCGGTCCGCCTCGGGCGCGGACTGGTTCGACGCGGCCCAGGACGCGGTCGCCGGTGCGCTGGCGGCGCAGGACGTCACCTTCGGCGATGTCGCGCGGATGGCGTTCATGGCGGGCAGCGGACTCTCCCTGCTGAACCTGCCGATGCTGCTCCTGCATGACGAGGGGCTCCCCGTGCTGACGCTGCCCGGCTGCCGGTCCCAGGTGCTGCGCCTTGACGCACCCGCCACGGCCACCGAGATCGAACTGGCCGTCAAACCCGGTGCCGACGATGGCCTGGAACTGACGGTCAGTACCCGGGCCGACCGGCTGCCGGCCGGGTTCGGCCGACGTGTCCTCGACGAGATCGTCCGCATGCTCCGCGCGGCACCGGGGGCCGCGCCGCAGACCTCCGCCACCGCGACCGATCAGGAAATTCAGGAGGTGACGCACTGATGGATCTGGGACTCTCGGGCCGCACCGTGCTCGTCACAGGTGCGACCGGCGACCTGGGAACCGTAGTGGCCAGGGCATTCGCCGAGGCCGGCGCACGGGTCGTGACCGGATACAACACCAACCGGGAAGCCGCCGAGCGGCTCGCCGAAGAGCTCGGCAACGGCTCCTTCGCCATCCGCTACAGCCTCGACGACCCCGATTCCGTCGCCGCTGCGGTGACGGAGATCGAGCGCTCCCACGGCGGCCTCGACGTGCTGGTCCCGCTGGCCGCGCGGCTCTCGGGCCGCCGTCCCGACGCGGACTCCTTCGCGACCGCCCCGCCCGAGGAGTGGGTGCCGTTCGTCGAGGACAACCTCCTGCGGACGCTGCGCACCGTGCAGCTCGCGCTGCCCGCCATGCGGGAACGCGGCTGGGGCCGGATCGTCCTGGTCTCCTCCCACCTCGCCCGGAACGGCCGTGCGGGCATGGAGTTCTACGGTGCCGCCAAGGCGGCGCTGCATGGCTTCACCCGCAGCCTGATGTGGGACGCGGGAGCCTCCGGTGTGCTGGTCAACGTCGTCTGCCCCGGGGTGACTCTCACCGAGCGGGTCCGGGCCAGGATGCCCGAGCAGGCGCGCGAGGCGGAGCGGGCCGTGACGCCCAGCCGCACGCTCACCCGGCCCGAGGACGTGGCCAACCTGATCGTCTTCCTCGCATCGGCGGCCAACGGCAACATCACCGGCGAGACGATCACCGTCGCCGGCGGGCGCTGACGCGTACGTCACCGAGGAGAAGCCTTGCGCGTACTGTTCACAGCCATCTGGCCGACTCATCTCATGCCCATGGTTCCGCTGGCCTGGGCCCTGCGGGCGGCCGGCCACGAGGTCCTGGTGGCGGGCGACGCCGACGTGGCCCTGGCGGGCACGAGGGCAGGCCTGTCGGCGGCGGAGATCGTCGGCGTCCCGCCCGGAGGAACCGGGGCGGCCCCGTCGGTCGCCGACCGGACGCGCCGCCGGGTGGACACCTATCTGGCCGGCTACCGCGAGACGGCCGACACCTGGCGGCCCGACCTGATCGTCACCGATCCGCTGGAGTGGAACGCGCTGATTCTCGGCGGGCTCCTCGACATTCCCGTCGTCCATGTGCGGTTCGGCCCGGGAGACCTGCCCGACACGGCGTTCCGCGTGGCGGCCGAGGCCCTGCGGGACACCTGCGCGGAGCTGGGCCTTGTCGACGGGCTGCCGGAACCCGACCTCATTGCCGACCCCTGCCCTCCCGGCCTGCAGACACCCGGCCTGCGCCCCGCGCGCCAAGTCCGCTACGTGCCCTACAACGGGCCGGGCTCGTTCCACCCGGAGCTGCTCACCTCCCCCGCCCGCCGGCGGGTGCTCGTCCTCTTCAGCGTTGACGGACTGGAAAAGGAACCCGTCCTTGCGCTGATGAAGAACCTGCTGCGCGGCTGCGACCGGCTGCCGGGCACCGAGACGCTGGTGGCGGCTTCGTCGTGGCTCCGCGAGAGCCTGCGCGAGAGCGAGTCGTACGGCTCCGTACGGGTCATCGACCCGGTACCGATCCAGTCGCTCCTGTACGACTGCGACCTCGTGGTGCACCACGGCGGGCACGGCACGGCGAGCACGGCCGCCGCGTACGGCGTGCCGCAGGCCGTCGTCGTGCCCCCGCTTCCCGAAGGCCCAAGGCATTCCCTGCTCGTCGACTGCGCCGAGCGCGTCCGGGCGTTCGGGGCGGGCCGATGGCTCGACGACCCCCAGACCCTCGCCACCCCGGACGGCATCGCCGCCGCCCTGGCCGAGGCACTGGACGAACCGGCATACCGCGACCGGGCGAACCGGCTGTGTACCGGGATCGACGCACTTCCCACGCCCGCCGACCTGGTCGGCACTCTTGAACAGCTCTGCACGGAGGACGCTGGTGCGCATACTCGTCGGGGCCACCTGGCCCACTCACCTGATGCCGATGGTTCCGCTGATCTGGGCGCTGCGCTCGGCAGGGCATGACGTCCTGGTGGCGGGCACGGAAGACGTGGTCCGCGCGGCCGAGACCGCCGGACTGCCCGCCGCGCCGCTCGGCGGAGGCGACAGCGTGCCGCGGAAGCGGAACGTGCCGGGACACCTGGGCGTGGACCGGGCGGGGGAGCATGGCGGGGTATGGGAAGCCGGGTGGGACCGGCTCGCGCGGCGGTGGCTCGGCAGGATCGACACCGTGCTCGACGACTATCTCGCCCTGGCCGCCCGGTGGCGGCCGGATCTCGTGCTCTGCGAGCCGCTCGAGTTCAGCGGGCTGATCGTGGGCGGCGTCCACGATGTGCCGGTGGTGCAGCACCGGTGGGGACCCGATGTCCTCACCACCCAGGCCTGGGGACCGGCCCGGGAAATCCTGCACACCGCCGCGGTGGAGGCCGGATGCGACAGCGGCCTTCCGGCGCCGTCGCTCATCGTCGACCCCTGCCCGCCCAGCCTGCAGCACCCCGAGGCGGCCGCCGCACGGACGGTGCGCTACCTGCCGTACAACGGGCCGGGCAGGCTGCCCGCCGAGGTGCCCGCGCGGAGCGGGCGTCGCGTCCTGGTCTGCCTGGGCACCCGCTCCCTGGCCCTTGACGGCCGCCGGGAGCTGACCATCGCGGCTCTGGAGGCGTGCGCCGGGCTTGAGGCCGTCGTCACCTGTGTCCCGGAGCACCAGGAGGAGCTGCGGGCGCGGGCGCCGGAGTCGGTGACGATCGTCGACCCGGTGCCCCTCAACCTGGTCATGGACGGCTTCGACTGCGCCGTCGTCTACGGCGGGGCGGGAACCACCCACACGGCGCTTCACTTCGGGGTGCCCCAGGTCGTACTCGCTCCCGGACATCCGGTGCTGCAGGTGCTGGGCGAGCGGCTGGAGGCGTGCGAGGCGGGCCGGCTGGTGCCCGAGGCGGAGCAGGGTGATCCGGAGCGGATCCGGGCGGCGCTCCTTGACGTCCTGGACGATCCATGGCACCGGGAGGGCGCGGAGCGGCTCCGGGACGAGATGGCGGCTCAGCCCGCACCGTCCGAGCTGGTCGGGGCCCTGGAGACGCTGGCGCGCTAGGGGGTGTCGTTCGGATCATCCCGGCGTCGCGGGGTCTGGCACGCACATCTGCCGCGTTGTCGTCACTCGCCGACTCCCCCCCCGCTCGACTGGGCTCGCGCGGGGGGACCCCCATCGCGTCGACTCCCTCCTCCGCCTTGCAGCTGCACGCACCAGACCCCGCTCGGGTCGGCCAGTCCGAACTGTTCGTCACGGCCGGCCTGATCCGAACGACACCCCCTAGGCCCTGTCGTCAAATTCCCGTCTGCCCCACGACGCCTGGCACGCACTCTCGCCGCACCGGGCGAAAGCCCAAGTACGTCCAGTACGAGGACTTCCGCCCGGCACGCCGAGAGCACGCACCAGACGCCGCGAGGCCGCCCTTCGGGCGACGACGGGAATTTGACGACAGGACCTAGCCCGCGTCCGCTCCCGTGGCTTCGAGGGCAGCTCTAAGATCCTCTGCCACGATCCTGAACATGTCACAGAACATGGTGATTTTTGGTGGAACGGGGTTCGTGGGCCGGCACATCTGCGCGGCCCTGAACGAGGAGGTCACGGTCGTGGGACGCTCCAGGCCCCACGACCTTCCCATGGGCGCCAAGTTCGTCGCCATGGACGTCGCGAGGAGCGGCCCGGAATCGATAGCGGAACTGCTGCGCGCGGAGTCCCCCCGGATCGTCGTCAACGCGGCGGGAGAGGTGTGGGGCGGTGACGAGGAGCGCATGGTGCGTTCCAATGTCACGCTGGTCGAGCATCTGCTCGCCGCCCTCGCCGCCGTCGGCGGACGGATCCGCCTGGTCCACCTGGGCTCGGTGCACGAGTACGGGGCGATCGCCCAGGGCACCCGGATCGACGAGCACACCGAAACCGTGCCGGCCTCCGCCTACGGGCGGACGAAGCTTCAGGCCACGAACGCCGTCCTCGACGCGACGCGCGGCGGACGGGTGTCGGGGATGGTCCTGCGCGTGTCGAACGTGATCGGGCCGGGCCTGTCCCCGGTGAGCCTCCCCGGCGCGACGACCGCCCGGCTGCGCGCCGCGCTCGGCACGGGGGAGCCCGCGGTCCTCACTCTGGTCAGCAGGCCCGAGCACCGTGACTTCATCGATGTGCGCGATCTGGTGGCCGCGGTCCTGGCGGCCGGCGAATCGGCCGTCGAGGGCGTCGTCAACATCGCCCGGGGTGAATCGGTGGACATACGGACCATGGTCGACGCCCTCGTCGCCATCAGCGGGGTGCCGACCGAGATCGTGACGGACGGCGAACCCGCCTGGCCCGTACGCGGATCGGACGGCCGCCAGCGGTACGACGTCACCGCCGCCCGGACACTGCTCGGCTGGACACCCCGCCGGAACCTGGAGGAGATGCTCCGGTCGCTGTGGGAGGCGGCGCTCACCGCCCACTGAATCACCTCGGTACGACGGACAGCGGCCGGGCTCCCAGGGAGCCCGGCCGCTGTTGTCCGTCTGTCCGTCGTGCGCCCCGCTGTCAGCCGGCGGACGCCTCGCCGTACTTGGCGGCCTTCCACCAGCCGGGATTGTCGCGGTACCAGGCGACGGTGTCAGCCAGGCCCTGCTCGAAGGACGTGAGCGGGGCGTAGCCCAGCTCCTCGCGGATCTTCGTTTCCTCGATGGAGTAGCGCAGATCGTGGCCCTTGCGGTCGGGGACCCTGCGGATCATCGACTCGTCGGCGCCCAGGAGCTCCAGGAGCGCGTGCGTGATCTGTACGTTGGTGCGCTCGTTGCCGCCGCCGATGTTGTAGACCTCGCCGGCCTGGCCCTTGGTCAGGACGAGCTGGATGCCCCGGCAGTGGTCGTCGACGTGCAGCCACTCGCGGATGTTGCGGCCGTCGCCGTACAGCGGCACCCGCTTGCCCTCGAGCAGATTGGTGATGAACAGCGGGATCAGCTTCTCGGGGTGCTGGTGGGGCCCGTAGTTGTTCGAGCACCGGGTGATCGACAGATCCAGGCCGTGCGTCTTCCAGTACGAGCGCGCCACCAGGTCCGAGCCCGCCTTCGACGCCGCGTACGGCGTATTGGGCTCCAGCGGCCACCTCTCCGTCCACGACCCCTCGGCGATCGACCCGTAGACCTCGTCCGTGGAGACGTGCACGACGCGCTCCACACCACTGCGCAGCGCCGCCTCAAGGACGTTCTGGGTGCCGCCGACGTTGGTGCGGACGAATTCGTGAGCCGCCTCGATGGAACGGTCGACATGCGACTCGGCGGCGAAGTGGATCACCGCATCGTGTCCGGGGAACACGTCGAGCAGCGCCGGCAGATCGCAGATGTCCTCGCGCACAAACGTGAGCCGTGGATGGTCCATCGGCAGGTTGGCGGTGTTCCCGGCGTAGGTCAGCTTGTCCACGACCGTGACGTGGACGTCCTCATAGCCGGGGTAGCCGTCGGCGAGCAGGGTCCGGACGTAGTGGGAACCGATGAAACCGGCTCCACCCGTGACGAGGAACCTCATCAGGCGGCCACCTCCACCAGAGTGTCGTCCCCCACGATGAGCCGGTGCTGCTCCTGGTCCTCCGGGGAACGGACCCGAGCCTGCCGCCCCACCAAGGAGCCCTGGATTCCGGCCACCTGGTCGATCGAGGCGCCCTCAAGCACGATGGAATCGCCGATGTCCGTCCCGGTCAGGACGCAGTCACGGCCGATCGCCGTGTACGGCCGCACGGCACAGCCCCGCAGCACGGTACCGGCGCCGATGACGGCGGGGCCGGTGACGCGGGAATCCACGACACGAGCCCCCGCCTCGACGACGACCGGCCCGCTGATCACGCTGGCCGCATCGACCTCTCCGGCGATCTCGTGGGTCAGCCCGTCCAGGAGCTCACGGTTGCACTCCAGGATGTCCTCGACACGACCAGTGTCCTTCCAGTAGCAGCCGTAGTCGCGGGCCCTTACGTCTGCGCCGGAGTCGACCAGCCACTGGATGGCATCGGTGATCTCCAACTCACCGCGCGCGCTGGGCTCGATGGCGGCGACCGCCTGGTGGATGGCCGGGGTGAAGAAGTACACGCCGATCAGAATGAGATCGCTGCGCGGCTCCTTCGGCTTCTCGACGAGCCGCTCCACCCTTCCGTCCGGGCCGACCTCGGCGACACCGAACGCGCTGGGGTCGGCCACCTTGACCACCATTCCGCTCGCGGCCGGCCGGTGGGCGCGGAAGTCCGCCGCGGCCTCGGCGACGCCGCCGACCACCACGTTGTCGCCGAGGTACATCACGAAGTCGTCGTCACCGAGGAAGTCCCGTGCGATGGCGACGGTGTGCGCGAGTCCGCGCGGTGCGTCCTGCTCGATGTAGGTGATCCGCAGCCCGAGCCCTGAGCCGTCGCCGACCGCGGCCTCGATCTGGTCCCGCCGGTCGCCCACGATCAGGCCGACCTCGGTCACCCCGATGTCCCGTATGTTCTCCAGACAGTGCACCAGTACGGGCTTGTTGGCGACCGGGACCAGCTGTTTCGGCATGGAGTGAGTGAAGGGGCGAAGCCTCGTGCCCTTTCCGCCCGAGAGAACCAAAGCCTTCATGTCCGTTCTCTTTCTGCTCAGCGGTGGCTCAGGGTGAATTGCCGGATGGAAGTGACCACGTAGTCGATCATCTCTTCGGTCAGCCCTGGATAGACTCCGACCCAGAACGTCCGCTCGGTGACGATGTCGCTGTTGGCGAGGTCCCCCACGACCCGGAACTTCCGGTCCTGATAGGCCGGGTGCCGGGTGAGGTTGCCGGCGAAGAGCAGTCGCGTGCCGATCTGCCGTGATTCAAGGAAGTCGATGAGTTCGCGACGGCCGAAGGGTGCTTCCGGCAGCACGGTGATCGCGAATCCAAACCAGGACGGATCACTGTCGGGGGCCGCCTCGGGCAGCAGAAGTCCGGGGATCCCTGCGAGCCCGTCGCGCAGTCGGAGCCAATTGCGCCGCCGGGCGACACCGAATTCGGAGAGCTTGCTCAGCTGGGTGAGTCCGAGTGCGGCCTGGAGATCGGTCGACTTCAGGTTGTAACCGACGTGCGAGAACATGTACTTGTGGTCGTAGCCGTAGGGCAGCGACCCCATCTGGTATTCGAAGCGCTTACGGCACTTGTTGTTCTCGCCGGGCTCGCACCAGCAGTCCCGCCCCCAGTCGCGCAGTGACTCGACGACCCTCGCCAGCACGAGGTTGTCGCTGAGCACACAGCCGCCCTCGCCCATCGTGATGTGGTGCGCCGGGTAGAAGCTGAGGGTGGCGAAATCGCCGAACGTGCCGGTCTGCCGTCCCTGGTACAGAGATCCCAGGGCGTCGCAGTTGTCCTCGATGAGGAACAGGTCGCGATCCTCGGCGAGCTGGGCGATTTCCGCCACCGGAAAGGGATTGCCGAGCGCGTGGGCGATCATGATGGCCCGGGTCCGGGGACCGATCGCGGCCTCGACCCGCTCGTATGTCGTGTTGTAAGTGCCGAGTTCGACGTCCACGAAGACGGGTATCAGCCCGTTCTGAATGATGGGATTCACCGTGGTCGGAAAACCTGCCGCGACGGTGATCACCTCATCACCGGGTACGAGCCGGCGGTCTTCGAGCTCGGGTGCCATCAGAGCCGACAGGGCGAGCAGATTCGCGGAGGACCCGGAGTTCGTGAGGTGTGCCTTCCTGCGGCCCAGTGTCTTGGCGAAGGTCCGCTCGAACTTCAGGGAATGGACCCCCGACGCTATCCGCATGTCGAGTGCGGCCCCGACGAGCGCTGCCCTGTCCTCCTCGTCAAGGACGGCACCGGACGGCAGAATGGGCGTGACCCCCGGAATGAACTCCGTTGGGGGCGAGGCATCCTGATGGTATTGGCGAACCTGCTTCAACAGCAGTGCTTTTCCCTCGTTCATTGTCACTGCCTCCAGGCAAGGCGTCGTTGGACCACTCCCACTGTCAAGGTGACGTGATCGGTTCGAGCCGTTATGGAGCGTCGATGGAAGCTCTGAAATCGGCCTCGGCCCGGCATTGAGGCTCGCTCGAACAGGCTCCCGCACGCTGGTATCCGGAACGACCCTTGGAGGCAAGTCGCCCCGGTCCCCGGCCCCTGATCTCACGGCGAAAGGAGTGCCCATGACGATCACTCGTCAGCGGCTGCTGGAGATGATGACGGCCTATCGGTCCACCTATCTGCTCCGCACCGCCGTGGAGCTGCGGCTGTTCGACGCCCTCGCCAACGGGCCGGCCGACGCCGGTGAAGTGGCGGCCACGCTCAAGACCTCACCGCGCGGGACCCGGATCCTGCTGCGGAGCCTCGTCGCCGCCGGGCTCCTTGACGCCGACGGCGAGCGCTTCCGGCTTCCCGACGGCGGTGCCGACCTGCTCGTCACCTCAAGTCCCGGCTATGCGGGTGCGAATGTGAACGTCGCCTCCAGCGACTGGGAGTGGGACACCATGAAGCGGCTCGGCGACATCGTACGGACCGGTGCCCCGCTCACCGAGGAGACGGCCGACTCACCCGGCTGTGGCTACTGGGTGGACTTCGCGGAGAACCTGACGTTCGTCACCAAGGCGGGTGCGGCTCTCGTGGCCGAGACGCTCGGCACCGGCCGGGCGGACATCCTGGACGTCGGCAGTGGCGCGGGCCTGTTCGGCTACGCCGTGGCAGGCGGAGATCCGCTGTCGCGGGTCTGGTGCCTGGACTGGCCGAACGTGCTCGATGTGGCCCGTAAGCACGCCGAACGGCTCGGGCTTGCCGACCGCACCGGATTCATCGCGGGTGACGCCTTCTCCGTGCCGCTCGGCGGCCCCTACGACGTCGTCGTCGTATCGAATCTGCTCTGTCAGTTCTCCAAGGAGCGCTCGAGCGCGCTCCTGCACAGGCTCTCGGGTGTGCTGCGGCCGGGCGGCCGGCTGGTGATCGCCGGCTTCACCACGGGCGATGTACCCCCGGCCCAGGCCCACCACGCCCACATGCTCGAACTGCTCATGCTGGCCTGGACGGCGGGTGGCGAAGTCCATTCCCCGGACGACTACGTGCGGATGCTGGACGCGTGCGGCCTCGTCGGCGCCCGTGTCCACCGGCGCGACGGCCTGCCGCTGCGGGTCGTCGTGGCCGAGAAGCCCGCCGCCGCCGACGAGGAGGAACAGTGACCACCCACGGAACGACTTCCCACAGCGTGACCGTCGGCAGGACGGCGGCGTCCGTCTACGCTCTGCTGGCCGACCCCACCGAGCCGGTCCGGTCCTCGCCCACGGTCGTGCACATCGCCTGCCTGGAGCGGACGGCGACCGGTGACCTGGTCCAGCGCTGGGTGGCCGACGGCGACGCCGTACGCACCTGGACGGCCCGGCGGGAGCTCGACCCCGCGGCCGGAACGGTCGCCTTCGAACACCTGGGGCCTCCGCCGCCGGTCACCTCCCTGCGCGGCGAATGGCGCGTGCGGACCGTGGGCCCGCAGGAGTGCCTCGTCGAACTGTGGCACTCCTGGGAGGCGGCCGACGACGACGGAGCGTTCGCCGCCCGGATGGAACGTGGAATTCCGATGCAGCTCGCCGCCCTCAAGCGGACGGCCGAGCAGGGCGCCGAGGCGGCTGCCCGCACCGTACGGCAGGAGGACACCCTGTTCCTCGACGCCCCGGTCAGCGAGGTACGGGCGTTCCTCCGCGACGCGGGCGCCTGGCCTCGGCGGGTGCCCGGCTGCCGCACCGCCGAGAGCGTTCACACCGGGCCGGAACACCAGATCGTGCTGTACGGGACGGGAGCGGCACCGGCGGCCCGGCGCGCCTTCGTCCACCTGCCGGACCGTACGGCCTGGAAGCAGCTCGGCGAGCTGCCCCCACTGCACACCTCATTGCACGGCACCTTCGCCCTGGAAACGGATGGAACCGGCACCCGGGTCACGGCGGTACGGACCGCCGTCCTCGGCCCCGTCGAGGCGTCCGGGACGGGGTGGGGCCGCGAAGAGCTGACGACACATGTGAACAAGGCGCGTGACGAAGCGGATCCGGCGCTCCTCGACGGCCTGGCGCGAGCCTTCGGCCCGGCCCGAGGTGCCCCGTCCGCTTCGCCCCGCTCGGAGGGAGCGTAACTATGGACCGGCGTGTCGCGATCACCGGTATCGGTGTGGTGGCACCTGGAGATCCCGGGAAGAAGGCCTTCTGGGATCGGATCGTCCAGGGCCGAACGGCCACAAGGGCTGTCACTTTCTTCGATCCGTCGCCATTCCGGTCCCGCATCGCGGCGGAGTGCGACTTCGACCCCGCCATGGAAGGACTGTCGCCGCAGGAGATCCGGCGCATGGACCGGGCCGCGCAGTTCGCCGTCGTCTGCACCCGCGACGCGCTCGCGGACAGCGGCCTGGAGGCCGAGGACGTCGCGCCGGGCCGGATGGGCGTGAGTCTCGGCAACGCCGTCGGCTGCACCACGAAGCTCGACGAGGAGTACAACGTCCTGAGCAACGGCGGCCGTGACTGGGTCGTCGACCCGGCCTACGCCGTCCCGCACCTCTACGACTACTTCGTCCCCAGCTCGCTCGCCGCCGAGGTCGCCTGGAAGGCCGGCGCGGAGGGCCCCGCCGCCCTGATCTCCGCCGGCTGCACCTCCGGCCTGGACTCGGTCGGGCACGCCACCGAGCTGATCCGCGAGGGCTCGGCGGACGTGATGATCGCCGGAGCCGCCGACGCTCCCCTGTCACCCATCACGTTCGCCTGCTTCGACGCCATCCGGGCCACCTCGAACCGCAACGACGACCCGGAACACGCGCTGCGGCCCTTCAACCGCACCCGCAACGGCTTCGTCCTCGCCGAGGGCGCCGCGGTACTGGTGCTGGAGGAGTACGACCGGGCGGTGCGGCGGGGCGCGCGCATCTATGCCGAGATCTCGGGCTTCGCCGCCCGCAGCAACGCCCATCACATGACGGGCCTGCGGCCGGACGGCCGGGAGATGGCCGAGGCCATCGACGCCGCGCTCGGCCAGGCCAAGCTGCCGGCCGAGGCGGTCGACTACATCAACGCGCACGGCACCGGCACCCGGCAGAACGACCGGCACGAGTCCGCGGCCTTCAAACGCAGCCTCGGGGCACACGCGCTCACGACCCCGGTGAGCTCGATCAAGGCGGTCATCGGGCACTCGTTGGGTGCCGTCGGTTCCATAGAGGTCGCGGCCTGCGCCCTGGCGATCGAGCACGGCGTCATCCCGCCGACGGCCAACCTCGACGACCCGGATCCGGAACTCGATCTCGATTACGTCCCCCTCGTGGCGCGCGAGAAGAAGCTCGACACGGTTTTGACGGTCGGCAGCGGCTTCGGCGGCTTCCAGAGCGCCATGCTGCTCACCCGGCCGGGAAAGGCGGCGAAA
The DNA here is from genome assembly GCF_056434245.1 of Streptomyces sp. NPDC044064. Classification (NCBI taxonomy): domain Bacteria; kingdom Bacillati; phylum Actinomycetota; class Actinomycetes; order Kitasatosporales; family Streptomycetaceae; genus Streptomyces; species Streptomyces sp. NPDC044064. The sequence continues at coordinate 74,117 of NZ_JBWKFN010000039.1, forward strand.
TGACAGCGGTCATCACCGGAATCGGTGTGTGCGCGCCCAATGGGCTGGGCACCGAGGAATTCTGGAAGAGAACGCTCGACGCGACGAACGCGATCGGACTGATCGCACGGTTCGACGCGTCCTCCTACCCCGTCCGGCTCGCTGGTGAGATAAGCGGGTTCGACCCCGCCGCGCACCTTCCCGGGCGACTGCTTCCGCAGACCGACAGGATGACTCAGTTCGCGCTCGCGGCCACGGACTGGGCGATGGAGGACGCCGGCGCCGGCGCCGGTACCGAGGGATTCGACCCGTTCGACCGCGGCGTGGTCACGGCCAGCTCCGCGGGCGGCTTCGAATTCGGCCAGCGCGAGCTGGAGGCGCTCTGGTCGCGCGGCCCCGAGCACGTCAGCGTCTACCAGTCGTTCGCCTGGTTCTACGCGGTGAACACCGGCCAGATCTCCATTCGCCGGAACATGCGCGGCCCGACGGGTGTCATCGTCACCGAGCAGGCCGGCGGGCTCGACGTACTCGGCCAGGCCCGCAGGCATGTGCGCCGGGGTACGGGCATGGTGGTGTCGGGCGGGATGGAGTCACCGCTGTCGCCCTGGGCGGTGGCGGCACAGATCCCGAGCGGCAGGCTCAGCCGGCGGACCGACCCGGACCGGGCGTACCAGCCCTTCGACGAGCGGGCGAGCGGCCATGTGATCGGCGAGGGCGGCGCGATCCTGATCGTCGAGGACGCGGACAAGGCCAGGGAGCGGGGCGCCGCTCAGGTCTACGGAGAGATCGCCGGCTACTGCGCCACCTTCGATCCCGCGCAGGCCACCGGTCGTGGGCCGCGTCTGGAGGCGGCCGTGTCGGGCGCGCTGGCTGACGCGGGGATCCGCGCCGACGAGGTCGATGTCGTCTTCGCCGACGCGGCCGGGGTCCCGGACCTCGACCGGGCCGAGGCCACGGCACTGGCCGCCGTCTTCGGGCCGCGCGGGGTTCCGGTCACCGCGCCCAAGACCATGACCGGACGGCTGAGTTCCGGTGGTGCGCCGCTCGATGTCGCCGCTGCGCTGCTGTCGATCCGCGACGGAATCATCCCGCCGACCATCAACGTGACGCGCGAAGCCTTCCGCCACGAGCTCGATCTGGTCCGGGAGCCCCGGCAGGGCGCGGTGCGCACCGCCTTGATCGTCGCACGCGGCTACGGCGGGTTCAACGCCGCGCTGGTCGTCCGCTCGGTGGCATAGGCGCCAAGTCCCCCACATTGAGGAGAAAATCATGAGTGAGTTCAGCATCGACGACCTGAAGCGGATACTGCGCAAGGCCGCGGGTGAGGACGAGACGACCAGCCTTGACGGCGACATCCTCGAGCTGTCTTTCCAGGACCTCGGCTATGACTCCCTGGCCCGGATGGAGGCGGTCAGTCTCACCGAGCGCGAATACGGCATCTCCCTGTCCGAGGAGGAGATGGACGCGATCGTCACCCCCGGCGAGTTCCTGGCCTTCGTGAACGGCAGGATCTCCGCCGCCGCTTGACCTGATTGCAGAAGCGGGCATGAGCCCCCGTCCGGACCGCAAGGTTCCGTACGGGGGCTCATGCCTTTGCGCTCCGTCGGCGTAGGCAGGACATATCTCCTGCTCAGGAGAGCATCTTTGTCTCTGTTGGCGGGCGAAGCCGGAACCATAGCGTTGTCCCCATGACGCAAACAAGTACGTACTCCAGAGCGCCACAGAGGACGGGCTCTGCGGTGAGCTTCGCAAGCGTGACGAAGACCTATGGGAACGTCCACGCCGTCAACGGGCTCGACCTGGAGATCGAACGCGGGGATACGGTGGCACTCCTCGGCCCGAACGGAGCCGGCAAGTCCACCACCATCAACATGATGCTCGGCCTGCTTCCGCACGACGGCGGCGAGATCCGGCTCTTCGGCAACGAGCCCGGACGCGCCGTCCGGGAGGGGAAGATCGGCGCGATGCTCCAGGAGGGCGGGCTGATCCCCCGGGTCACCATCCAGGAGCTCATCAACTTCGTGCGCGGCACCTACGAGGCCCCGCTGCCCCTGGGTGAGATCCTGGAGACCGCCCAGCTCACCAAGCTCGCCACCCGGCGTGTCGACAAGCTCTCGGGCGGGCAGGCCCAGCGCGTCCGCTTCGCCCTCGCTCTGGCCGGCAACCCCGACCTGATCGTGCTCGACGAGCCCACGGCCGCGCTCGACATCCAGTCGCGCCGGGACCTCTGGACGACGATGGCGGCCTACGCCGCACGCGGCAACACCCTGCTCTTCTCCACCCATTACATGGAGGAGGCCGACGAATACGCCAAGCGCATCGTCGTCATCGCCCAGGGCAAGGTACTGGCCGACGGCACCGGAGCGGAGCTCAAGCGGAGCATGGGCGGCAAGATCGTGAGTATCGACCTCGGCGACGCCGGCGCCGACGGCTTCGCGAGGCTGCCGGGTGTCACCGAGGTGGAGGTCCGCGGCGCGCGGATCCACCTGACGACGTCCGACGCGGACCTCACCGTGACGACCCTTGCGCGAACAGGCCACCTGCGCAACGTAGAAGTGACCGGCGGGGGCCTTGAAGAGGCGTTCCTTGCCCTGACCAGTGGTCTGAACGCGAATCACCAGAGGAGCGGTTCCTGATGTTGCTCGGCTACCTGCGCCTTGAGCTGCGCCGCACCGTCCGCGACAGCGGCTTCCTCATCATGTCCCTGATCGCCCCCGTGGCGCTCTATCTGCTCTTCAGCCACCTGGGCGGCGGTCCTTCCAGCCACGACGAGCAGGTCCGGAACATGGCCGGTATGGCCGGCTTCGGCGCTCTGGGCGCGGTGATGAACAGCCTCGGCGGCGTCTCGGAGGACAAACGGGCCGGCTGGCTGCGCCAGCTCCGGCTCACCCCCCTCCCCCCGGTGACGGTGGTGCTCGGCCGCGCGATCACCTCGATGACCCTGGCCCTGCCGCCCGTCCTCGCCGTCACCCTGCTCGGCGGACTGGTCAACGGCGTGCATCTCAGCGCCGCGGAATGGGTGGGGACCGTCGGTGTCCTGTGGGTGGGCATCGCCCCCATCTCGATGCTGGCGATCGGCTGTGGCTATCTGCTGGACGGCGCCAAGGCACAGTCCATGGGCCTCGTCTCCTACCTGCTCCTGTCGGTGGTCGGCGGCTTGCTCATCGACGTCAAGAACTTCCCGCACTGGCTGGGACAGGTTTCGGGGTGGACACCGATCAACCGCTACAAGCAGTTGGTGTCGGACCTGGCCCTCGGCCACGCGCTGAGCACCACCGCCCTGGCGATCCTGCTCGTCTGGAGCGTGGCCCTGGCCGTCTTCGCCGCCTTCGGCTACCGACGGGGCACCACCGCCTGACCGGGAGGGCTGGCGTATTTTGATCAGTAAGTCCAGCGATGGCCATACATAGTTAGAGGAGGATGGGACCGTGCGGGTCAAGGGGAAAGCCTTAACCCATGAGAGGTTCGGCATGCACAAGGCGCCGACCATCTTCTACCCCGTGCTCGTCATCGCCGCCGGCGCCCTCTCCGACATCGTCGGGGGACGTGACAAACCGACCTGGGAGGCCGCTGCCGGACTCCTGGCGTTCTGCGCCCTCTATCTCTTCTCCCTCTGGGCGGCGTTCAGCGACCGGTGCGGGCGCCTGCTGGTGATCACCCCGGCAGTCGCCCTCACCGCCCTCACTCTGACGCTCGCCCTCCGCTTCGGCGAGGGAATGGTCTGGCTGTTCTCCCTGCTGGCGGTGGTGTGGAGCGCTGTGGCGAGCTGGCGGCATCTGCTGCACCCACCGCTTGTGATCGGCTTGGTCTCCTTCACGGCCGGCATGACCGCCGTCTATGCCGACGCCGAGGTGGGTGACGCGATCGTCATCAGCTACAGCACCCTGCTCTCCGGCGTGATCGTGACCATCATCGTGCGCCTCTTCTCCACGGTGATGGAGCTGCGCCAGGCCCAGGAGGAGCTGGCCCACTCGGCGGTCGCGGAGGAGAGGCTGCGGTTCGCCCGCGACCTGCACGATCTACTCGGACACTCGATCTCGCTCATCGTCGTCAAGGCCGAGGCGGTGCGCAGGTTCGCCGAGTGCGACCCAGCCACCGTCAAGCGTCACGCCCAGGACATCGAGGCCGTGGGCCGCACCTCGCTGGAGGAGATCCGCGAGGCGATATCCGGCTACCGGGAACGGGACCTCAACTCCGAGCTGAAGGGCGCCAAGTTGGCGCTGACCGACGCGGGGATAGAGACGGAGATCGTCCACGACGGTCCGCCGCTGCCGGTTCAGGCCGACGCGTTGCTCGGGTGGGTGGTGAGAGAAGGTGTCACCAACGTCATCCGGCACAGTGAGGCCCGGCACTGCGAGATCTCCGTGCGGCACCGCTCCGAGGGCGTCGAGCTGGAGATACGTAACGACGGCCCCCGTACGAAACCGCCCGCCGCCGAGAACGACGGCGGAACACCCGGCCATGGTCTACTGGGGCTCGCGGAGCGGTTGTCGGCGGCGGGCGGCGCGCTGACCACGGCACCGGGGGTGGACGGGGGATTCCGCCTTACGGCCAGGCTGCCCGTTGCCCGAAGGAGTGAAGTGAGGGTGGGTGCCCAGTGATCCGGGTTCTGCTGGCCGAGGACCAGGGGATGATGCTGGGCGCGATCGCGCAACTGCTCGACCTTGAAGCGGACATCGAGGTCGTGGCCCAGGTGGGCACCGGTGCCGAGGTCGTTGACGCGGCCCGCGCGTCCGACCCGCACATCGCGGTCCTCGACATCGAGATGCCTGTGCGGACCGGCCTGGAAGCCGCCGAAGACCTGCGGCGCCTGGTGCCGGGATGCCGGGTGCTGATCGTCACCACCTTCGCCGGGCCGGGCTACTGCCGGCGAGCCCTGGACGCGGGCGCCCGAGGATTCCTGGCCAAGGACGGGCCCGTGTCGGAGCTGGCCCACGCGATCCGGCGCGTACACGCGGGGGAGCAGGTCGTCGATCCGCTCCTCGCGGCGGCCGCGCTCAGCGCGGGGTCGAGCCCCCTGACCACCCGAGAGCGGGAAGTACTCGCGGCCGCGGCGGACGGCGCTCCCGTCCTGGCCCTCGCGAAGCGCTTGCACCTCTCGGAGAGCACGATCCGTAATCACCTCTCGTCGGCCACTCAGAAGATCGGTGTGCGCAACCGTATGGAGGCCGTGAACAAAGCCAAACAAAACGGTTGGCTGTAAGGCTCTGATAAGCGAGCGGGCCGGCACCTGCCGGCCCGCTCGCTCAGCTCCCGCTATAGCATCCCCGCTTATTAGTTCTCGAGACCTGTCCGTGATAGATTCCGGATTAGGGTGACAAGCTGACCAAATTATCGACCACATTGTCACCCACCTCAATGAGGGGAACAGGCAGCAGACGCAACACACTGACAGCGTCTCGCAGTCGGAGACCACCCAGCAGGCGGGGGCCTGGGATACGATGAACCATGAAGCTGAGTGCATAACCATTCTCATCGCAGAGGACCACACACTCCTGCGGGAGGCGCTCCACGAGAGCCTCGGCGCCGAGGACGACCTGGACGTGGTCGGTGAGGCGGACAACGGTGAGAGCGTCGTCCAGCTCGCCCGGGACCTGAGTCCCGACGTCATCCTCATGGACGTCGAAATGCCGGGTGGAATCATCAGCGAGAGGCTGCTCGCGATCAAGAGAGCCTCACCCGAATCCCGCGTGATCATCCTCACGATGCATGATGATCCGCGGCTCGTTCAATCACTGCTGAATCACGGAGTCCACGGCTATCTGCTGAAGACCATATCCCGTATGGAACTCATCGCCGCCATACGAGGCGTCAACCGCCACCCGGAGCGGAGGGTGCTGTCGGTTTCACAAGGAAGTCTCAATTTCAACAACCGGTCGGCGGAGGGCCTGACAGAGCGCGAGATCGACGTTCTCGGTCACGTCGCCAAGGGCCTCAGCAATGCACAGATAGCAGCCCGGCTCTTCATCGCCGAGGGAACGGTAAAGCGCCATTTGCGCAATATCTTCGACAAACTCGGCGCGACTTCCAGGACGGATGCCGTGAACAAGGCGACCGAGGCGTCCCTGCTCAGCCGGGGCATCGACAGACCCTTCCGCTGCTCGGCCAGCCAGATGTGACCCCCGTGCGGGCCCGCGACCGGCCCGGACCCTCCCTCACGCCCGTTGCCTCAGCCCACCTTCGCCCTCTCCGCCGCGGTCCCACCCGCTCCACTGTGCCCCGAGCCCTGCCCACGGCCGGGCTCGGTCGCTTCCACAGCTCCTCTTCGGGCCCCACCGGGGCGCACTCCTCGCGGCGGACCTCACCCCACTCGGTGACCGGCAGGCTCTTCGAGAAGCTCTGGGCCGGCAACTGAGCCTCTACCGATCGGGGCGGGCCGCCCAGTCGGGGATGCAGAGGATCTCCAGGACGGCTGTTGTGATCGTGTAGCCGGCGCCGCCGCCGTAGAGCAGCACGTGGTCCCCGGGGTTCAGGGCACCGGTGAGCAGCAGGTGCTCAAGGCCCGCGGCCCAGTCGCCGGCGCCGATGTGGCCGCTGGTGCGGGCGAACTCCCAGGTGGTCGCGGACTCGTCGACGCCGAGCAGGTGGTGGATCTGGAAGGGGCCCGGGATCCGTCCGGTGGCGGGGATCACGACGTACGCGATGTCGTCGGTCCCCAGGCCCGCGTCGTCGAGGACGGCCTGCTTGGCCTCGGTCATCACCTTGCCGAAGCGGATGTTGGTGAGGGTCTCGTCGCTGACTGCCTTATGGGCGTCGCCGCGCGCGGTCAGGTCGACCTGCCGCTCCGCGGCCCGCGAGACCGGACCGAACGGCTCGTCGCCGCGCGCCATCGGCTCCAGGCCGTTGTCCGCGACGGTGGCGGTGGCGACAAGGCGGGCGAAGCCGCCCCGGGTGGAGAGCACGGTCGCGGTGCCGCCGTCGGCGTAGGCGTTGCCGTGGCGCAGCCGCCAGCGGTCGGCGCCGGGCCCGCCGAAGCGGTCGGCGGTGGTGACCATGACGGCGCTGCCGTTGCCGTAGCCGGCGGTGAGGTGGGCCGCGGCCAGGTCGAGGGCGCTGATGCCGACGTTGCAGCGCTGCTGCACATCGAGCGCGGGCACCGTCGTGCCGACCGTGTGCCCTGCGATGTAGGACGCGGCGGGCCAGATGTCCAGGCCCTGGTACCAGGTGCTGCCGTGCAGCAGCAGCGAGTACTCCCGCTTCGCGAGACCGGAGCGCTCGTGGGCGGTGCGGGCCGCGGCGACCGCCATGTCCGGCGGCGCGGTCCAGGGCTCTCCCTCACCCTCGCGGGCGATGCGGACGGACTCGTACCCGAAGTCGTCGATCCACTCCTGGCCGCACTCCCCGGCCGCGACGCACTCGCTCACCGGCACCGGCTCGGGCAGCCAGCTGCCCAGGCCCGCGACATAGATCTCGTTCCAGCGCATCCAGTTACTCCTCCGGCTCGGCTCGCATGGGTTTCGGCATACGCCCAAGATGGCTGCCGGCCTTCGAACCGCGTTGGAGTCCGAGAGGGGAACGGGCAGACCGCACGCGGTCGAGCGCGGCTCAAGTGCGGCGCGAGCGAGGTCCGAAGGCCGGTGGCCACGCTGTGGTCCCGACCGACTGGCGGCCCCTGCCCCCCTGCCCCCCCCCGCTGATTCCCCGGAGGTCCGCCGTGCGCATCCTGTTCGCCGCCAAGCGGGCACGTCGCATCTGCGGCTCCTGGTGGATCGAAGTCCCGGTCGTCCTGGACGCGCTGTCCCGGGCCGCCCAGGACGTACACCGGCGCCACCAGGCCCCGAACACCCGGTACTTGATCCGGGACAACGACACCGGATACGCGGTGGTACCGGACGAGTCAGCCGGGGTGACGGCGCTGCGGCTGCCCGGCACACCCGACGAGACGGCGGCCGTCGCCGACCGGCTCGTGGCCGTCTTCACCCCGCTCGACCTCCCGGGCGGCCCGGCGTGGCGGTGCGGCGCGGTGGGCAGCCGGGAGGCCGGGCGCACCCTGTTCGGTCTGGCCGTCCACCACGTGGCCTTCGACGGGGCGTCCGAGGCGGTGCTCGCCGCCGGCCTCGGCCTCGCCCACGCGGCGCGGGCCGCGGCTCAGGAGCCGGACTTCGCCGGGTCCGCCACCGCCGCTCCCGGGCACTCCAGTTCGCGCCCCCTGAGCCGGGCCGACCTCGCCGTGCGGGAGCGGCACGCACGGGAGCTGCCGCGTCGACCTGCTGTACCCGCGGCTCCGGCCACCCCACCCGGCGGACGGCGGCGACCCGCCGCGGCAGGCGGTCGCGAACGGGGACGAAGCGCTCGGCGCCCAGGAGCTGGGCGGTGCGCAGCTCGCACGCACCGTCGTGCTGACCGGCGGCGCACTGGGGCCCATGCCCAGCTTCCTGATACAGGACGGCCCCGACCCCCGTGCTCGAACTCGAAGTCCGCACGGCCGAGTTGGGGTGGATCGGGAAGATCGCCATGTTCACCGAGCTGGAGTTCGACGTCCGGATCACCCCGGACGGGGCCCTGGCCACCGCGACCGTGCGCACCGACCGGCTGCCCGCCGCGTTCGCCGACACCGTCGTGACCACGTTCGCCGAGGCCGTGCGCCGCGGCCCGGAGCACGGGCCGGAGACCGCCGACTCCCCTTCCGACGAGCCCGACGAGGACCCTTCATGCGCGTACTGATCCTGAGCAGCCCCGAGTCCACCCACTTCTCCTGCATGGCGCCGCTGGCCTGGGCACTGCGCGGCGCCGGGCACGAGGTGCTGGTCGCCGGGCAGCCCGACATCGTTCCGATGGCCCGCGCCACGGGCCTGTCCACGGTCACCGTGGGCCGTCAGTTCTTCGGGAAGGACCTGCTGTCCCCGGTGCTGCCACCGGACAAGCGGCTCATCGAAGTGGTGGGCCCGCACACTCCGAAGATGACCCTCATCGGCTCCCGGATCTGGGTACTGCACTCCCGCTACCTGGCCCCGCGCTACCTGGAGGTGGCCCGCCAGTACCGGCCCGACCTGGTCATCTCGGAGATGCTCGACTGGGCGGCGCTGCTCGTCGGCGGCGCCCTGAAGATCCCGGTGGTGTCGCACCGCTGGGGCGTCGACCCGATGAGCCCTCTGATGCGCGGCACCGCCGAGGACCTGCTCGCGGGAGCCTGCGAAAGGCTCGGCATCGAGGGCGGACTGCCGCGGCCGGACGTGGTGCTCGACCCTGCGCCGCCCCAGCTGCTGTGCCCCGGAACCCCGGCGGCCACACCGATCCGGCACATCCCGTTCAACGGGACCGGCGAGGTGCCCGGCTGGCTGCGGCAGCGCGGCGAGCGGCCCCGGGTGTGCGTGTCGATGGGGCGGCAGACCCTCGCGCTCGGCGGCATCCCGTTGTTCCGCGGGATCATCCAGGCCTTCGGGGACATCCCGGAGGCGGAGGCGGTGATGACGGTGCAGGAGGAGTTCCTCGACCGGCTCGGCACCGTCCCGTCCAACGTGCGCCTTGTCCCGCCGACGCCCCTCAACGGCTTCGTCGACCGGATGGACGCGGTCGTCACGCACGGCGGCGCCAACACCCTGCTCACCGTGGCCGGTCGCGGAGTACCGCAGCTGATCCTGCCGCAGCTGGCGGACCAGTTCGAGGGCGGTGAGCTGCTCGCCGCCGCAGACGCCGGGCTCAGCCTCGCCACCGCCGACGAGCAGAACGACCCGGCGGCCGTCGCGGCGGCCGTGCGCACCCTGCTCACCGAGGAGCGCTTCGCCAAGGGCGCAAGGAAGCTCGCCGACACCATGGCCGCCATGCCGAGCCCCGCCGCCGTCGTCCGTGACCTGGAGAACCTGTGATGCGCGTCCTGTTCATCAGCTCCCCCGCCGCCACCCACTTCCTGCCCATGCTGCCGCTCGTCAGGGCGCTTCAGGCGGCCGGCCACGAGGTCCTCGTCACCGGCCAGCCCGATGTGACGGGGCCCGCCGAGGCCGCGGGCCTGGCGACCGTGACCTACGGGGACGCCTTCCACTACGAGGATCTGTGCGGTGGCAAGGGGCCGCGGGGCCCGCGCCCCATCGAGACCGTGGGCCGCCCGCCCGCGCAGCAGATCGACGGCGCCGCCCAGATGTGGCGCAACCACACCTCGTACCACCTGCCCGACTACCTGGAGCTCGCCCGAGACTGGAAGGCCGACCTGGTGGTCTCCGATCACATGGACTTCGCGGCGCCGATCGTCGGCGAGGTACTCGGCATCCCGAGCGTCGAGCACCGCTGGGGCGTGAACCCGACCAGCACGTCCATGCTCAGGATGACCCTGATGTGGCTCGGCCCCCTCTGCGGGCGCCTCGGCCTGGACTCGGTGCCGGGGCCCAGTCTGATCCTCGACCCGGCGCCGCCCGCGCTGCGCAGCACCGACGCCCCGGAGGGCCGCCCGATCCGTCCCCTCCCGCACACGGACGGCCGCGCCCCCTGGGCCTACGCCACATCCCCGGGGGCCCCGGGCTGCCGGGTCGCGGTGGCGCTCGGCGGGCACACCCTCGAACTGGGCGGCGCCCCGCTGGTGCGCATCGTCGTCGACGTACTGGAGCGCACCGGCGGCGTCGAGGCGGTCGTGTCGGCCCCGCCCCGGTTCCGCGAGGCGATCGGGGCACTGCCGAAGACGATGTCGTACACCGATGAGACGGCACCCGGCGTCCTCTTCCCCGGCGCCGACCTGGTGGTCCACCACGGCGGCGCGGGCAGCACGCTCGGCGCGGCCGCGCTCGGCGTACCGCAGCTGGTGCTTCCGCAGGTGGGCGACCAGTTCATCGCGGGCGACAAGGTCGCCGACGCGGGTGCCGGGATCAGCCTCGACTCGGCCGGGCTCCAGAACAACGACACCCATCTCACCGACGCCGTACGCGCGTTGCTCTCCGACCCGGGATACCGGCAGGACGCCGCACGGCTGCGGCAGCAGATCCAGGAGATGCCCGGTGCGGCCGAAGCGGTCGGCGTCCTGGAGGACCTGGTCTCCCATCAGACGGTGCGGGCGTGAGTACGACGGAGATGACAGAGGAGGCGAAAGAGAAGCAGCCGAATCCGCATGGCATGCGCGGCCGTCGCCAGGCTCGGCCTCACCGTCGCCGACGCCTCCCTCTGGCGGCTCGACGTCCTGCTCCTGCCGCTCGGCGCGGGCCTCGGCGGGTCACTCGGATCGCCCTGTACATGGCCCGGCCGGCCGCCTCCCCGGACCAGTTGGGCGTGGTCACCACAACCTCCCGGTTCGCCCTCCTGATGAACGACGTGCACGTCGACGAGACCCAGCCCCAGACACCCCCCGAGGAGACAGAGGACCATGCGCGTACTGATGCTGAGCACCCCGTTCCCCACCCACTTCACCCCCATGGTGCCGCTGGCCTGGGCGTTGAAGGGAGCCGGACACGAGGTGACGGTCGCCGCGCAGCCTGACGTCACGGACGCGGCCCGCGCGGCGGGGATATCCGCCGTCGACATCGGAGACCGCTTCCACGGCCTGGACCTGCTGCAGCGCCACCTCCCGCCCGGGGTACGGCCATTGGAGCTGATGGGGCCGACCCCGCCGGAGAAGATGGCGGGCGCCACCAAGCTGTGGGAGATCCACGCCCGCTATCTGCTCGACGCCTACCTGGAGTTCGCCCGCGACTGGCGCCCCGACCTGATCGTGTCCGAGCAGATGGAGCTCACCGGCGCGGTCATCGGCAAAGTGCTCGGAGTGCCGTCGGTGCAACACCGCTGGGGCGTCGACCCGCTCAGCGGCCCGTCCCGCGCCTCGGCCCGCAAGTTCCTGTACACAGCGGCACACCGGCTCGGCCTCGACGGGCTGCCCGACCCCGATCTGCTGCTCGACCCGTGCCCACCGGCGCTGCGCCACCCGAGCGCCGCGCCGGGCGCGCCGATCGGCTACGTGCCCTTCAACGGCGTCGGCACCGTGCCCGAGTGGCTGCGGGTACCGGCTCCGGAGGGGCTGCGCCGGGTGGCGGTCTGCCTGGGCCACCAGACGCTGGTGCTCAACGGCACCGGCCTGTTCCAGACGATCATCGAGTCCTTCGCCGGACTTGAGGACGTCGAGGCCGTGGTGACCGCGGCCCCGGAGTTCCACGAGCGCTTCGGCGAACTGCCCGACAACGTACGGGTGGTGGAGCCGGTGCCGCTCAACCTGTTCCTGCGCGACTGTGATGCGGTGGTGCACCACGGCGGCGCCAACACCACGATGACGGCCTGCGTGTTCGGGCTTCCGCAGGTCGTCCTGCCGCAGCTGGTGGACCAGTTTGCGTCGGCCGAGCTCCTTGCCGCGGCCGGGGCGGCCCGGGTGCTCCCGGAGGCGGCCCCGCAGAACGACCCGGCGCAGGTCCGTGCGGCGATCGCCGACGTCCTCGGGGACGACGGGTATCTGAAGGGCGCGCGGAAGCTGTACGACGACATGGCGGCGATGCCGAGTCCGGCCCGGGTGGTGGCGGACCTGGAACTGCTCGCCGCCTGAGGCACCAGGTGAGGGGCCCCGAACGGATTCCGGATGCTGTCGGTCAACCCGGGGCTCGCCTGACGTCGGCCTTCAAGACCTGGTTGTGGTCCCGGAGGCCGACGTTGTCGTCTGGGCGGGTACAGGTGTCGATGAGGCGTCCCCCGGGTGAGTCTGTGGTGGTGAGTGCGGGGTATCCGGGTTTCCCCGTGTCCGGCTGCTGTTCTGGCGGGGTTGATCGGGGTGCCGCGCATGCGCGGCATGTCGAGCATGACGGTGCGGTGGCGGCGGACGGTGGTGACAGCGTCGTGGCTCGCCCGCGTCGCGGCCGAGTGCCAGTGCTGCCTGCACGGCTGCGTGCGGAACGTCGCCCAGCTCGTACAGGTCCCTACGCCCTCGTACGACACCGGCAAGGGGCTCAGCGTCGCGGACGCCCGGCTGTTGCTCCGCGCGTCCGAGGAGGACCGGCTGCACGCCCTCTACGTGCTGGCCTTGGTCCTGGGGATGCGGCGCGGCGACCTGTTGGGGCTCCGTTGGGACGCGATCGACCTGGACCGCGAGACGCTGACCGTGGAGCGTGCGCTGCAGCGCGTCGAGGGAGAGCTGCGGTTGGTCAAGCCCAGGACTCTGGCGTCGGTCCGCACCGTTCCGCTCCCGCCCCTCGTGGTGAAGGCGCTCACCGACCACCGCGAGCGGCAAGCCCAGGAGCGCGCCGCCGCTGGCACGGGATGGAAGGAACGAGGGCTGGTCTTCACGTCCCGCATCGGCACCCCGGTGGAGCCGGACAACCTCCGGCGGAGCTGGGACCCGCTCCGGAAGCGTCTCGGTCTGGAGATCCGGTTCCACGATCTCCGGCACTCCGCCGTGTCGCTCCTGTTGGATCTCGGTGTTCCGCCTCACATCGTCCGGCAGATCGTCGGCCACAGCGACATCGGGGTAACCATGAAGGTCCCCGAGGTGTCCCGAGCCGGTCACCCGGGTGGCGGCTTGCAGTCGTGAGCCGCGTGTCCCCACCTGAGGGTGAGGACACCACCGCCGAAAGTGATGAAGAGGATGAGAGCCCAGGGGAATGATGAACCGGTCTCGCGTGACACGGCTGCCCGGGTGATCCTCCTCAGGAGCCGTTGGCGTACCCCTTGGTAGCCGACACGAAAACACCCCCTCCGTAAGATCCCGGAGGGGGTGTTTGCCCTGATGAGGGCTGCGGTGGCTGGGGCCGGGGTCGAACCGGCGACCTATCGCTTTTCAGGCGATCGCTCGTACCAACTGAGCTACCCAGCCACGAGGCTTCCGAGGAAACCTCAGCGGTCCTGACGGGATTTGAACCCGCGGCCTCCACCTTGACAGGGTGGCGAGCACTCCAAACTGCTCCACAGGACCAAGCGTTTGTGTGCAACAGTGTCGCACACGATCTTGCGTGCCCCCAACGGGATTCGAACCCGTGCTACCGCCTTGAAAGGGCGGCGTCCTAGGCCGCTAGACGATGAGGGCTATCGGCCCGCCTGGGCGCTTCTCAGCGCGTCGGGGACGTGAGAAGCATATGGGATGGCGGGGAGGATCGCCAAAACGGTTTTTACGACCCCGATGGCGACGGCGTGGCCGGGGACGGTTTCCCGCCCGAGGGCCCGCGGTGGAGTCGCTGATCGAACACTTCCTCGGGCAGGTGGCGGCTGACCTCGGCCGTCGTCAGGCCCAGGCCGCCCAGCCTGATCTCGTCCCAGGCCTGGAGGCGGCGGGTGTCGCGGTCGAAGTAGAGGATCGAGGCCTCGATCGGGTCGGGGTACTTGCGCTCCACGGCACGCAGGCCGCTGCCGCCGGTCGAGCCCTCGATGCGCAGACGTGTGCCGTACTTCATGACCTCCGTTCCCTCGTGGTGGAGGTGGCCCGCCAGGACCAGCGCGACCGCGCCGTCCGTCTCGCGCGCGGCGGCCGGCTCGTGTGCGATCGCCACGTCGACCGGGGTGCCCGCCGCCCGCTGGTCGCGCAGGGCGGCGGCCAGGCGGTCGCCCGCCAGCACCTCGGCCGCGTCCCCGCCGGGCGACACCGAGCGGTCGGGGGTGAACTGGGGGTCGCCGATGCCCGCGAACCGCAGGCCGGCGATCGTCTCCGCCCGGCCGTCGTCCAGGACGTGCACGTTCCGCATGTGCTGCAGGTAGCGCTGGGTGGTCCTGGAGTCGTGGTTGCCCCGGACCCAGACGTACGGCACGCCCAGGTCCGCCACCGGGTCCAGGAAGCCGTTCTCCGCCGCGGTGCCGTGGTCCATCGTGTCGCCCGAGTCCACGATCACGTTCACCTTGTACTGCTCCACCAGCGAGGCGATGATCTTCCAGCTCGCCGGGTTGAGGTGGATGTCGGAGACGTGCAGGACCCGCAGGCCGGCCGGGTCCGGCTGGTAGGCGGGGAGGGTGGACGTGACGTCGTACAGCTTCGTCACGTTCGTCACCAGGCGTGCCAACTCCTTCTGGTAGACGTCGAATTCGGTGACGATGCTGCGCGCGTTGCCGACCAGGGAGGGTGCGGAGGAGAGCAGGCCGGAGAACTTCGGCTCCAGGACCGACTTGGGGTTCCAGGTGGCGTACGCGGTCGCCCCGGAGGCGGCGAGGAGGGCCAGTGCCAGGCCGCCGGCCGTCAGGGCGCGGCGCGGGCGGCGGTAGACCGCGAGGCCCAGGGCGGTCGCGCCGGAGACCACGGCGACGCAGGATCGTACGGCCAGGTCGAGCGTGCCGTGCTCGACGTCCCGGGCCACCTCGTCCTGGAGCCCGGAGAGCCGCTCGGGGTGGTCGACGAGGGCCTGGGAGCGGAGCGGGTCCAGCTGGTCGACGTTGACGTCCAGGCGGACCGGGGCGACATGGCTGTCCAGGGTGAGCGCGCCCAGCGGGGAGACGTTGATCTTCGTGCCGCCGGTGAGGGACGGGCGCAGTGCCATCGTCGTGTCCATCGGGCCGACCGGGACCCGTACGTTCCCGACGATCAGCAGGCCCAGCCAGGCGCCGACCAGGACCACCGTGGTGAGCCCCAGGGCGCGCAGCCAGGGGTTGGGGCGGGCCGCCAGTTCCAGGGCCGGGAGGGCGGCGGCTTTGCGGGCGCGACGGGTGCGCGGGGTGCGGAGGGCTGCGACGGTGGCTCGGGCGCTGGCCATTGGGGGCGTATGCCCACGGCCGGGCGTGGATATGCGAGGGATATGCGACGGTTCGCCTGCCTCGTACGGGCCTCCCGTACCGGACAATGACCGTGTGCTGGAGATGACGCGCGAGGAGTTCGAAGAGCTGGTCGCCGAGGCGCTCGACCGGATCCCGCCGGAGCTGACGCGGCTGATGGACAACGTCGCGGTGTTCGTCGAGGACGAACCGCCCGCGGACGATCCCGAGCTGCTCGGGCTGTACGAGGGGACACCGCTGACCGAGCGGGGCGAGTGGTACGCGGGGGTGCTGCCGGACCGGATCACGGTCTACCGGGGGCCGACGCTGCGGATGTGCGACAGCCGTGCGGACGTCGTCGCCGAGACCGAGGTCACCGTGGTGCACGAGATCGCCCACCACTTCGGCATCGACGACGCCCGGCTGCACGCGCTCGGGTACGGGTGACCGGCGGGGCACGCCGATAGGAGCGGGGCGCGTGTCCTCTTGCGGGCGGCGGGAGTTGGTCAGGTTGACTCCCATCCTCGCCTCCGGAGGTGGCCGCCGTGCGCCCCTTGTACGTACCCGTCCGTCTGGTCGTCACGGTGCTGGCCCTCACGGCCGCCGCCGGCTGTGTGAGCGTGGGTGACGACGCCGGCCGGGCCAGGCCCTCGCACTCGGCGGGGCAGCGGGGCGGCGAGGCGCCCGACGGGGGTCCGGTGGAGGGCGGCGGCGGCCTCGGCTACGGCGGTGGCGGCTCCGGTGACGGCAAGCACGAGCACGGGGGCAAGAAGAAGCGGGGGGAGTCGGCCTCGCCCTCGGTCACGCCGTCCGTGCCGGGCAGTGTCTCTGCGGCGCCGCCGCAGCCCGGGAAGACCGTGGATCCGGACCCCGCGCACACGATCGAGCCGACCCCCACGCAGACGGCCGAGCCGCAGCCGACGCCCACCGAGGAGCCGGCGCCCGCCTCGACCCCGCCGCCACCGTCGGCCGAGCCGTCCTCCTCGGCCCACGAGGAGACGGGACCCCAGCTGGTCCAGCGGGAGCCGGCGCCCGCGGCGGGGACTCCGGCCTAGGACGTGACCAGCGTCTCCTGGCATCGGTTTGCCTCGAGGGGCGTTGGGTGCGTATGGTGGTAGATCGTTTGATCCCATTTGCCCGGCGCCACTGCAGAGCGCGCCGTGTGGCGCGTACTCTCCCTTACCGTGGCGGACCGCATTGAGGCGGTCGTGAGCGATTCACGGAGTTGACGGGCGCGTGCCGAAGAGACTCCGGAAGGTTTCGCATTCGCATGTCCGTGTCCAGTACTGATCAGATCGTCATGCCCGAGAACGACAACGAGCTCGTGGACGTGACGACCGAGGTCACCGAGGCCGTCGAGGCCGCTGACACCACCCCCCAGATCACCTTTGCCGACCTCGGCCTCCCCGAGGGCATCGTGCGCAAGCTCGCACAGAACGGCGTCACCACCCCCTTCCCGATCCAGGCCGCGACCATCCCGGACGCCCTGGACCGCAAGGACATCCTCGGCCGTGGCCGCACCGGCTCCGGCAAGACCCTCTCCTTCGGTCTGCCGACCCTGGCCACGCTGGCCGGCGGCCGCACCGAGAAGAAGCGGCCGCGTGCCGTCATCCTCACGCCGACCCGTGAGCTGGCCATGCAGGTGGCCGACGCCCTGCAGCCCTACGGCGACGTCCTCGGCCTGAAGATGAAGGTCGTCTGCGGCGGTACGTCCATGGGCAACCAGATCTACGCCCTGGAGCGCGGCGTCGACATCCTCGTCGCCACGCCCGGCCGCCTCCGCGACATCATCAACCGCGGTGCCTGCTCCCTCGAGGACGTGCAGATCACGGTCCTGGACGAGGCCGACCAGATGTCCGACCTGGGCTTCCTGCCCGAGGTCACCGAGCTGCTCGACCAGGTCCCGGCCGGCGGCCAGCGGATGCTGTTCTCCGCGACCATGGAGAACGAGATCCAGACCCTCGTCGACCGCTACCTGAACAACCCCGTCTCCCACGAGGTGGACGCGGCCCAGGGCGCGGTGACGACCATGTCGCACCACATCCTCATCGTGAAGCCCAAGGACAAGGCGCCGGTCACCGCCGCGATCGCCTCCCGCAAGGGCCGCACGATCATCTTCGTCCGCACCCAGCTGGGCGCCGACCGCGTCGCCGAGCAGCTGCGTGAGGCCGGCGCGAAGGCCGACGCACTGCACGGCGGCATGACCCAGGGCGCCCGCACCCGGACGCTGGCCGACTTCAAGGACGGCTACGTCAACGTGCTCGTCGCGACCGACGTCGCCGCGCGCGGTATCCACGTCGACGGCATCGACCTGGTCCTGAACGTGGACCCGGCCGGCGACCACAAGGACTACCTGCACCGTGCGGGCCGTACCGCGCGTGCCGGTCGTACGGGCACGGTCGTCTCGCTGTCCCTGCCGCACCAGCGCCGCCAGATCTTCCGCCTGATGGAGGACGCCGGCGTCGACGCCGCGCGCCACATCATCCAGGGCGCCGGCGCCTTCGACCCGGAGGTCGCCGAGATCACCGGCGCCCGCTCCATGACCGAGGTCCAGGCCGAGTCCGCGGGCAATGCCGCCCAGCAGGCCGAGCGCGATGTCGCCCAGCTCACCAAGCAGCTGGAGCGCGCCCAGCGCCGGGCCACCGAGCTGCGCGAGGAGGCCGACCGGCTGGTCGCCCGCGTCGCCCGCGAGCGCGGCGAGGACCCGGAGACCGCGGTGGCCGAGGCCCAGGCGGCCGCGGCGGAGGCCGTGGTCGAGGCGGCCGCGGCCCAGGAGCCGGCGGAGCGCGAGACCGAGCGCGAGGAGCGTCCGGCGGGTTCGGCGCCGTACGAGCGCCGGGAGCGCCGTTCCTTCGACCGTGGCGAGCGCGGCGAGCGTGGCTTCGAGCGTCGCGACGACCGGGGTGACCGCGGTGGCTTCCGCCGTGACCGTGACGAGCGTCGTCCCTTCGACCGTGACCGTGGCGAGCGTGGCTTCGAGCGTCGTGACGACCGGGGTGACCGTGGCGGTCGTTCCTTCGAGCGCCGTGACGAGCGCCGGCCGTTCGACCGTGACCGTGGCGAGCGTCGTCCCTTCGACCGTGACCGTGGCGAGCGTGGCTTCGAGCGTCGTGACGACCGGGGTGACCGTGGCGGTCGTTCCTTCGAGCGCCGTGA
>NZ_JBWKFN010000039.1:92913-93364 GCF_056434245.1 Streptomyces sp. NPDC044064
GACGAGCGTCGTCCCGTCGACCGCGACCGTGGCGGCCGCTCCTTCGAGCGCCGTGACGACCGCGGTGGCTTCCGCCGGGACGAGCGCGGTACTGCCGGGCACCGGGGCAGCGACCGTCCGTTCAACCGTGAGCGTCGTGACGACCGCCCGGGCTTCCGCTCCGCCGGTCACGACCGCCCCAACGGCCGTCGTGACGACCACCGCGGCGGCGGCACCGGCTCCTTCGGCCGCCGCGACGACAAGCCGCGCTGGAAGCGCAACGGCTGACGAACATGAGTGACCGGCATCCTCGCCGGTGACCGAACACGGCTGCGGGGGGGGGGGGGGGGGGGGGGGGGGGGGAGGGGGGGGGGTGGGGGGGGGGGAGGGGGGGGGGGGGGGGGGGGGGGGGGGGGGTGGGTGGGGTCGGGGGGGGGGGGGGGGAAATAAGACACCCGCTCGGTTAGCGCTC
>NZ_JBWKFN010000040.1:0-85798 GCF_056434245.1 Streptomyces sp. NPDC044064
TGGCGTTGCGCGAGCCGGGGACGTTGGTGTGCGCCAGCTCGTCCACGAGGGCGACGGCGGGGGCGCGGCGCAGCACCGCGTCGACGTCCATCTCGGTGAAGGCGCTGTCCCGGTACTCGATCTCCTTGCGCGGTATCTGCTCCAGGCCGTGCAGCATCACCTCGGTGCGCGGCCGGTGGTGGTGCTCGACGAACGCGACCACGCAGTCGGTGCCGCGCTCCACCCGGCGGTGCGCCTCGGACAGCATGGCGTAGGTCTTGCCGACGCCCGGTGCCGCGCCGAGGTAGATACGGAGTCTGCCGCGTGCCATGGTCACCCTTCGAAGCGGTAGCCCATGCCGGGCTCGGTGATGAGATAGCGGGGACTCGAGGGGTCGAACTCGAGTTTGCGTCGCAACTGGGCCATGTAGACCCGCAGATAGTTGGTCTTGTTGCCCTGGGAGACGCCCCAGACCTCGTGCAGCAGCTGCTTCTGGGTGATCAGGCGGCCGGGGTGGGTGACCAGGATCTCCAGCAGGTGCCATTCGGTCGGGGTGAGGCGTACGTCGCGGCCGTCCCGTACGACCTTCTTCGCGAGCAGGTCGATGGTGAACCCGTCCGTCCGCACCAGTGTGGTCTCCGGGACCGTCGGCAGGTCCTCGGTGCGGCGGACGGCGGCCCGCAGCCGGGCCAGGAGTTCGTCCATGCTGAACGGCTTGGTGATGTAGTCGTCGGCACCGGCGTCGAGGGCGGAGACCTTCTCGTCGGAGGACTGGCGGGCCGACAGGACCAGGATCGGCACCCGGGTCCAGCCGCGTACCGCCTTGATGACGTCGACACCGTCCATGTCGGGCAGGCCGAGGTCGAGCAGCACCACGTCCGGCTGGCGGGCCGCCGCCAGCCGCAGCGCGGTGGCGCCGTCGGGGGCCGCGTCGACGCCGTACTTGCGGGCCTGCAGATTGATCACGAGGGCCCGTACGAGCTGCGGGTCGTCCTCCACCACGAGCACCCGGGTCATGGGTGTACGCCTCTCCTGTCATGGCTGCGGGAGCCGACGGTGCCGGGATGTCTCCCGGGCCGCCGGCTCCCGTGCGGGTCGCGTAAGGCCGTCACTGCTCGGCCGCGAGATCCTTGAGCGCGATGTTGAGTTCGAGGACGTTCACCCGGGGCTCGCCGATGAAGCCCAGGGTGCGGCCCTCGGTGTGGTCCTCGACCAGCTTCTCCACCTGCGCGACCGGGAGATCGTTCTTCGCGGCGACGCGGTGCACCTGGAGTTCGGCGTACTCCGGGGAGATTGCCGGGTCCAGGCCGGAGCCGGAGGAGGTGACGGCGTCGGCGGGGACCTGTGCGGGGCTGACGGTGTAACCCGGCACGGAGTTGTCCTTGACCACCTTGGCCTTGGCATCCTCGACCTGCTTGAGCAGGACCTTGCTGTCGGCGGCGAGGTTGGTCGCGCCCGAAAGGACCAGCTTGTACTGGGTGTTGACCGAGTTCGTACCGAGTCCGCCGGCAGGGCGCGGCTGGAAGTACTGGAGGCTGTAGCCCTGTTGTCCGATCAGGGACGAGCCGACGACCTTGCCGTCCGCCTTGATCTCGGAGCCGTTCGCCTTGTCGCCGAACAGCCCCTGGGCGATGCCGGTGACGACCAGCGGGTAGATGACGCCGGTCACCAGGGTCAGCACGAGGAGGGCCCTGAGGCCCGCCCCGAGCAACCGGGCGGTGTTCGTTACGGAGTTGTTCATGGCGATCAGCCGATTCCGGGGATGAGGGAGATGAGCAGGTCGATGATCTTGATGCCGATGAAGGGGGCGACCAGGCCGCCGATGCCGTAGATCCCGAGGTTGCGGCGGAGCATCTTGTCGGCGCTCACCGGCCGGTACTGCACGCCCTTGAGGGAGAGCGGCACCAGCGCGATGATGATCAGCGCGTTGAAGATGACCGCGGACAGGATCGCGGAGTTCGGCGAGGACAGGCCCATGATGTTGAGCCTGTCCAGGCCCGGGTAGACCACGGCGAACATGGCCGGGATGATCGCGAAGTACTTCGCGACGTCGTTGGCGATGGAGAACGTGGTCAGCGCACCGCGGGTGATCAGGAGCTGCTTGCCGATCTCGACGATCTCGATGAGCTTGGTCGGGTTGGAGTCGAGGTCGACCATGTTGCCGGCCTCCTTGGCGGCCGACGTACCGGTGTTCATCGCCACACCGACGTCCGCCTGCGCGAGGGCCGGGGCGTCGTTGGTGCCGTCACCGGTCATCGCGACCAGCTTGCCGCCGGCCTGCTCCCGCTTGATGAGGGCCATCTTGTCCTCGGGAGTGGCCTCCGCGAGGAAGTCGTCGACGCCCGCCTCCTCGGCGATCGCCTTGGCGGTCAGCGGGTTGTCGCCCGTGATCATGACCGTCTTGATGCCCATGCGGCGCAGTTCCTCGAACCGCTCCCGCATGCCCTCCTTGACGACGTCCTTCAAGTAAATGACGCCCAGGACGCGGGCGCCCTGCTCGTCCTCGACCGCGACCAGCAGCGGGGTGCCGCCGGCCTCGGAGATCCGGTTCGCGACCGTGTCGGCGTCCTTGGCGACCGTGCCGCCCCGCTCCTGGACCCAGGCGATGACCGAGGCGGTGGCGCCCTTGCGGACCTTGCGGCCGTCGACGTCCACACCCGACATGCGGGTCTGGGCGGTGAAGGCGATCCACTCGGCCTGCGCCAGCTCGCCCTGGTGGCGTTCGCGCAGCCCGTACTTCTCCTTCGCCAGGACGACGATGGAGCGGCCCTCGGGCGTCTCGTCCGCGAGGGAGGACAGCTGGGCCGCGTCCGCGACCTCCGCCTCCGTGGTGCCCTTCACCGGCACGAACTCGGCGGCCCGGCGGTTGCCGAGGGTGATGGTGCCGGTCTTGTCGAGCAGCAGCGTGGAGACGTCACCGGCGGCCTCGACCGCACGGCCCGACATCGCCAGCACGTTGCGCTGCACCAGCCGGTCCATGCCCGCGATGCCGATCGCGGAGAGCAGGGCGCCGATGGTGGTCGGGATCAGACAGACCAGCAGGGCGACCAGCACGACCATCGTCAGGTGCGTGCCCGCGTAGTCGGCGAACGGCGGCAGGGTGGCCACTGCGAGCAGGAAGACGATCGTCAGCGAGGCGAGCAGGATGTTCAGCGCGATCTCGTTGGGCGTCTTCTGGCGCGCGGCGCCCTCGACCAGGTTGATCATCCGGTCGATGAAGGTCTCGCCGGGCTTCGTCGTGATCTTGATGACGATGCGGTCGGACAGCACCTTCGTACCACCCGTCACCGCGGACCGGTCACCGCCGGACTCACGGATGACGGGGGCCGATTCACCGGTGATCGCCGACTCGTCGACGGACGCGACTCCCTCGACGACGTCACCGTCACCGGGGATGATGTCGCCCGCCTCGCAGACCACCAGGTCGCCGATGGTCAGCGCCGTTCCCGGCACCTGCTCCTCGGATCCGTCCTCGAGCAGCCGGCGCGCCACCGTGTCGGTCTTGGCCTTGCGCAGGGTGTCGGCCTGCGCCTTGCCGCGGCCCTCGGCGACGGCCTCGGCGAGGTTGGCGAAGATCACGGTCAGCCACAGCCAGGCGCTGATCGTCCAGCCGAACCAGTCGCCCGGGTCCTTGAAGGAGAACACCGTGGTCAGTACGGAGCCGATCCACACCACGAACATCACGGGGGACTTGACCATCACCCGCGGGTCGAGCTTGCGGAACGCCTCCGGCAGCGACTTGATCAGTTGCTTGGGGTCGAACAGGCCCGCGCCGACACGGCTTTCGGTGGGCTTGTGCCCGGTCGGGGCGTCCTGATGGGGCGCGAGAGTGGAAGTGGACATCGAGTCCTCGTGCTTCTGTACGTCGGTGCTCATCACGCCAGTCCTTCCGCGAGCGGACCCAGGGCGAGGGCCGGGAAGTACGTGAGACCGGTGATGATCAGGATCGCGCCCACCAGCAGGCCGGTGAACAGCGGCTTTTCGGTGCGCAGGGTGCCCGCGGTCACCGGGACGGGCTTCTGCCCGGCGAGCGAGCCGGCCAGCGCCAGAACGAAGATCATGGGCAGGAAGCGGCCGAACAGCATCGCGAGGCCGGTCATGGTGTTGAACCAGTCGGTGTTCGCGTTCAGGCCGGCGAAGGCCGAACCGTTGTTGTTCGCCGCCGAGGTGAAGGCGTACAGGACCTCGGAGAAGCCGTGCGCGCCCGAGTTGAGCATCGAGTGCGGCGGGGTCGGCAGCGCCATGGAAGCCGCGCCGAACACCAGCACCAGCGCCGGGGTGATCAGGATGTAGGCAGCCGCCAGCTTCATCTCGCGGGCGCCGATCTTCTTGCCCAGGTACTCGGGCGTACGGCCGACCATCAGACCGGCGATGAACACCGCGATGACCGCCATGATCAGCATGCCGTAGAGGCCGGAGCCGGTACCACCGGGCGCGATCTCGCCCAGCATCATGCTCAGCATCGTGATGCCGCCGCCGAGCCCGGTGAAGGAGGAGTGGAAGGAGTCCACCGCACCGGTCGAGGTGAGCGTGGTCGACACCGCGAAGATCGACGAGGAGCCGATCCCGAAGCGGACCTCCTTGCCCTCCATCGCCCCGCCGGCCGCCTGCAGCGCCGGGCCGTGGTGGGCGAACTCGGTCCACATCATCAGGGCGACGAAGCCCAGCCAGATGGTGAACATCGTGGCGAGGATGGCGTAGCCCTGCTTCACCGAACCGACCATCACGCCGAAGGTGCGGGTCAGCGAGAACGGGATCACCAGGATCAGGAAGATCTCGAACAGGTTGGTGAACGGCGTCGGATTCTCGAACGGGTGGGCACTGTTGGCGTTGAAGTAGCCGCCACCGTTGGTGCCCAGCTCCTTGATGGCCTCCTGGGAGGCGACCGCGCCGCCGTTCCACTGCTGCGAGCCGCCCATGAACTGGCCGACCTCGTGGATCCCGGAGAAGTTCTGGATCGCACCGCACGCCACCAGCACGACGGCGGCGATGACCGCACCCGGCACCAGGATCCGCAGCGTGCCGCGCACCAGGTCGGACCAGAAGTTGCCCAGCTCACCCGTGCGCGAACGCGCGAACCCGCGCACCAGCGCCACCGCCACCGCGATGCCGACGGCCGCGGAAAGGAAGTTCTGCACGGCCAGACCGGCGGTCTGCACGACGTGACCCATGGTCTGCTCGCCGTAGTACGACTGCCAGTTGGTGTTGGTCACGAAGGACACGGCCGTGTTGAACGACTGCGCCGGGTTGACGGAGGAGAAGTGCAGCGAGCCGGGCAGGATGCCCTGGAGCCGCTGCAGCAGGTAGAGGAACAGGACGCTCACGGCCGAGAAGGCGAGGACACCGCGCAGGTACGCGGGCCAGGTCATCTCGGCGTCGGGGTTGGCGCCGATGGCCTTGTAGATCCACTTCTCCACCCGCAGGTGCTTGGTCGAGGAGTAGACCCGGGCCATGTAGTTGCCAACGGGGACATAAACGAGCGCCAGCGCGCCTATCAGGGCGAGCAGCTGGAGCACGCCTGCCAGTACGGGACCCATGTCGGCTCTCAGAACCTCTCCGGGAAGATCAGGGCGAGGACGAGATAGCCCAGCAGGGCGACGGCCACGACCAGGCCGACGATGTTCTCGGCGGTCACAGCTTCGTCACCCCCTTGGCGACAAGAGCCACCAGCGCGAAACCCGCGATCACGGTGACGACGAAGGCCAGATCGGCCATCGCGAACTCCTGGAGTGAGGTTCGGTTGAAACGGACGATTCGAGGAAAGCGCCTCCGTGGCGGAATCCGGCCACCCGTTGACGACCCTCATACGGCGTCCCGCACGGCTTTGACGGGTCCCTTACGGCCCCTGATCCGTACCGGCCGGTATGCGGCCGTGACGGTCGGTGACCTGGCTCACATCAGCCGGAAGCGCAGCCGGCAGATCACCGCGTCCGTCTCGCGCCGTACGGCGTGTGCGACGACGGCACCCCGCTGGTTCTGCAGCAGCCGCTGCCAGAGCCGCTCCGGCTCGGCCTCCGGGATCAGCACGGTGACCCGTGTGGCGGGCTCCTCGGCGGCCACCTCGCGGACGTACCCGGCGATGGGGCGGCCCAGGCTGCGCCGCTCGCAACGCAGCCGCACCAGCTCCACCCCCGGGTCCCATTCGGCCCAGGCACGCTCCAGGGCGTGCAGCTGGGTGCGGTCCTCGGGGTCCGGGTAGCAGACGGTCACCGCCCGGACCTCGTCACCCAGCGAGGCGGCCGCCGTCAGCGCCTCGGAGGTCAGCCGGGACAGGGACGAGACGGGGACGATCACGAGCGAGCGGTCGCGGTGCGGGGCCTCGGGTATGCGGCCGAGGCCGAGCCGCCGGCCGATCCGGGCGTAGGCACGGTGCACGGCACCGAAGGCGGCGACCAGCAGGGGCAGCGTGACCACGATCAGCCAGGCGCCCTCCGTGAACTTGCTCGCGGTGACGACGACGGTCGCGACGCCGGTGAGCAGCGCGCCGAAGCCGTTCAGCAGGGCCTTGCCCTGCCAGCCCCTGCCGCGCTCCAGGCGCCAGTGCCGGACCATGCCCACCTGGGCGATCGTGAAGCCGACGAACACCCCGATGGCGAACAGGGGCACGAGAGTGTTGGTGTCGCCGCCCGAGAAGACCAGCAGGGCCGCGGAGACCAGGGCGAGGGCGAGCACGCCGTGCCGGTGGACCTGGCGGTCGGCCTTCAGGGCGAAGACGTGCGGCAGGTAGTTGTCGCGGGCGAGCAGCTTCAGCAGGACCGGCAGACCGCCGAAGGAGGTGTTGGCCGACAGCGCCAGCAGGACCATCGTCGCGAACTGGATGACGTAGAAGGCCCAGTTGTGGCCGAGCGAGGCGTCCGCGAGCTGGGCGAGGACCGTGACACCCTCGACCGGCTGAAGGTGGAAGCGGGAGATCAGCACCGACAGGCCGATCAGCATCAGACCGAGCACGGCGCCGAGCGCGACCTCGGCCCGCTGGGCCCGCCGGGCCCGCGGGACACGGAAGGAGGGGACGGCGTTGGCGATGGCCTCGACACCGGTCAGGGCGCTGCACCCGGAGGCGAACGCCTTCAGCAGGAGCAGGGTGCCCACGGTGGTGGCGTTGTCCGGGACGACCGAGGCGTGCCCGGCCGCGGTGACCGTGCTCACGGGGTGGGAGCGGAACAGGCCGGCCACGACGAGGACGAAGATCGAGCCGACGAAGACGACGGTCGGCACGATGAACGCCTTCGCCGACTCCACGATGCCCCGCAGGTTGACGCCCGTGATCAGCACCAGCACCGCCAGGCACAGCCACAACCGGTCGTCGTACAGTCCCGGGAAGGCGGAGGTCAGGGCGGCCACGCCCGCGGTGACCGCGACGGCGACGTTGAGGACGTAGTCCAGGATCAGCGAGGCCGCCGCCACCAGGCCGGTCCGCGCACCGAGGTGCGTCCTGGCCACCGCATAGGAGCCGCCGCCGTCCGGGAAGGCCGCGACGACCTGCCGGTACGACGCCACCAGCACCGCGAGCAGTCCGGCGATGGCCAGGGTGACCGGCAGGGTGAAGCCGAGGCCGTGGGCGCCCGCGGCGGCCAGGACCAGGACGATCGCCTCCGGTCCGTAGGCCACCGACGCCATGGCGTCCAGCGACAGCGCGGCGAGGCCGGTGACGGCGGTGAGGCGGTGCCGTTCCCCGGTATCGGGCGGTTCTTCGTCGGCGGGCGCCGCGCCCGGCTGGAGGGTCAGGACGGACATGGGTGCGTGCTCCTTCTTCGTTCCACCGCGCACGAGACGTGAACAGTGCGCGGGTGCACCCAGGTTGTGTCCGTTTGCAGCCGGGCCCGGCTGTCCCTTGCGGCTTCTTCGCGCCCAACCGGCCGACTTTGACGGAATCCTGACGGGTCATCCCGAAATTCATCCGATACTCGTCAGGATCGCATCAAAGTGGTTCTGTCCGGACGTTCGGCTCCTTACCGTCGCCGCCATGGAACAGGCAGCACACGACCACCGACGGCGCAAGGACGTGCGGGATTCGGTCCGTTGCGCCGGGGTCCTGCTCGCCCTGCTCATGCTCGTCGACCGGGGCTCGGGCCGGCTGGCCCCCTGGCGTTGCGCGCTGTGGTTCGCCCTCGCCCTGCTGCTGTTCCTGGTGCTGTACCCCGCCCGGGTCTCGGCCGGCGAGGACTGGCTGGCCTCGCGGCGGCTGCTGCGCGAACGCCGCGTCCGCACGGACCTGCTGGTGTCCGTCCGGTTCCTGGACGGCGTCGCCCAGCGGCTCGTACTGAAGGACGCGCTCGGCGGCCGGGTGGAGATCGATCCCGAAGTCCTCGTCCACAACCCGGAGTTGTGGCGCCGCCTGGACGAGGGCGCGCGCAGGGCGGCCGACGACGGACTGCTGCTGTGCGGGACCACCGCCCTGCGGCGCCTGGCCCGGCGCGTCGACTCCGAGACGGCGCAGGCCGTGTTCAAGGCCTCCGGGCTCGACTGATTCAGCTGACCGGCCCCGCGGTGTCCAGCGCGGCCCCGGTCTGGTCGGCCAGGGTCACGGCGACCAGCCGGGCCTGGAGCGGCGGTACGGGCCCCGGGCCCGGGGTGAGCATGAACCGGCCCAGGTAGTGCCCGTTGCCGTACGCCCGCAGCTCGGTCTCGCCCTCGGGCCAGCCGCCGGTGTCGACGTCCCAGGTGTGCCGGCCCACCGTCACGGTGCCGTCCTCCTCCAGCCGCGGCGGGCGTCCGACGAGGGTGCCGTACTCGAAGCGGCAGGCGCGCAGCCCCAGCAGCTCGGTCAGCTCACCGCGCACGTGGTCTCCCACGGTGTCCGCGGCGTTGGCGGACTGGGCGAGGGCGGCCGTGCGGTGGATCCGCTCCAAGTGGGCCGCGTCGGTCACGGCGACGACCTCCAGACGGCGGGCACGGGCGGCGAGCTGGGAGACGATCAGACCGACGACGAGCAGCAGGAGGGCCGTCGCCACGTCCCCGGACGCGGCGATGTCGAACGTCTCGTACGGCCGCGTGAGAAAGAAGTCGAACCAGGCCGCCGCAGACAGCGCCGCCACGACTCCCGCCGTACGGCTGCCCAGCGCCGCCACCGCGACGACCACCACGACGAGGACCAGCGCGGAGTTCGTCCGCGACAGATCCGTGCGCAGCAGCACGAGAGCGGCCGCCACCACGAGCGGGGCCACCACGCCCGCCGCGAGGGCGAGCCGGTCCCGCAGCGGCCACGCGGCCCGCGCCGGGCGTGCCCGGCCGGCGCGGTGCGGCCGGAATGTGCTGGTCTCGGTGCTCATCAGGCACCTCCTGCGCTCTGCGCGCCCTGAGGGTGCGCGTGCTGTTCGGCGAAGGGCAGCGACACGACCATGGTCAGGCCGCCGCCCGGGGTGTCCTCGGGGGTGAGGGTGCCGCTCATGGCCTCGGTCAGACCGCGGGCGAGGGCGAGGCCGAGGCCGAGGCCGGTGGTGTTGTCGTTGTCGCCGAGCCGCTGGAACGGCTCGAAGAGGCGCTCCCGGCCGGCCTGCGGAAGCCCGGGCCCCCGGTCCACGACCCTCAGCTCCACCCGCCCCGCCAGCGTGCTGGCGGTGACCAGCACCTTCCGGCCGGGCGGGGTGTGCCGGGCGGCGTTGCCGGCGAGGTTGGCGATCACCCGCTCCAGCAGCGGCGGGTCGGCCAGCACCGCCGGGATCGCCTCGGTGTCCGCCACCTCGACACCGGGGACGTCCGCCAGTGCCGTGGGCAGCACCTCTTCCAGGGAGGTCGCGCGCAGGTTCAGCGTGAGCGCGCCCGCCTCCAGGCGGCTGAGATCGAGGAGGTTCTCCACCAGGCGGTTGAGCTTGGCCATGGACTCGTCGGCGGTGGCGAGGAGTTCCTCGCGGTCGGCGGCGGAGAACTCGACCTCGCTGCTGCGCAGGGAGGTGACCGCGGACCAGCCCGCGGCCAGCGGGGTGCGCAGGTCGTGGCCGACGGCCCGCAGCAGCGCCGTACGCATCCGGTCGGCGGCCTTGACGGGCTCGACCTCGGCCGCCGCCTCGGCCAGCCGGGCCCGCTCCACCGCGGAGCCGACGTGCGCGGCGAACGCGGCCAGCACCCGCCGCTCGGAGGACGACAGCGTGCGGCCGCGCAGCACCAGGTGCGCCCCGGGACCGGCCGGTACGGCGGTCACGTCCGCGGCGTCGGGCCGCTCGTCCACCAGCTCCGCCGACTCCATCCCGAAGGTCTCCCGGGTGCGCTCGAGCAGCGCCGGGATGGTCGCGCCGCCGCGCACGATGGTGCCGGCCAGGGACGACATGGTCTCGGCCTCGGCGGTGGCCCGCGCGGAGCGCCGGGACAGTCTGAGGGAGCGGTCGACGACCGCGGCCACCACGGCCGCGACGACCATGAACACCGCGAGGGCGAGCAACGCGTTCGGATCGTCCAGCGTGAACGCTCCGATCGGCGGGATGAACCAGTAGTTCAGCAGCAGCGACGCCGTGATCGACGCGATCACCGCCGAGGTGACCCCGCCTATGCACGCCACGCCCACCACGGCGAGCAGGAACAGCAGCGCCTCGCTGGTCAGGTTCAGGGTCCCGCGCACCTGGGCGAGGACGACCGTGAGCAGCACCGGGAGCACGAGACCGGCCACCGGTCCGGCGATCAGGCGCGCGGTGGACAGGGTGCGCCGCCGGGAGGGCAGCAGGGTGCCGCGCCCGGCCCGCTCGTGGGTGACGCGGTGGACGTCGATGTCGCCGGACAGCTCGGTGACGGTCTCGCCGGTGCCGGGCCCGGTGACGAACCGTTCCAGCCGTCCCCGGCGGCTGGTGCCGAGCACCAGCTGGGTGGCGTTCTCGGCGCGGGCGAACTCCACCAGCGTCGTCGCGATGTCGTCGCCGACCACCGAGTGGTAACTGCCGCCCAGGTCCTCCACCAGGCGGCGCTGCCGGGCCAGTGAGGCGTGCGAGACACCGGCGGCCAGGCCGTCGCTGCGGGCCACGTGCACGGCGAGCAGGTCGCCCCCGGCGATGGGGGTCCCCCCTGCTCGAACGAAGTTGAGAGCTTGGGGGAGGGCGGCGATCCGCGCGGCCCGCCGGACCAGCGTGTCCCCCTCCGGCCCACCGGTCAGCGCGACGACCACCCGCTCGCGGGTCTCCCACACCCGGCCTATGCCGTGCTCGGTGCGGTACTCCTGGAGCGCCTCGTCGACCCGGCCGGCCACCCACAGCAGCGCCAGCTGGCGCAGCGCGGTCAGGTTGCCGGGGCGGAAGTAGTTGGCGAGGGCCGCGTCGATCTTCTCGGGCGCGTAGATGTTGCCGTGCGCCATGCGCCGGCGCAGCCCCTCCGGGGGCATGTCGACCAGTTCCAGCTGGTGGGCGCGGCGCACGACGTCGTCCGGGACCGTCTCGTGCTGGGGTACGTGCGTGATCTTCTCGACCACGTCGTTGAGGGACTCCAGGTGCTGGATGTTCAGCGCGGTGATCACGTCGATGCCGGCCGCGAGGAGTTCCTCGATGTCCTGCCACCGCTTGGGGTTGCGGCCGCCGCCCGGGACGTTGCTGTGGGCGAACTCGTCCACGATCGCGGTCTGCGGCCGCCGGGCCAGCACCGCGGCCAGGTCCATCTCCTCGAACTCACCGCCCCGGTAGCCGCACCGGGCCCGCGGGACGATCTCCAGACCGTCCAGCATGGCCTCGGTGCGCGGCCGCCCGTGGCACTCGGCGAAGCCCACCACCACGTCCGCCCCGCGGGCGGCACGGCGCCGCCCCTCGTCGAGCATCCGGTAGGTCTTGCCGACTCCCGGGGCAGCCCCGAGGTAGATCTTCAGTCGTCCGGGCCGTACGTCACTCATCGCCGCCGACGCGCTCCGCTCACTGGCTCAACTCCCTCGGGAGGGCGGGTCACTGCTCTCAAGGAAGCGCTCCAGGGCGCCGGCGGGTGCCCGTGTTAGCGATTCCTTGGCACCGGTCCCGGGGACCTTGACACTGTCTTGACGTGCCGTGGCCGGATAGGGTGAAAGCGGTGTGCCGGGAAGTCTGGTCGGCTGGGAGCCAGGGTGGCTCCTGTGAAGCCCCAGGGGGACGGCATGCGCAGCGTCGGCACGGTTCTCGCACTGGTCGTACTGGCCACCGTCGTGGCGACCTTCGCGCGCCGGTGGCGCATCCCGGCGCCCTCCCTGCTCGTCGTCGCCGGCCTCGCCGTGGCCCTGCTGCCGGGCACCCCGCAGATCGAGATCAGCCCCGAGGTCATCGGGCTAGTCGTGCTGCCGCCGCTGCTGTACGCGAGCGCCGAGGAGATGCCCTGGCGGGAGCTGCGCGCGGTGTGGAAGCCGGTCGGGATCCTCGCCATCGGCCTGGTCCTCGCCTCGGCCGCGGCCGTGGGCGCGGTGGCCGCCACGGTGACACCGCTGTCCTGGCAGATGGCGCTGGTGCTGGGCGCGGTGCTGGCCAGCACCGACCCGGTGGCGGTGACCGCGCTCGGCCGCAGGCTCGCCCTGCCGCCGAGGGTGCAGGTCCTCGTCCAGGCGGAGAGCCTGTTCAACGACGCGACCTCCCTGGTGCTGGTCCGGGTGGCCGCGGGCATCGCGGTCGCGTCGGCGGCGGCGAACTGGGGCTCGGCGGGCGGCGAGTTCCTGCTGCTGGCCGGCGGCGGCACGGTGATCGGCGCCGCGGTGGCCGGGGTGGTGGCCCTGATCCGGCGGCGCACCGAGGAGCCGGTCCTGGAGACGGTGATCGCCCTGGTCACCCCCTACGCCGCGTATCTCCTGGCGGAGGCCGCGCACACCTCCGGGGTGACCTCGTGCGTGGTGGCCGGGGTGGTCCTGGGCGGCCGCGGCGACCGCCTCACCAACGCGCGCATAAGGCTCCAGCTGCACGCCGTGTACGGCACGGTCGTGTTCCTGCTGGAGAGCGTGGTCTTCTCGCTGATAGGGCTGGCGCTGCCCGCGCAGGTGCGGGCGCTGGCCGACGGAGACCGGGCCTGGCCGCTGTACGCCCTCGCCGTCGCGGCCACGCTCGTCGCCGTACGCCTGCTGTGGCTCGCACCGCTGTCGGCCGTCGTCCAGCGCAGGGGCGGCATCGGCCGCCTGAACTGGCGGGTGCCGATGGTCCTGACCTGGGCCGGCACCCGGGGTGTGATGCCGCTGGCCGCCGCCCTGTCCATCCCGGAGTTCGCGAAGGACGGCTCCGCGCTGGCGGACCGCCCCCTGGTCCTGGTCCTCACCACCTCGGTCGTGGTGGTCACCCTCGTCGTCCAGGGCTTCACCCTGGCTCCGGTCGTCCGGCGCTCCGGGATCGCCCTGGAGCCCGCGCACACCGAACGCGAGGAGGTCGAGGCCCGCTCCCGCCTCGCCCGTGCCGGACTCGCCCGGCTGGAGGAACTGGCCGAGCTGGAGGCCGTACCGGACGTCGTCCTCGACCGGCTGCGCCGCGGCCTCAACGCCCGCCTGGAGGACGCCCGCGACCGCCTCGCCGAGAGCGACGGCACGGCGACGGCCACCGAATCCGCCGACCTCGTCTACCGCCAGCTGCGCCGCGACCTGATCACCGTGGAGACGGAGGAACTCCGGCGCCTCTACGACGGCCACCGCATCAGCGACACCACACGCCGCCGGCTCCAGCGCTCGCTGGACCTGGAGGAGGCGCGGCTGGCGGACGCGTGACGCTCCGCCAGGAGGCCGGTTCCATGGCTGCGGGTGAGTGGGGGCTGGTCGCGCAGTTCCCCGCGCCCCTGAGCAGCCTGCCGTGCCGTGCGCTTCGACGGCTCCGTACGTCGGCGGAACTCCGCCGGCCGTGGCCGCAGCCCCGGCGCCGCCCGCCTCACATCCGCAGCCGGTACGGCAGCATGCACACCGCCACGTCGGTGCGGGCCCGCAGTACGGTCGCCAGCAGCAGGCCCCGCTGGTTCTGCAGGATCTCGTAGCGGCGGTGCCGGGGTTCGGCCTCGGGGATCAGCACGGCGATCTGCCGGCCGTCCCGGGCCGCGTCCCGCACGTACTCGACCATCGGCTGGACCAGGGAGCGGTGCGGGCTGTCGATGATGTCGAGGCGTACCCCGGGGTCCCAGCGCGCCCACGCCTCCTGCAGGGCGCGGGTCTTGTCCGGGTCGTTGTGGACGGCGACGGCGACCACCTCGTCGCCCAGCGCGAGGGCGGCGCCGATGGCGTGCCGGGCGAGCTTGCTGACGTCGCCGAGCGGGACGATCACCAGGCTGCCGGGGCGCGGCGCGGGCGGGTCGGGGATACGGCCGAGGCCCAGTTCCTCGCCGACTTCCGTGTAGTAGCGCTGGATGCGGGAGAACAGCAGCATCAGCAGCGGCACGGCGATCACGACCACCCAGGCGCCCTCCAGGAACTTGGTGAACAGGAGGATCAGCCCGGCCACGGTGGTGAGCACCGCCCCGGTGCCGTTGATGAGCGCGCGGTGCTTCCAGCCCGGGGGTCGCTCCGTGGCCCAGTGCCGGACGAGACCGAGCTGGCTGAGGGTGAAGCCGATGAACACCCCGATCGCGAACAGCGGGATCAGCCGGTGGGTGTCGGCGTCGGACGCGACGAGCAGCAGCGCGGCCAGCAGGCCCAGCGCCACCACGCCGTAGCGGTAGACGGGCCGTTCGGCGCGCAGCCCGAACAGGTGGGGCAGCCGGTGGTCGCGGGCCAGCAGGCTCATCAGCACCGGGAGCCCGCCGAAGCTGGTGTTCGCCGCGAGCAGCAGGACCAGGGTGACGATCAGGTTGGTGGCGTAGTACGCCCAGCCGTCGCCGTAGGCGCCCGCGGTGAGCTGGGCCAGGACGGTGACGCCGCCGCGCGGGGCGACGTGGTCGCGGCGGATCAGCACGGCGATGCCGATCAGCATCAGGCCCAGCAGCCCGCCCAGCATGAACTCGGTGCGCTGGGCCCGCCTGACCCGCGGGGTGCGGAAGGTCGGCACGGCGTTGGCGATGGCCTCCACGCCCGTGAGCGCCGAGCAGCCGGACGAGAACGCCTTGAGGAGGAGCAGGAGCCCCAGGGTCTCGTGCACCTGGACGGGCTGCGCGGTGCCCACCACCGCCGCCGGATGGGAGCGGAGGAGGCCGCCCACGACGACACCGAGGACGGCGACGACGAACAGCACGGTCGGCAGCATCAGCACCCGGGCGCTGTCGGTCACACCGCGCAGGTTCACGGCGGTCAGCAGCGCGAGGCCCACCAGGCACACCAGCAGCTTGTCCCGGGCCAGGCCGGGGAACGCGGAGGCCAGGGCGTCCGCGCCCGCGGTGAGGCTGACGCAGACCGTGAGGACGTAGTCGACGACCAGACTGGCCGCGGCGAGCAGGCTGGACATCGCGCCCAGGTCCTTCTTGGCCACCGCGTAGGCGCCTCCGCCGTCCGGGTGCACGGCGATGACCTGGGCGTACGACACGACGAGCGCCGCGAGCAGGAAGGTGATCGCCAGCGTGACCGGCAGGGTGGCGGCCAGCGCGGCGGTCCCGGCACCGACCAGGACCAGCACGATGGCCTCGGGGCCGTACGCGACCGAGCTGAGCGCGTCCAGCGACAGCGCGGCCAGCCCTTCCAGGCTGGTGAGGTGGTGCTTCTCCCCCTCGCCCGGGCGCAGCGGGACCCGCGGTTCCAGCTCACGACGTGCCAGGCCATACGCCATCGGGACCTCACCACGGACGGCAGGACGGTCCGGACCAGTCTCCGCGCCCGGCGGTCCTGCGGCTCCTCGGGATCGGCCGTCCGCGTGCGTCCCCCGTTTCACGAGGGACACGAGTCACCCCATGAATCCCCTGTGAATGTGTGCAGGAGTGCCACAAGGGCAGCACACCCTCTTCCGAAACCCTCGTTAGCGTTGCCGCTCGCTCCTACGTGCGAACGCGTCGAATCGGAAAGACCTCACATGGACTACTGCTCCTCGTGCCGTCGGCATCTGAACGGCGCCCTGGTGTGTCCCGGCTGCGGCGCCTACGCCCCGGACATAGCCCCGCACACGCCGATGGCCGTCCCCGCGGCGCGAGCGGCCGCCCCCTCCGCCGCCTGGTACGACGACGATCTCCCTGCCGGGCCCACGCCGTCCGCGGCGGACGAGGCCGCGTCCGGCGACGTGGCGGACGCACCCGCCGCCGCGCAGGGGCGGGCCGCCCGGCGCCGCCAGCTGACCCGGTGGAAGAAGAACAAGCGCCGGGCCGCGGTCGCGTCGGCCGTCGCCCTGGTCGGCGGCGGGCTCACCCTGGCCTCGATGGACCGCCAGTCCCCCGACCGGGCCCAGGCGGCCTCGGCCCCGGACAACCGGCCCATGGGCGCCACCGACGGGGAGACCGGCACCGGGACTCCTCCGGTGCAGGAGCCGCCCGTCCACCACCGGTCCCCGCGCAGCACGGCCCCGGCCCGCGCCCAGCAGCCCGCGGGCGCCGCCCCGCACCGGCAGACCGTCGCCGCCGTACCGCGGACCGCGGCGGACACCCACCCGGACGCCGCGGCCGCTCCCGTGCCGGCCCGGACCCCGGCCGCACACCTGCAGACCACCGCCCCGGCCGCCGGCAGCGGCAACTCCGGCACCGGCACGGTCGCCCCGCAGCAGCCGGCCACCCCCGCTCCCGCGCCCTCGGCCGGCAGCGGCACGGACTCGGGAGCGTCACCCGCGAGCCCCTCGCCGGCCGCGACCTCCCCGGCCCAGCTCTGCCTGCTCGTGGTGTGCCTGGGCTGACCGCCCGGCCCGTCAGTTGTTCCAGGTCTCGTCGTACGGATCCTGCGGTGTCGGCACCGGCTTCGCCGAGGTGACCGACAGGTACGGGATCGGGCCGTTGTTGACGGGGTCGTGGGTCAGCCCCGCGGTGTAGGTGCCGGTGACCTCCAGCCAGGCGTCCGGTTGCAGGACCGGGGGCAGCTTGCCGGTGAGGGCGATCTTCACCGGCTGGGCGTCCGCCGCACAGCAGTTGAGGGCCATCCGGACGAGATAGGGCGCGCCGGAGTGGTCCAGGGCCAGGAAGCCGGTGACCCGGACCGGGCGGCCGTTCAGGGAGCGCCCGTGGCCGTAGGCCGCGCGGGACGCGTAGTCGACCACGCTGAGCGGGATCGGGTCACCGGCGGGCAACTTGCCGTAGCCGTACGGCTGTTGCAGCGCGGTGCCGGTGCGCAGGGCGCTGTAGGAGCCCAGGGCCGGCGGCGCGACGAGGATGAGGGCGAGCAGGGGGAGCACGAGGAGCCAGGAGATGCGGGGCTCCGGGTGCGCGTGGTCGGTGTGGTCGGCGTGGTCGGTGGCCTTCGCCGCCTTGTTCCGCCGCCGCTCGTACCACGCCGTCGCCAGCGCCGCCGCGATCAGGACCGCGCCCGAGGCCAGCAGCATCGGCTGCAGGCCCGCCTTGACGTAGCGCAGGTAGAGATCGGTGGCGCCCGCGTGCAGGAGGGCGGCGCCCAGCAGGAACAACACTGCCGCTTGGGCCTGGCGGTTCACAGCAGCACCGTCCCGGTCACCACGGCGCCCGCGACCGCCAGCGCGAACGTGGCGGGGGCGAAGCGCAGTGCGAAGGCACGGCCGAAGGTGCCCGCCTGCATCGCGAAGAGCTTGAGGTCGATCATCGGGCCCACCACCAGGAACACCAGCTTGGCCGTCATGGAGAACTGGGTGAGGGAGGCGGCGACGAACGCGTCCGCCTCCGAGCAGATGGACAGGAGTACGGCCAGTACGGCGAGGGCGAGAACGGAGACCAGGGGGTTGTCGGCCGCCGTGCGCAGCCAGGTCGCCGGGGTCGCCGCCTTCAGCGTGGCCGCGGCCATCGCGCCGAGGACCAGGAAGCCGCCCGCGTGCACGGTGTCGTGCCGGACCGAGTTCCAGAACGTCTCGCCCTTGGTCGCGCCCTCGTGCGCGCCGTGGGCCGGCGGGCGCAGCCAGTCCGTGCGGCCCAGGCGCTGCCACAGCCAGCCCATCGCGCAGGCCACCAGGAGGCTGGCGAGGAACCGGGCCAGGACCATCTCCGGGTTGCGCGGGAAGGCGACGGCCGTGGCGGTCAGGACGATCGGGTTGATCGCGGGGGCCGAGAGGAGGAAGGCCAGCGCGGCCGCTGGGGTCACGCCCCGGCGGACCAGCGCACCCGCGACCGGGACCGAGGCGCACTCGCAGCCCGGCAGCACCGCGCCCGCCAGCCCGGCGACCGGTACGGCCAGCGCGGGCCGGCTCGGCAGGGCGCGGGCGAAGAAGGACGGGGGTACGAAGACCGCGATCGCCGCCGAGAGGAGGACCCCGAGGACGAGGAAGGGCAGCGCCTGGACCGTCACGGCCACGAACACCGTCATCCAGCTCTGCATCAGCGGGGTGCCGAGCACCCCGCGGATCGAGGACTGGGCGAGCACCGCCAGCAGCAGGGTCATGGTGAGGATCAGCGGAGAGCTGAGACGCCGGCCCTCCTGGCCGTCCTGACTTGCCCGGCCCTCCCGCCCCTTCCGGCCTTCCCGGTCCGGCCGTTCGCCCTGCCGCTTGCCCTGCCGATCGCCGGACGGGCGCGCCGGGTCGCGTTCGGTGGCGCCGGGCGGCGCGTCTTCGGTGATGGCCACGGGCGAGTACCTCCGGCTGTGCGCTGCCTCTCCCTCCCCATCAATACGCGATGGCGGGTACGGGTGTTCACCTCGTTGCTGGAACCACCTGTCTCCTTGGGGCAGTCTTTTCCCTCGTGGCGAGCGTTCCGTATCAAGGTGGGTCCGGCGCCCCGGCGGCGCACATGGTGGTCTGCGGTGACGACGGGCTCGCGCACCGGCTGGCGGCCGAGTTGCGCGGGGTCCACGGCGAGCAGGTCACCCTCGTGGTGCCGCCGAACGAGCGCATGGCACGGCCCCCGGTGGTGGGGCGGGCCCGGGCAGCCTCGGCGGCGCTGCTCGACCGCGTGGTCAGCGCCGCCGTCGGACTGGGCGGCGGCAACGGCGGCAACGGGACGACAGGAAGCGGCGGCAACGGCGGCAACGCCCACCGGGCCGACGGCGAGCGGGTGTTGGAGGCCTTCGAGCTGACCGAGGCGGTGCTCGCCGAGGCCGGTGTGGAGCGGGCCGCCGCGCTGGCGCTCGTCCATGACGACGACGAGACCAACATCCGGGCCGCGCTGACCGCCCGTCGGCTCAACCCGCGCCTGCGGCTCGTGCTGCGGCTGTACAACCGCCGGCTGGGCCAGCACATCGAGGAACTCCTGGACCAGGCCGCCGCGTTGGCGTCCGGCACGGCGGCCGCCGACGGCGCGGAGGCGTCCACGACCGTGCTGTCCGACGCCGACACCGCCGCACCCGCGCTGGCCGCGGCCGCCGTCGCCGGCACGACCAAGGTCGTACAGACCGAGAGTCTGCTGCTGCGGGCCGTGGAGCGGGTGCCGTCCGGGGACGGGCGGACCGCCGCTCCGGGGCTGTGCACCCTGGCCCTGCTCTCGGCGCCCGGCACGGATCCCGCCGGGGCGGACGGGCCCGACGGCGGCAGGGAGCAGGAGCCCGTGCTGCTGCCGGACGACGAGGAGGTGCGGCAGGCCGCCGGGCGGGCCGCCGTGGTGCTGGAGCAGGTGTCCTCCTTCGGCGGCCCCGAGGCCGCCGCGGCGAGGCGCGGAATGGGGGTCGTACCACCGCTCGCCTCCCTGTTCTCACGGCGGCTGCGGTGGTCGCTGGCCGGGCTCGTGGGGTGTGTGGTCGCGCTCGCGGTCGCGCTGTGGGTGGTCACCGGGATCCATCCGCTGCGGGCCTTCTACCTGACGCTGCTGGACCTGTTCGCGATCGACGATCCGGCGCTCGGCGCGCCCCTCGGGCGGCAGATCCTCCAACTCCTTTCCGGACTGGTCGGGTTGCTGCTGCTGCCGGTGCTGCTGGCGGCGGTGCTCGAGGCGCTGGGCACCTTCCGGACCGCGTCCGCGCTGCGCAAGCCGCCGCGCGGGCTCGGCGGGCACGTGGTGCTGCTGGGCCTCGGGAAGATCGGTACACGGGTGCTGACCCGGCTGCGGGAGCTGCACATTCCCGTGGTGTGCGTGGAGTCCGACCCGGAGGCGCGGGGGCTCGCGACCGCGCGGCGGCTGCGGGTGCCGGTGGTGCTGGGGGATGTCACCCAGGAGGGGGTGCTGGAGGCCGCGAAGATCCACCGGGCGCATGCGCTGCTCTCGGTGACCAGCGCGGACACGACGAATCTGGAGGCCGTGCTGTACGCGCGGTCCGTACGGCCGGATCTGCGGGTGGTGCTGCGGCTGTACGACGACGACTTCGCGACCGCGGTGTACCGGACGCTGCGGGCCGCCCATCCGCAGGCGTCCACGCGCAGCCGGAGCGTGTCGCATCTGGCCGCCCCCGCGTTCGCCGGGGCGATGCTCGGCCGGCAGGTGCTGGGGTCGATTCCGGTGGAGCGACGGGTGCTGCTGATCGCCGCGGTCGAGGTGGCCGGGCACCCGGAGCTGGAGGGGCGGAGCATGGCGCAGGCGTTCCGGGCGGGGGCGTTCCGGGCGCTGGCGTTGGAGGGCCGCGCCGACGTTCCCGGCGACTACGTGCTGCGCAAGGGGGACCGGGTGGTGGTCGCCGCCACCCGGCGGGGCCTGGCCGAGCTGGGCTGAGCAGAGGTCCCGCGGGTCGCCGCGGGTGCTCTCGAAGCGGCCGGACGGGTGGATTCGGGGCCTGGTCGGACCAGTCCGCTTGGCGCGTCGCCTTGACTGCGCCGTTGGCTGGTAGCGCCGCTTCGAGGGCCCTGTGACCGTCGTCCTCGCCGTCCTCGGGCGGACTCGTCCGCACGCGAACCGGAAGCGCGGCGCGCAGACATCGCGGGCGGCCCACCCGAACCGAGGAGAGGTCCTCCATGACGAGGAAGAGCATGTACCGTCCGACGACCCTGGGTGCCACGGCGGCGCTCGGCCTGAGCCTTGCCGTGCTGCCGCTCGCCCCTGCACACGCGGTGACCTTCGTGCCCTGCGGGAACGTCACCGCTCTCCGGAACGCGATCACCCAGTCCAACACGACCGACGACAACATCACGCTGGCGCCGTTCTGCACCTACACCGTCGCCACCAGCGTGGGGTCGAGCAATGGCCTGCCCCCCGTCACCGGCTCCTTCACCATCAGCGGGTACAGCACGACCATCGCCCGCTCCACGGCGGCGGGCACGCCCGATTTCCGGCTCTTCACGGTCGAGTCCGGCGGCGACCTGACCCTGAACGCCGTCCACGTCCGCTTCGGGAACGTGCCCGGTGACCAGGGCGGCGGCGTCCTGGTCACCGGTGCCGGCAGCACCCTCGCGGTGAACAGCGGCAGTGTCCGGGACAGCAACGCCGGATCCGGCGGTGGCATCCGCCTCCGCAGCGGTGCCTCCGCCGCCCTGAGCAACGCCGTGGTCAGCGGGAACCGGGCGACCGGCAGCGGCGGTGGCATCAGCCACGCCGGCGCCTCGTTGAGCGTCAACTACTCCCGGATCACGGGCAACACGGCCGGCGCCGACGGCGGCGGCCTCGTCACCACGGCGCCGGCCGTCGCGACGCTGGCGGCCAGCCAGGTGACCGGCAACACCGCCGGATCCGGCGGCGGCATCTTCGAAGGCTCCGGCAGCCAGGTCTCCCTCGCCGCCACCGGCGTCACCGGCAACACACCCGACAACTGCCGCCCGACGGGAGCCGTACCCGGCTGCACGGGCTGACCGGCAACACCGGCCGGCCGTACCCTCCGGCGGGCGTCCCGCACTCGCGCGACGCCCGCCGGCTCGGCTCACTCTCCTGCCAGGTGCCTGCCCGCGAACTCCATCTCCAGTCTCAGCTGCTTGATCCGCTCGTCCACCACCAGTGAGCCGTGCCCGGCGTCGTAGCGGTACACCTCGTGGACCGCGCCGCGGGCCTCCAGGCGCTTGACGTAGTTGTCGATCTGGCGGATCGGGCAGCGGGGGTCGTTGACGCCCGCGGAGATGTAGACCGGCGCCTTTACCTGGTCGACGTAGGTGAGCGGCGAGGATGCCTCGAAGCGCTCCGGGACCTCCTCCGGGGTGCCGCCCAGCAGCGTGCGGTCCATGGCCTTCAGGGACTCCATCTCGTCGTGGTACGCGGTGACGTAGTCCGCGACCGGCACGACCGCGATGCCCACCGCCCACGCCTCCGGCTGGGTGCCGACGCCGAGCAGGGTGAGGTAGCCGCCCCAGGAGCCGCCGGTGAGGACCATCCGCCCGGGGTCGGCGAGGCCGGAGCCGACCGCCCACTCGCGGACGGCGGCCACGTCCTCCAGCTCGATCAGGCCGACCCGGTGCTTCAGGGCGTCCGTCCAGGCGCGGCCGTATCCGGTGGAGCCTCGGTAGTTGACGCGGATCACCGCGTAGCCCCGGTCCACCCAGGCGGCCGGGCCGGCGGCGAAGGAGTCGCTGTCGTGCCAGGTCGGGCCGCCGTGCAGGTCTACGACCGTGGGGAGGGGGCCGGTGGCACCGGCGGGCTTCTGGATCAGGGCGTGGATGCGGCCGCCGGGGCCCTCCACCCACACGTCCTCGACCGGCACGGACGGCGGGCACTTCATGCCGGGCGGGTCCAGGACGACCTCGCCGGTGGTGGAGCGGACCGCGGGCGGCCGGGCGGCCGACGACCACAGGTACTCCACGCTGCCGTCGGGGCGGGCGGTCGCCCCGGAGACCGTGCCGGGCGGGGTGGGGATGCGGGTCAGCTCGCGCGCCGCCGGGTCGTAGCGGAACAGCTCGCTGCGGGCCTCGAAGCTGTGCGCGATGAGCAGGGCGCTGCCGTCCGGGTACCACTCGGCGGCGACGTCGCCGGGCAGGTCGAGGGCGAGGTCGCTCTCCTCGCCCGTCGCCACGTTCCACACCAGCGGCTCCCAGCGGCCGCGGCGCTGGTGGCCGATGAGGAGGCGGGTGTCGCCGTCCACGGGTGCGAAGCCGAGGATCTCCAGGCCCAGCTCCTCGGTGCCGCCCTTGGTGTCGTCCAGCTCGGCGACCGTCGTGCCGTCCGGGCGCAGCACACGCAGGGCCGCGTGCATGGCGTCGCCGTGCTCGGTGTGCTCGATCGCGATCAGGGAGCCGTCGTAGGAGAGGTCGCCGACGCCCGCCGACTCGCGGTGCCGGTAGATCTCGACCGGGTCCTCGCCCTCGCGTGCGAGGTGGACGGTCGTGCCGTCCTCGTCCGTCGAGCGGCCCACCACCGCCGTGCGGCCGTCACGGGCGAGGCCCAGGCCGGCCGGGTAGGACGGCTCCAGACCGGGCACGGCGGCCTCGTCCGCCCCGCCCGCGAAGGGCTGGCGGCGCCAGATGCCGAACTCGTCGCCGTCCTTGTCGTCGAACCACCAGATCCACGCGCCGTCCGGGGAGAGCACGCCGTCCGTCGTGCCGTTCGGCCGGTCCGTCGCCTGGCGCTGCTCGCCCGTCGCCCGGTCCCAGGCGTACAGCTCGTACGTGCCCGTCGCGTTCGACACGAACAGGGAGCGGTCCGGCGCGTCCTCCGCCCAGTCGGGCAGCGAGACCCGCGGCGCCCGGAAGCGCTTCTCCCAGTCCGGCATGTCCGGTGTGTCCGGCGTCCTGCTGTCACTCATGGCCCCAGTCATGCGCCCATATTGCCTGGCCCCGCCCACCATGCGCTGCCGGGTGTACCCAGCCTGTGGATAACTCTGACCGACCGCAGGCCACGGGTCCGCCGAAGGGGGCTCTGAGGCCTTCCGGGTGGTAGCCGGGCCGGGCGCGGTGCGCATGAAGGTATGCACGGGTGAGGCGGTGACAGGGTGTGACATCACTGTCTGCTTTGTGAGGACATTTTATTGAAAGGGTGTCGCATGACGTCTGTGTCGCGCTGTTCTGGAGGGGCGAGGGGACTGGTGTCCCGGATGCGGGCTGCCTGGCCGACGGCCCGTCGGCGGGCGCGGGTGCTGTCGGGCATGACCGGAGTGGTGCTGTCCGCCGCCATGGTCATGGCTCCCTCGGCTCACGCCCAGGGCCTCTTCGACCCGGCCGTGAACTACGGCGCCGGCGACGGGCCGTTCTCGGTGGCGGTGGGCGACTTCAACGGCGACAGCCGCCCCGACCTCGCTGTCGCGAACGCCATTGGCGACAACGTGTCGGTGCTGCTGAACAGCGGGAGCGGCACCTTCGCCACAGCGGTGAACTACAACGTCGGCGACGGCCCGGCGACGGTGGTGGTGGGTGACTTCAACGGCGACAGCGTGCCCGACCTCGCCACCACGAACTTCAACGACGACAACGTGTCGGTGCTGCTCGGCAACGGCGACGGCACCTTCGGCACGCCGGTGAACTCCGCCGCCGGCGACGCGCCCCAGGGGATGGCGGTGGGTGACTTCAACGGCGACAACGTGCCCGACCTCGCCGTCACAAACGTTTCCCCCGACACCGTGTCGGTGCTGCTCGGCACCGGCAACGGCACCTTCGCCACGCCGGTGAGCTACGGCGCCGGTGACGCCCCGATCTCGGTGGCAGTGGGCGACTTCAACGGCGACAACGCGCCCGACCTCGCCACCGCGAACCAGGCAAGCGACAACGTGTCGGTGCTGCTGAACAACGGCAACGGCACCTTCGCCACAGCGGTGGACTACGGCGCCGGTGACGCCCCCACGTCGGTGGCGGTGGGCGACTTCAACGGCGACAACGCGCCCGACCTCGCCACCGCGAACCTCGCCAGCGGCAATGCGTCGGTGCTGCTGAACAACGGCAACGGCACCTTCGCCACAGCGGTGAACTACAGCGTCGGCGGTGCACCCCAATCGGTGGCGGTGGGCGACTTCGACGGCGACGGCAACCGCGACCTCGCCGTCACGAACCAGAACGACGACAACCTGTCGGTACTGCTGAACAACGGCAACGGCACCTTCGCCACGGCCCAGAACTACGGCACCGGTGACGGCCCGCATGCGGTGGCGACGGGCGACTTCAACGGCGACGGCCGCCCCGACCTCGCCACCGCGAACCTGTTCGGCGACAACGTGTCGGTGCTGCTGGCCACGGCTCCGCCGCCGCCGGCCAGCTGCGCGACCGCCACGCCCACGATCACCGGCACGAACGGCAACGACAACATCACCGGCACCGCGGGCAACGACGTGATCTTCGCCCTGGCCGGGAACGACACCGTCAACGGCGCCGGCGGCAACGACCTCATCTGCGGCGGCCCGGGCAACGACAAGCTCAGTGGCAACGCCGGCAACGACCGCGTCGAAGGCGGCACCGGCAACGACACCATCAACGGTGACGACAACGACGACGCTCTGATCGGCGACGACGGCAACGACACCATCAACGGCGGCAACGGCAACGACACCCTTCAGGGCAACAACGGCAACGACCACCTCGACGGAGGAACCGGGACCAACACCAACGACGGCGGCGCGGGCCACAACACCTGCACCAACCCCGCCAGCGGGTCCGGTTGCCCCTGAGGTCAGGTGAGGACGCCGCGGAATGCGGGCCGTGGCCGGACCCCCGGCCCCGGCCCTCCACCGCGGCCCCGTACCGTTAAAGCGTGTACCGGTTTCTGCTGACACCCCGCTGGTGGGGCATCAACGTCTTCGTGCTGCTCGCCATCCCGTTCTGCGTGTTCATGGGGTCGTGGCAGCTGAGCCGGTTCGAGGGGCGGGTGCAGGACCACCGCGCCGCGACCGAGCAGGCCGCCTCCGGCAGACACGAGGCGGCGCGCCCGCTGGCCGAGCTGCTGCCCGTCGACCAGAGCACCTCGGGACGCCGGGCCACCGCGAGCGGCCGGTACGGCAAGCAGCTGCTGGTGCCGGGCCGGGAGCTGGACGGCAAGCAGGGCTTCTACGTGCTGACGCTGCTGCGCACCGACTCCGGCCGGACGCTGCCCGTGGTGCGGGGCTGGCTGCCCGGCAGGGCGGATCCGGCGAAGGCCCCGGCCGCGCCGGCCGGCGACGTCACCGTCACCGGCGCGCTGCAGGCCTCCGAGACCCCGGGGGACAACGGGGTCAGCGCCCAGGGCGGGCTGCCCGCCGGGCA
Organism: Streptomyces sp. NPDC044064; assembly: GCF_056434245.1. NCBI lineage: Bacteria > Bacillati > Actinomycetota > Actinomycetes > Kitasatosporales > Streptomycetaceae > Streptomyces > Streptomyces sp. NPDC044064. The sequence continues at coordinate 25,833 of NZ_JBWKFN010000040.1, forward strand.
GACGGCGGCCATCAGCGCGGCCTCACTGGTGAACCTGGTGCCGGACAAGCTCTACGACGCCTGGGTCACCCTCGACAAGGCCGACGCGGGGATGAAGGCCGTGCCCGCGACCGCGCCGGCCGGCACCGGTCTCGATCTGAAGGCGTTCCAGAACCTCGGCTACACCGGCGAGTGGTTCGTCTTCGCGGGCTTCGTGGTCTTCATGTGGTTCCGGCTGCTGCGCCGCGAAGTGGAGTTCCAGCGGGACGCGGCGCTCGGCCTGGTGCCGGAGGAGCCGGAGGAGTCGGAGGACACCTCCGCCCCGGCCGCCACCGTCTGACCGCGGCCCGCGGTCACGGATCCGGACCACGGCCCGCGGCCACAGGCCCGGACCACGGCTCCTGGCTACGCGCCCGCGAGCACCTCGGTGTAGTACACCGTCCCGGCGCACGCGTTCGGCACGGTCGCCGCGATGGTGGGCGAGCCCCCCTGCGCGGTGTGGGTGACCAGGACGCTGCCGTCGGCCGTGGTGCCGTCCTCGGTGCCGAGCTGGGTGGTGGTGCCGGAGGACGTGGCGCCGGTGTCCGTGCTCCCGGTGGCGCCGGCGTCCTGGGTGGGCGTCGGGTCGGGCGAGGGACCCCCGGTGTCCGAGCCGCCGGTGGTGTCCGAGCCGCCGGTGGTGGGACAGGTCTCGGAGGGCACGAAGGCGAACTTCTCCTCGTAGGCCGCACCCGGCTGCAGGACCAGCGCCGCGACCTCCAGGGAGGGGTCGGGCAGGGCGGCCGCCGCGTCCCCGGCCACATGCCGGGCGCTGAGGATCTTGGCGGGATCCGCGGCCCCTTGCGCCGAGACGCCGATCGAGCCCGGGCCGCCGACGGTGCAGCCGGCGGTGGAGATGTTGGTGACCCGGAAGGTGCCGTAGACGACGCCCGCGGAGTCGGGGGCGTCCACGGTCTGGGTGGCGGAGCCGAGCTGGGCAGCCGTGCACACCGGGGTGCCCGTGGCGAGGGTGGCGGACGGGTTGGCGCCGGTGGTCGAGCCGGTGCCGTTGCCGCCGGTCCTGCCCGGCTCACCGCCCTTGCTGGTGTCCTTGCCGTGCCCGGGGGGCCGGTCGTGGGAGCCGCCGACGCTGCTGGAGCCGCCGTCCGGGTCCTTGCCCTGGGTGGCGCCGCCCTGGGCCTGGGAGGTCTGCCCGGCCATGGCGGTGTTGGGGTCGGTGCCGGCGGAGTTCGAGACGTGGATCAGCGCGGGGATCGCCGTGCCCACGAACAGTGCGGCGGCCGCCATGCCGACGGCGGCCTGGCGCTTGCGGGCGCGCCGGGCGGGCACCGCCTTGCGCAGGTGGTCCAGCGTGCCGGTGCGCGGCTCCAGGTCGTCGACCGCGGAGTGCAGCAGCCGGCGCAGGTCCAGGTCGTCCGGGCCGAGCCCGTCCGGGCCCGGGCCGAGCCCCTCGGGGCCCTTTTCGTCGGGGCCGTGGTTCACAGTTCCGTTCCCAGCGTGCGATTGCGTGTGCTCTTGCTCGTGGTGCTTCGTGGGTTCGTGCCCGTAGGGCTCATGGCGTCCCTCGGAGCGGCCTTCGCGGGAAGGACCTTCATGGGAATCGCCCCCTTCGGTGTGCTCGCTCATGCCGGTGTCTCCATGGCCACCCGCAGCGCGGCGATGCCCCGCGAGCCGTACGCCTTCACCGAGCCCAGGGAGATGCCGAGCGTCTCGGCGACCTGGGCCTCCGTCATGTCCGCGAAGTAGCGCAGGACGAGGACCTCGCGCTGGCGGCGCTGCAGGCCCTTCATCGCCTTGATGAGGTCGCGCCGCTCCAGCGAGTCGTAGGCACCCTCCTCCGCGCTCGCCATGTCCGGCATCGGCTTGGAGAGGAGCTTCAGGCCGAGGATGCGCCGGCGCAGGGCGGAGCGGGACAGGTTGACGACCGTCTGCCGCAGGTAGGCCAGCGTCTTCTCGGGGTCGCGGACGCGCTTGCGGGCCGAGTGGACGCGGATGAAGGCCTCCTGCACGACGTCCTCGCAGGAGGCGGTGTCGTCGAGGAGGAGCGCGGCGAGGCCCAGCAGGGAGCGGTAGTGCGCCCGGTAGGTCTCGGTGAGGTGGTCGACGGTCGTGCCGGCGACCGCGGCGTCCGCGGTCGCGGTGTCGGCCGCCGTGTCGTCGGAGCCGTCACGCTGACTGGGTATGCGGGCGGGCCGCGCTGCGGGCATGGGCGCGATCACCGGCATGCCGCCGGGAATGCGCGGCCGGAGCGCAGCGCGGGGCGGCCGGAGCGCAGCGGAGCCGCGGGCCGCACTGAGTTCGAGTACCTCTGCCACGCCTGTTGGACACGTCTCCCCCCGCCAGGGTTGTACGTGCCGGGCGTCACATGTCCGACAACCGACGGTGTCCCAAGTGCCGTCATGCGTCCCGCTCTTCCCCTATATCCCATTTGAACGGGCGTCCCCACGCCCCGATCACGGCGTCCCCACGCCAGGATCCTCACGTCCCACGCCCCGCAAAGGTGACCGCAAAGACGCTCCCCGCCCTTCGCATGGTTGCGAGGAGCGGGGAGGAAAATCCTCTGTCGCCGGGGAGCGCGGATCAAGCGTTCTGGACCATGCTCCCCGCCACATTCTTACGTGGATACTACAAACGTCTTATCCGCGAGCGGGTGTCTCTCCCCTGAATTCCGCGGCGACCAGCTCGGCGATCTGCGCGGTGTTGAGCGCGGCACCCTTGCGCAGGTTGTCGCCGCAGACGAAGAGTTCGAGCGCGGTCGGGTCGTCGAGGGCCCGGCGGACCCGCCCGACCCAGGTCGGGTCGGTGCCCACCACGTCGGCGGGGGTGGGGAACTCACCGGCGGCGGGGTCGTCGTAGAGCACGACGCCGGGCGCGGTGGCGAGGATCTCGCGAGCGCCGTCGACGGTCACCTCGCCCTGGAAGCGGGCGTGGACGGTGAGCGAGTGCGTGGTGACCACCGGCACCCGGACACAGGTCACGGCGACCGGCAGCTGCGGCAGTCCGAGGATCTTGCGGGACTCGTCCCGCACCTTCATCTCCTCCGACGACCAGCCGTCCTCCCTCAGCGACCCGGCCCACGGGACGACGTTCAGCGCGACCGGCTCCGGGAAGGGCCCGGTGTCGTCCCCGACGGCCCGCCGTACGTCACCGGGCTTGGTCCCCAGCTCGGTCCCGGCGACCATGGACAGCTGGGCCCGCAGCGTCTCCACCCCGGCCCGCCCCGCCCCGCTCACCGCCTGGTACGACGACACCACCAGCTCGCGCAGCCCGAACTCGGCGTGCAGCGCGCCCAGGGCGACGATCATCGACAGGGTCGTGCAGTTGGGGTTGGCGACGATCCCGCGCGGCCGGCTGCGCACCGCGTGCGGATTGACCTCGGGGACGACGAGGGGCACGTCCGGGTCCATCCGGAAGGCGCCGGAGTTGTCGACGACGACCGCACCGCGCGCGGCGGCGATCGGCGCCCACTCGGCGGAGATCTCGTCGGGCACGTCGAACATGGCGATGTCGACCCCGTCGAAGGCGTCCTCCGTCAGGGCCGCCACCTCGATCTCCTCCCCGCGCACGGCCAGCTTGCGGCCGGCCGAGCGCGGGGAGGCGATCAGACGGATCTCGCCCCAGACGTCCGCGCGCTGGGACAGGATCTGGAGCATGACCGCGCCGACGGCTCCGGTCGCACCCACGACCGCGAGCGTCGGCTTTCCGGTCGGCGCCATTACCGGCCCGTGCCTCCGTAGACGACGGCCTCGTCGGTGTCGGAGTCGAGACCGAAGGCGGTGTGCACGGCGCGCACGGCCTCCGGCACGTCGTCGGCACGGGTGACGACCGAGATACGGATCTCCGAGGTCGAGATCAGCTCGATGTTCACGCCGGCGTTGCTCAGCGCCTCGAAGAAGGAGGCCGTGACGCCCGGGTTGGTCTTCATGCCGGCGCCGACGAGGGAGATCTTGCCGATCTGGTCGTCGTAGCGCAGCGAGTCGAAGCCGATGCCCGCGCGGTTGCGCTCCAGCGCGTCGATGGCCTTGCGGCCCTCGGTCTTCGGCAGCGTGAAGGAGATGTCGGTCAGCCCCGTGGAGGCCGCCGACACGTTCTGCACGACCATGTCGATGTTGATCTCGGCATCGGCGATGGTCCGGAAGATCGCGGCAGCCTCACCCGGCTTGTCCGGCACACCGACGACCGTGATCTTGGCCTCGGAGGTGTCGTGCGCGACACCGGAGATGATGGCCTGCTCCACCTTCTTGTCCCCAATCGGCTCACTGCTGACCCACGTGCCCTGCAACCCGCTGAAGGAGGAGCGGACGTGGATCGGGATGTTGTAACGGCGGGCGTACTCCACACAGCGGTGGAGCAGCACCTTGGAGCCGGAGGCCGCGAGCTCCAGCATGTCCTCGAAGGAGATCCAGTCGATCTTCTTCGCCTTCTTCACCACACGCGGGTCGGCGGTGAACACACCGTCGACGTCGGTGTAGATCTCGCAGACCTCGGCGTCGAGCGCGGCGGCCAGCGCCACGGCCGTGGTGTCGGACCCACCGCGGCCCAGCGTGGTGATGTCCTTCTTGTCCTGGCTGACGCCCTGGAACCCGGCGACGATCGCGATGTTGCCCTTGTCCAGGGAGTCCCTGATGCGGCCGGGCGTGACGTCGATGATCCGGGCTTTGTTGTGGACCGAGTCGGTGATGACGCCTGCCTGGCTGCCGGTGAACGACTGGGCCTCGTGGCCCAGGTTTTTGATCGCCATGGCCAGCAGGGCCATGGAGATACGCTCTCCGGCGGTCAGCAGCATGTCGAATTCGCGTCCGGCAGGCATCGGAGAAACCTGCTCGGCGAGATCGATCAGCTCGTCCGTCGTGTCGCCCATCGCGGAAACGACGACAACCACCTGGTTGCCGTTCTTCTTCGCTTCCACGATCCGCTTGGCGACGCGCTTGATGCCTTCGGCATCGGCTACGGAGGAGCCTCCGTACTTCTGCACGACAAGGCCCACGTGCGCTCCTCGCTCGGTTCGTTTGTGTCGGCTCAGTCTAACGAGCGTCCGAATTCCACCGTCCTGCTCCCGCATGGTGAGACGTCGGACGGTGGGAGATCGACGCGCTCGCGACCGGAACCTGCCCAGCGCACGACACGCCACGCGGAACGTGCCCCGGCTCACAGTGACCGCATGATTTAACTTTCAAGCACCAGGGGAGAGTGCCGCCCGTCCGCGCCGACCCCTTGATCACACCCGGGCGGCGGCAGGAGACTGCCGAACCGTGACAAGCGACCTGCTGCTCGCCGCGATCGTGCTGCTCGGCTCGACCGTGCAGTGGATCACCGGGATGGGGTTCGCGCTGGTCGCCGTCCCCGGGCTGGTGCTGCTGCTCGGGGCGGGCGACGGGGTCACGCTCGCCAACTGCGCCGCCGGCGCCATCAGCGTGGTGGGCCTCGCCGGAGGATGGCGGCGGGTGCGGCCGCGGGCGATGGTGCCGTTGTGCGTCGCCGCGGCGTGCACGGTGCCGGCGGGAGTCTGGCTGACCCGTCAACTGCCCGAGCCGGTCCTGCTGTTGGTCATGGGCGGCCTGGTCACGTGTGCCGTCCTGCTGGTCCTGCGGGGCGCCCGGGTGCCGATGCTGCGGGGCACGCGGGGTGCGGTCGCGGCCGGCGCGGTGGGCGGCTTCATGAACTCGGCGGCCGGCGTCGGCGGGCCGCCCGTCTCCCTCTACGCGGTCAACGCGGGCTGGACCGTACGGGAGTTCGTGCCCAACGCGCAGTTCTACGGCGTCCTGGTCAACGCCTTCTCCGTGGCCGCCAACGGGACGCCCCGGCTGGGGACGGCCCAGTGGGTCGCCGCCGTGGCCGCGATGACCACGGGGGCGCTGCTCGGCCGGGCGCTCGCCGGACGGGTCCCCGAACCACGGGCGCGGCTGCTGGTGCTGCTGCTCGCGCTCGCGGGCGGGGCGACGACCCTGGCGAAGGGCCTGTGGGGGCTGTGAGCGGGTCCGGGCGCGCTACTTGGCCGGGCGCATCCCCAGGGGACCGCCGATCTCCTCCGCCATGACCCTGCCCGCCTCGAACTCCAGGGTCTCGTCGCCCATGGCCGCCTGGTCGGTGTCGAGGCCGTCGAGCTCTTCCAGGGGCTGGTTGAGGCGGACGTGCGCCACCAGGGACTGGAGGGCGCGGAGCGTGGCGGAGGCGGTGCCGCCCCAGTTCGAGAAGTAGGAGAACTGCCACCACCACAGGGCCTCCGTGGTGCGGCCCGAGCGGTAGTGGGCCATGCCGTGGCGGAGGTCGGTGACGACGTCGGCGAGGTCGTCGGAGATACGGGCCGGGACGGGGGCCGTCCGGGGCTCGTAGGGGTCGAAGACCTCGGAGTAGACGTCGATGGGGTCGAGGAGCCGGGCCAGGTTCTCGCGCAGTATGTCCACGTCCTGCTCGGGGCCGAGGTCGGGCTCGTAGCGCTCGTCGGGGACGATGTCCTCGTGCGCGCCGAGGCGGCCGCCGGCCAGGAGGAGCTGGGAGACCTCCAGAAGCAGGAAGGGGACGGCCGAGTCGGGTTCGTCGCCCTTCGCCACCTCTGTGACGGCCACCAGGAAGCTCTCGATCTGGTCCGCGATCTGGACCGCGAAGTCGTCCGGGTTCCGGCCGGTCGCGTGCAGCGTGGCGTCAGACATCTAGGAGTCGTCTCCCCTCGAAGGCGCGGCCGAGGGTGACCTCGTCCGCGTATTCCAGGTCGCCACCCACCGGGAGGCCGCTGGCCAGGCGGGTGACCTTGAGGCCCATGGGCTTGATCATGCGGGCGAGATACGTGGCCGTGGCCTCGCCTTCCAGATTCGGGTCCGTGGCCAGGATCAGCTCCGTGACCGTCCCGTCGGCCAACCGCGCGAGAAGTTCTCGTATACGCAGGTCGTCGGGGCCGACGCCCTCGATCGGGCTGATCGCGCCGCCGAGCACGTGGTAGCGGCCGCGGAACTCGCGGGTGCGCTCGATGGCGACGACGTCCTTGGGCTCCTCCACGACACAGATGACCGAGGGGTCGCGGCGAGGATCACGGCAGATGTTGCACAGCTCCTCCTGCGCCACGTTGCCGCAGGTCGCGCAGAAGCGGACCTTCGCCTTCACCTCGAGGAGGGCCTGGGCGAGCCGACGGACGTCCGTCGGCTCCGCCTGCAGGATGTGGAAGGCGATCCGCTGCGCGCTCTTGGGACCGACGCCGGGCAGCCGACCCAGCTCGTCGATGAGGTCCTGAACCACGCCTTCGTACAACGGACTGCCCTTCCTGGAGTCTTTCAGTGCGTACGGTAGTTGGCCGCGCCCCGTCTTAGAAGGGCAGACCGGGGATGCCGCTGCCGCCGCCCAGGCCCTGCGCCAGGGGGCCCAGCTTCTGCTGCTGGAGCGTCTGCGCGTTCTCGTTGGCCGCCTGGACGGCCGCCACGATCAGGTCGGCGAGGGTCTCGGTGTCCTCCGGGTCCACCGCCTTCGGGTCGATCTTCAGGCCGCGCAGCTCGCCGGAACCGGTGACGGTGGCCCGTACCAGCCCGCCGCCGGCCTGCCCGTCGACCTCCGTGTTCGCCAGTTCCTCCTGCGCCCGCTGCAGGTCCTGCTGCATCTTCTGGGCCTGCTGGAGCAACTGCTGCATGTTGGGCTGGCCACCACCGGGGATCACGATCAGCTCCTGGTTCCTCGTTCGTCGCCTGCGGCGTCGTTTCTCCGTTGTGCACGAGCCTACGTGGTCTGCGCGGCCATCGCCCCGCCACTCTTTCGAGTGAGAGCAGAGGCAGACCTATACCTGATCAAGGCGCTCTTCCGGGCGGAAAAGAGGGGAAAGCTCCGTCCTCGCCACCCATTGGGCGGTAGGAAGGATGGCGCGCGTCGGCATGCAATGTCACGCAATGTGACGGGCCCTGTTCCAGTGTCGTGTTCAGTAGGGAGTGCCGGGTGGCTCAGCCGGAGATGCAGCCCGAGGGTCCGCCTCAGGACGGGTGGGGCGAGGGTGCGGCCGGGCCGCGGCCGGGCGATCTGACCGGGCGGTCGTTCCCGCTCGGGGACTGGGGGGAGCCCGCCGAGCGACTCGACGAGCTGTACCGGTGGGTGGAGCGGGGAGCACTGCAGACGGCGTCCTGGTATCTCGCGGACCGGGTGTGGAAGCGACGCGGGGCACGGGCGCTGCGGGCCGGGGCGGCGGCGGGGGCGGTGTGCGGGGCCGCGCTGCCGTTGCTGGACCTGACCGGGGTGGTCGGCGGGGTGGCGCCCTGGGGGTATCTGGCGCTGATGCTCTCGGTGGCGTGTGTCGCGGTCGACCGGTTCTTCGGGGTCACGTCGGGCTGGATAAGGGACGTGGCGACCGCTCAGGCTGTGCAGCGGCGGTTGCAGGTGTTGCAGTTCGACTGGGCGTCGGAGAGCGTGCGGGAGGTCCTGGGGCCGGCGGAGGGGACGGCCGGCGAGGCCGCCGAGCGGTGCCTGGCGGTACTGCGGCGGTTCTCCGAGGACGTGATGGAGCTGGTGCGCACGGAGACGGCCGACTGGATGGTGGAGTTCCGCACGGGTTCGGCCCCGCTGGGCATCCAGGCGGCGGTGGCGTCCGGGGCCCGGGTGGATCCGGGCAGCCCCGTGGGACGGTTTCCGCTGCCGCCGGCGAACGGGACGCGCCCGAACATGCCGAGGCAGCGTCCGCCGGAGCCCCGATAGGCACCCTCCCCTTCAGCCGGCTGGGCGCACAGCTTCATGCCCGCCGGGGTCCAGCACGTGGCCGTGCGTGCGGATGACGTTCTGGCCGTTCCCCCTGGCGGGACGGAGTTCGCCCAACGTGCAACAGCCGTAGCAGGAAGGTGAGTTCGCCTCACTGCTTGGTGTACGTCAGGCTCTCCCCGCCGCTCTTCTTCACCCGCTTCAGCCGCCCGTCCGGCAGCAGCGTGATCTCGGTGGCCTCGCCCGGCGAGCAGGAGGACAGCGGCTCACCGGAGCTGACGCTCGACGGCCCGATCTCCAACGGACCGTTGCCGCCGGGCTGTTCGCTGAGCTCCGCCTCGAACACGCAGTGGTACGTGCCGCCGCCCGCGGTGGGTCCGTCCGCGACGAGCGTGAGGACGGTGTCCCCCACCTTCCCCTGCTGGATGGTCAGTTGACGGGTGTTGGTGCCACTGGCGTTGTCGATCGTGGTCTGCCAGGTGCCGAGGTAACCGGCCGGGATCGCCCCGTCCGCGGGCGCGGAGGAGGACGGCGCCGAGGTCGTGGGGGTGGGCGCCGGCGAGGTACCGCCCGGCGCGGTGGTGGTGACGGTGGGCGCAGGACTGACCGTCCCCCCGGCCTTGCCGTCGTCCCCGCCATGGTTCATCAGCGCGTACACCGACCCGCCCGCGCCGAGCGCCACGACCAGCGCGATCACGACGAGCAACGCGGTGGACCGCCCGTTGCGCCGCTCGGGCTCCTGCGGAACCCCGACCGGCGGCGGCCCGTAGGGCGGGGTGGCACCGAGCCCGCCACCGCCGTAGGGGTTGTACGGCTGCTGCGGGTAGCCGTAGACGGGGGCCTGGGGCTGAGGATGCTGCTGGGGCTGCTGCGGATACCCGTACTGCCCCGGCGAGGCGTACGGCCCGGCCGCCGCACCGTAGCCGGGAACGGCGGGAGGCGGTGCGGGCGGCGGGGTCGGCCCGGAAACCAGGGTCGGAAGATGGTTGACGGCCGCACCGCTCCCCTTGGCCGGGGGCGCCGCGGAAACGTCATCAGCGGCGGAAGAGTGCTCGGGCGACCCGCCGCCCCCCTGCTGCTGCACCCAGGCAGGAGCAGGCACTCCCGCAACCGCACCCGGCCCTCCCGGCGCACCCGCACCTGCCGACGGCGAGTCCGCCCCGCCGGGGCCGCCCGCACCCGCCGACGGCTGCTGCACGGGCGGTGCGGGCGGGGACGCGGGCCCGGCCGGAGGCCGGGTGCTCGGCGACGGATCCTCCGCGTCCAGCAGCTGCACCGCATGCCGCCCCAGCTGCGCCACCAACGCCCCCGGCAGCCAGGGATCCCGGGACCGCCCCCCGGACACCGTGTCCTCCGCCCCCGTCCGCTCCAGAATGCGATCCAGCGAAGGCCGGGCAGCGGGATCCTTCTTCAGACAGTCCCGCACCAGATCCGCGATCCCCTCCGGGACCCCCTCCAGATCCGGCTCCTCCTGGGCGATCCGGAACATCAGGGCGTGCACCCCGCTGTTGGCACCCCCGAAGGGCAGCACACCGGTGGCGGCGTAGGCGAGCACGGACCCCAGGCAGAAGACGTCGCACGCGGGCGTGATCCGGTCCCCCCGCACCTGCTCGGGCGCCATGAACCCGGGCGACCCGACCAGCGACCCGGTACGGGTCAGCCCGTCCCCCGCCATGGTCTCCATCGCCCGCGCGATCCCGAAGTCGATCACCCTCGGCCCGTCGATGGTGACGAGCACGTTGGACGGCTTCAGATCCCGGTGCACGATCCCGGCCGCGTGGATGTCCTTGAGCGCGTGCGCGAGCCCCGCCGCGAGGATCCGTACCGACCGCTCGGGCAGCGCCCCGTGCTCGCGTGAGACGACCTGCTGCAGGCTGGGCCCGGCGACGTACCCGGTGGCCACCCAGGGCACCGCGGCCTCGGTGTCCGCGTCCAGCACGGGCGCGGTCCAGTGCCCGCCGACCCGCCGCGCGGCCGTCACCTCCTGCCGGAACCGCGCCCGGAACTCCTCCTGCTCGGCCAGCTCCTCGCGCACCAGCTTCACGGCGACCGTACGGCCCCGGTCGGACCGGGCCAGGTACACATGCCCCATTCCGCCCGCGCCGAGCCGCGCGAGCAGCCGGTACGCCCCGATCCGCTGCGGATCCCCCGGTCCCAGCTTGTCCATTCCCGCGCCGCCTTCCCCCCATAGGTCTGCAACGGACCGAGAATAGTGCGGCCGCACGGGGGGCCGCGCGGACCTGGGTCTACGGTTCCGTAACGGCGGTGCCGTCGCACGTCGACAACCTGTCGCGGAAAAGCCCCGCCCACGGAACAGGACGCCGATGTCGCGTCCGCATCCCGGACATTTACGCTCGCCCGCATGACCCCTCAGCTCAGCCCCGAAGCCGGCGCCGCGGTGAAGGCCGCGGACCGTGCGCATGTCTTCCACTCCTGGTCCGCCCAGGACCTCATCGACCCGCTCGCCGTCGCCGGCGCCGAGGGGTCCTACTTCTGGGACTACGACGGCAGGCGCTACCTGGACTTCACCAGCGGACTCGTCTTCACCAACATCGGCTACCAGCACCCCAAGGTCGTCGCCGCGATCCAGGAGCAGGCGGCGAAGATGACGACGTTCGCACCCGCGTTCGCCGTCGAGGCGCGCTCGGAGGCGGCCCGGCTGATCGCCGAGCGGACCCCCGGCGACCTGGACAAGATCTTCTTCACCAACGGCGGCGCGGACGCCATAGAGCACGCCATTCGCATGTCCCGGCTGCACACGGGCCGCGCGAAGGTGCTCTCGGCGTACCGCTCGTACCACGGCGGCACCCAGCAGGCGATCAACGTCACCGGTGACCCGCGCCGCTGGGCCTCCGACAGCGCCAGTGCCGGTGTCGTCCACTTCTGGGCGCCCTTCCTCTACCGCTCCCGCTTCTACTCGGAGACCGAGGAGCAGGAGACCGCGCGGGCGCTGGAGCACCTGGAGACGACGATCGCCTTCGAGGGGCCGGGGACGGTCGCGGCGATCGTCCTGGAGACCGTGCCCGGCACCGCCGGGATCATGGTCCCGCCGCCCGGCTACCTGGCCGGGGTCCGGGAGATCTGTGACAAGTACGGGATCGTGTTCATCCTGGACGAGGTCATGGCCGGGTTCGGGCGGACCGGTGAGTGGTTCGCCGCGGACCTGTCCGGTGTCGTGCCGGACCTGATGACCTTCGCCAAGGGTGTGAACTCGGGTTACGTGCCCCTCGGCGGTGTGGCCATCTCCGAGAAGATCGCCGAGACCTTCGGCAAGCGGCCCTACCCGGGCGGTCTCACCTACTCCGGGCACCCGCTGGCCTGCGCCGCCGCCGTCGCCACGATCAACGTGATGGCGGAGGAGGGCGTCGTCGAGAACGCCAAGCGGCTCGGCGCGAGCGTCGTCGGACCCGCCCTGGCCGAGCTGGCCGAGCGGCACCCGAGCGTCGGCGAGGTCCGTGGCGTCGGCATGTTCTGGGCGCTGGACCTGGTGAAGAACCGGGAGACCCGGGAGCCGCTGGTGCCCTACAACGCGGCCGGCGAGGCGAACGCCCCCATGGCCGCGTTCGGCGCCGCCGCCAAGCAGCACGGACTGTGGCCCTTCATCAACATGAACCGGACCCACATCGTCCCGCCCTGCAACGTCTCCGAGGCCGAGCTGAAGGAGGGCCTCGCGGCCCTGGACGCGGCGCTGAGCGTCGCCGACGAGTACACGGCGTAACCGAACGGCAGCTGCCGCCTGGCCGATCCGAACGCGTAAGGTGACGTGCTCGTAAGAGATGACGAGCACCTACGAGTACGTCACCCATACGCGTGAGGAGAGGCCCGGACGATGCCCGGCAACGGCGCCGTGACGCGCAGCACCCTGCGCCAGCAGATCGCGGACGCGCTGCGTGACGAGGTGCTGGCGGGGCGGCTGCAGCCGGGCCGGGCGTTCACGGTCAAGGAGATCGCCGACCAGTACGGCGTCTCGGCGACCCCGGTCCGCGAGGCACTGGTCGACCTGTCCGCGCAGGGCATCCTGGAGGCCGACCAGCACCGCGGCTTCCGCGTCCCCGAGTACTCGCCGGCCGACTACCGGGGCATGATCGAGGCCCGCAGCCTGGTCACCGACGGCATGTTCCAGGCCCTCACCACCCACCCGGCCTTCACCGCCCCGGAGGACCCGCGGACGGCGGCGGCCCTGGCGGCGGTGCGCCGGCGCGGCGAGGAGGCCCAGCGGGCCGCGGCGGCCGGTGACCTCAGCGTGCTGATCGGCTACGACCTGCGCTTCTGGCGCGAGCTGAGCGGCCTGTTCGGCAACCCCTACCTGGCCGACTTCCTGCACCGCCTGCGGGTCCAGTCCTGGGTCTGCGCGGTGCAGCACCTGCGCCGCCTCCCCGACGTGCGCCACCACCTGTGGGCCGGCCACACCGAGCTGGTCGACGCCCTCGCCCGCCGCGACGCCGAGGCGGCCCGCGCCATCGTGGCCGCGGCCAACGCCCACTCCCTCGCGCTCGTCGAGCGCCTTGCCGAGCAGCCCTGATCAGCTGCGTCACGCCCCGTGCGGACAACCCGGACAGAGAGTGGAAGTCGCACCGGGGGGCCTCGACATGCCCCGTAGCGATTACGCTTCCTGAACGCCCTGCCCGCGGAGTGCGGCCTCTGATCGACCCACACTAGGAGCTGTCCTTTGGCCTGTGACCTGTGGCTGGTCCCGCTCGTCGACGTGTTGTGCCACACCCCGGACAACCCGTTCGCCGAGGAACTCGCGCACTACAACGACGCGCTGGCCGCGGCCGGTCTCCCGCCGGTGCCGGTGTACCAGTACATGCCGGGCCTGTCCGGCGAGGTGGCCCCGGTGGCCGGCTTCGACTACGACGCGCTGCACTTCCTGCGCCGGGCCTACCTGCTCCAGGTGTGCGGGCTGCCCGTGACCCCGGTGGACGAACTGGGCGGTGACTACGAGCAGTTGCTGGAGATGTTCGAGTCGACGGCCCAGCAGTCGCACCTGGTGTGGCACTACGACCACGCGGGCGCCTACGTCCCGGTCGATTTCCCGCACCCGCTGTCCAGCGACGAACTCCTGGCCGGCGGCGGCCCCCTGGGCTCCTCCCAGTCCCTGCTGCGGGAACTGGAACTGGTGGCCCCGTCGATCGGCATCGACCCGGCCAACCCGCCGGCCGCCCCGGCACCGCCGGCCGCCCCCACCGAACTGGAGGAGCCCGCGGTACCGGCGCCCTACGACCCCAGCCCCTTCGCCCGCGAGCGCCATGTGTGGCTCGGCCTGCACGCGGCGGCGACGCGGTCCCTGGCACAGGGGTCGATGATCGTGTTCAGCTGACGCGGTCGGCGCCACCGGCGTGAACCGGCTTCGTGGCGAGGGCGTCGGCCTTCTGGCCGGCGAGTTCGTCGCGGAGGCTGTAGTTCGGGTCGGCCGAGGGGAGGGCGGACTCCTCGGCGGACGTCCCGCTCCGGGTCCGGCCCTCGAACTCGCCCACTGGGAAAAGCACTTGGTGGTCTCGGAGGCGCGCAGGGCCTTCTTGATCCGGCCTCGCTCCAGCTGCGCCTGATCCCCCCGGAAGACTCCCGGTTCCTGGTCGTCGCGCTCGGGGACGGCGATGAGCAGATGCTGCCCGGGCTGCACCTTCCGCCGCGCGTCCGTCGCGCCCGGGTCGACGACATCGAGGGTGATCCGCCGCTCTCCCCGGGCCGGTTTGAGCCGTTCCACGGCCGCGGTCCCCCTCGGCGGGACCCTCGCCGCCGCAGGCGGAGAGGGCGAGGGTTCCAACGGCCGGACCGACGAAGGCAGTTCAGATCCGGATCACTGGACAGGTCTCCTTCGTGGTGTGCGGTGCACGTCTTCAGCACGGAACACCACTACGACGCCGGCCGGTGATCGGACGTTCGCTCAGAACACCGGGGTTCCGGCCTGCGTCAGCTTCCAGTTGGTGACCGCGAAGTCCGCCGGGTCGAGCGCCTTCTTCGCCGTCACGTAGTCGATCATCAGCTGACGGATCTCGTTGGTGGAGCTGTAGGCGATCGGCGCCGTGGCGATGTGCGGGTAGCCGGAACCGCCGTTCGCCCGGTAGTTGTTGACCGCGACGACGAAGACCTGGTCGTCGGCGACCGGGGCGCCGTTGTAGGTGAGGTTCTTGATCCGGGAGCCCTCGGCCTGCGCGATGTCGATCTCGTAGTCGACGCCCGCCGCCGTGTCGTACATGTAGTCCCAGAACTTGTTGGCGTTGGTGAGGGTCGCGGTGTCGACCTTCGTGCCGGCCGGGACCTGGTAGTAGTACTTCGCCCCGAACTCCAGGTAGTCCTTGAGCTGGGCACCCGTCAGCTTCTTGCCGTACAGGGTGTTGTCGTAGATGTAGAGCCCGGCGATGTCCTTGATGGTGACGCTGCCCTGCGGAATGTCCGCCGTGCGGCTGAAGGGCGCGGCGACCGAGATCAGCGGGAGCGCCGCGTCCGACGCCGAGAGCCCGGCCTTGACCGTCTCCATCTGGACCTTGTGGATGAAGTCCATGATCGGCACGTCCTTCCAGCAGGACTCCGCCGCGGAGAGGTCCTGCGTGCAGGTGCCGACCGCCGTGTTCACGTACTTCACGACCAGCTCGTGGTCGGCCTCCAGGAGCTTCTTGATCTCCGGGTCCTCGTCCACGTCCTTGGGGTTGAGGGTCTGCGCCGTCTTGCCCGTCACCTTCCACTGCCCGTGGTGGAGTTCGAGTTCGAAGTCGAAGACGCTCAGGCGGTAGCCCCAGCAGTACGGCTCGGAGAGGAGGACCTCCTCGCCGGTCTCCGCGTTCTTCACCGTGTACGAGGGCACCTCGACGTGCGTGTGGCCCACCAGGATCGCGTCGATGCCCGGCACCTGCTCGGCCACCAGGTTCGAGGCGTTCTCGACGTACGGGAGCGAGTCGCCCCAGGACGAGGAGCCGTCCAGGCCCGAGTGGTCCGTCAGGAACACCACGTCACAGCCGAGCGCGCGCATCCGCGGCACGTACTTCTTCGCCTGCTCGACCAGGCCCGGGAACACCATCCTGCCGCTGACGTTGTCCTTGTCCCACAGCGCGATACCGGGGTTGGTGAGCCCCAGGATGCCGACCTTGATGTCGGGGGCGCCCGGCACGCATATCCGCTTCACGGTGTACGGCTGGAAGGCGGGGCGCAGCGTCTTCGCGTCCAGCGCGTTGGCGCCGAGCAGCGGGAAGTGACACTGGCTCTCGAACTTGCGCAGCGTGTCGATGCCGTAGTTGAACTCGTGGTTGCCGAGGGCGGCGGCGTCGTAGCGCATGTGGTTCATGGCGACGGCCATCGGGTGCTTGGGGCCGCGCTTGCCGTCGGTGCCGGTTATCGGGTCGACACGGGCGAAGTAGTAGGCGAGGGAGGTGCCCTGGATGATGTCGCCGGCGTCCACCAGGAGGGTGCGGTGCTCGCCCTTCGCCTCGCGCTGCTGCTTGATGAGGGTGGCCACCCGGGCGACACCCACGGAGTTGCCCGCCTTGTCGCTGTAGGCGGCGTCCTTGTAGTAGTCCCAGTCGAAGACGTGGCTGTGCAGGTCGGTGGTGCCCAGGATGGAGAACGACCAGGTGCGGGGCTTGTGTTCGGCCTCCGCCGCCTGGGCGGGACCTGCCGCGACGGTCCCCGTGGCGGCGACCGCCGCACCGGTGACGGCCGACTTCTTGACGAACTCCCGGCGGTTCATGGGGCTGAGGGGCATGTGGAGGCTCCTGGAGGAGGGCTGGGGGTGGAGGAGGTACGGGTACGCGTGCCGTGCGGGGGCTACCCGCGTAGATGCTTTCGGCACCCCCACGCCCCGAGAACCAGAAACAGGTCATGTCCCGGTCATTTTCTGGACTGGTTGATCAGTAAGCGGTCTATTTCTGTCGATGGCACGGCAAAGCCCATGCGGGGAAAGCTCAGTTTCAGCTCTCTTCGCCCACGTCTTCTGCCCCGGCACCGTGCGCGCGCCCCTGGTACACGATCGAGACCGGCCGCCACAAAGCCCCCGCGGACGGCGCCCACGGCCCTGGACGGCGGTATGCACCACGCGCAGGGGCGCTTCCTCGTGCCCCTGCGCGTGGTGCCGGACGTCGGGCCGGTGTCGCAGTCGGTCAGACCTGGATGTGCAGGGTGGCCGAGAGCGGGTCGGGCGTGGCGTGCTTCGTGACACCGCCCTCGTCCGAGACGAAGATGTCGCTGTAGCGCACGCTCTGCAGGAACAGCGTCTGTCCCGACGGGCAGGCGAAGTTACCCGGTCCGGGCGGGCCCACGGTCAGGCTCCCGGTGGTCTGCCCGTTGCGCACGGGGAAGTCGCCGGAGCCGACCACCGTGGTGTCGATGGTCTCCTTGTTCTTCGCCTTGGGGTGATTACCCCCGTTGTTGAAGCACTGGTAGACAACCCTCACGTCCGCCGTGACCCTGATGTTGCGGCTGGACGTGCCGGTTCCCAGGCCGACCTCCTTGAACGAGGTCGTGAGCTCCCCGGTGCTGAAGTTGATCGAGTTGTTCGCGAACTGGAAGTGCGGGTTCTGGGCGAATGCCGGAGCGGCGGCCAGCACGGTGGTGCATGCAGCCGAGACGATTCCGAGCGCGATGCGTCGCATGATTTCTTCCTCTTGTCCGTCGGCTTCCTCGAATGGGGCGAGAAGGCCGTTACTGGCAAGGGAAGTCCTACCTTGCATCACAGATAAATCACGAAATATGCCCTGAATGCATCAGTGTGCACCCCTCCAAGCAGACCATGTCCAGGTCAATTTCTGGAATGATCGCGCCCCATGCAGTCTCTGGCTCCCGACGACCCGGCCCGTATCGGCCCCTACCGTCTGCTGTCCCGGCTCGGGGCGGGCGGCATGGGCCGGGTCTATCTCGCACGGGAGGCGGACGCCGGTCCCGGCGCGACGACGGTCGCGGTGAAGCTGATCCGCACCGGTCCCGACGCCGAACAGGGTGAGTTCCGGCGGCGGTTCACCCGGGAGGTGGCCGCGGCGCGGCGGGTGAGCGGGGCCTGGACAGCGCGGGTGCTGGGCGCCGACACGGATGCCGAACAGCCCTGGGTGGCAACGGAGTACGTGCCCGGTCCCACCCTGCGGGCTGTCGTACGCGGTGACTTCGGCGCGCTGCCGTCGGCCTCGGCGCACGTCCTGGCGCACCGGCTGGCGCAGGCCCTGGACGCCATCCACGGCGCCGGTCTCGTCCACCGCGACCTGAAGCCGTCCAACATCCTGCTCACCGTCGACGGACCCCGGGTCATCGACTTCGGGGTCTCCCAGGTCCTGGACGCCGCCGCCGACTCCTCCCTCACCGGTAGCGGAACCCTCGTCGGCACACCGGAGTTCATGTCCCCGGAGCAGGTCAGGGGCGAGCGGGTCACCCCGGCCGGTGACGTGTTCTCCCTCGGCAGCGTCCTGGCCTACGCGGCGACGGGCCGTTCCCCCTTCCAGGGAGCGGGCGAGGCCGGGCTGCACGCTCAGCTGTTCCGGATCGCCTACGAGGAACCGGACCTGACCGGCGTACCCGAGGTGATCACGGATCTCGTCCGGCGCTGCCTGGCGAAGCACCCGGACGACCGGCCGACGGTGCCGGAACTGATCGACCTGACCCGCCGGGCCCCTGCGGGCGCCTGGCTGCCCGCGTCCTTGCTGGCCCGCCTCGACCGGGTGGCCGCGCAGCCGCTGCCGGAGACACCGCACCGCGAGGAGCCGTCCCCGGAGCCTCCTCGATTCGCTGAGCTGCCGGATCTGCCGGATCTGCCAGATCTGCCGGAGTTCCCGGAGTTCCCGGAGTTGCCGGACCTCCCCGAGGAGCCCGTGGCGGCGGAGCACCGGCGTGATCCGCTGGACGTCCCGGAGGCGGGCATCGCGCCGCCGCACGTGGTTCGGACGCCTCCCGCGTCCCGGGTCATCCGCTTCGGCCGGCGGGCAGCGGGCGCGCTGCTGCCGGTCCTCGCCGTGCTGTCGGTGGTGGCCGGCGGGTACGTCGTCCTGCCCACCCTGGTCTCGGCCCCCTGGTCGGCGTTCGGGGACCACCCGCGTGAACGCGCGCCGGGGTACCACGCCTTCGGCGGCACCTGGAGCGTCACCAGGGACGAGGACGGGCCTCTGCTCGGCATGCGACTGAGCCTCGTCCGGGGCGCTCGGACGGGCAGGCCGGGCGCCGCCGTCGTCTCGGCCACGCGCGACACGATCTGCACCGGCGAGGCGACGGTGCGGTCCAGGTCGGAGGACACGCTGGTGCTCGGCGGCTTCCGGATGCACGAGATCGGATCAGGCTCGTCCGGCAAGGGGATCTGCGGGGCGCCGCACACCATGAGACTCAGGGCGGAGGCGGGCCAGGGCCTCTCCTGGGTCTACACGCGCACGACGTCCTACGGCCTCGACCCGGCCTCCGAGGACACCTACGTCTCCCTCGCCTCCCGCGGCGACTGGTACTCCGACGACGGCGGCCTGCGCATCACCGTCGGTACCCGGCACCTGGGGCAGCACCTCGTCCACGGCACCGACGACCGTGGCGGACGGCACTGCGAGTGGGAGGCGGCCCTGCTGGACGCCCGCGCGAACACGTTCACCACCACGGTTGCCCACGTGATCGCGGAACGCTCGGACCCGCCGTGCCGGTCGGAGTCCGTCGCGTACGACTACACCCTCCACGGCTCCGGCGCCACGGCGACCCTCACCCGCAGCTCCCGCGCCGAAACGGCCACCCTCCGTCTCGTACGCCACCCTTGATCGCGGTCAGGGGCGGCCGATGAGCCGGATCTCCGGTGGCCACAGGACCCTGCTCGCCACCAGCAGCGAGGGTCCGAGGTGGATCGGGCACACCGGGAGCGCCGGCAGGTCGTAGCGGGCGACCTCGAAGACGGCGGGGTCGGAGCAGTCCGTACCGGCAGCCCGGTCGCCTTCACCGCCGTACGGCCCCCGGCACCGTACCTTCCGGTGGGTGCTCATACTCCGATTGCACCGCGCGGAACGCGGGACCGCCCGCCGATCACGCCCGAGGGCGGATCGGCGGGCGGTCCTGTGCAGGTCCGTGCCCGCGGTCTACAGGAACGAGTTGATCTCGATCGTCTCGTCCCGGCCCGGGCCCACGCCGATCGCGGAGATCGGGGCGCCGGACATCTCCTCCAGCGCCTTCACGTAGTTCTGGGCGTTCTTCGGGAGGTCGGAGAAGGACTTCGCCTTGGTGATGTCCTCGGACCAGCCCGGCAGGGTCTCGTAGACCGGCTTCGCGTGGTGGAAGTCGGTCTGCGAGTACGGGAGCTCCTCGACGCGCTTGCCGTCGATCTCGTACGCCACGCAGACCGGGATCTCCTCCCAGCCGGTCAGGACGTCCAGCTTGGTGAGGAAGAAGTCGGTCAGGCCGTTCACACGGGTCGCGTAGCGGGCGATGACCGCGTCGAACCAGCCGCAGCGGCGGTCACGGCCGGTCGTCACACCCCGCTCGCCGCCGATGCGGCGCAGCGCCTCGCCGTCCGCGTCGAACAGCTCGGTCGGGAAGGGACCGGCGCCGACGCGGGTCGTGTAGGCCTTGAGGATGCCGATCACGCGGCTGATCTTCGTCGGGCCCACGCCGGCGCCGGTGCAGGCACCGCCCGCGGTCGGGTTCGAGGAGGTGACGAAGGGGTACGTGCCGTGGTCGATGTCGAGCAGGGTGCCCTGACCGCCCTCGAACAGGACGACCTTGTCCTCCTCCAGCGCCTGGTTGAGGACCAGCACGGTGTCGGTGACGTACGGCTTGATCTGCTCGGCGTAGCCCAGCAGCTCCTCGACGACCTGGTCGGCGGAGATGACGCGCCGGTTGTACAGCTTGGTGAGCAGCTGGTTCTTGACGTCGAGGGCCGCCTCGACCTTCTGCTGCAGGATCGACTCGTCGTACAGGTCCTGGACCCGGATGCCGACGCGGTTGATCTTGTCGGCGTAGGTCGGTCCGATGCCGCGGCCGGTCGTACCGATCTTGCGCTTGCCGAGGAAGCGTTCCGTCACCTTGTCGACGGTCACGTTGTACGGCGTGATGATGTGCGCGTTACCGCTGATCAGGAGCTTGGACGTGTCGACGCCACGCTCGTTCAGACCGCTCAGCTCGGAGAGCAGGACCGACGGGTCGACGACGACACCGTTACCGATGACCGGCGTACAACCGGGAGAGAGGATTCCGGAAGGGAGGAGGTGGAGTGCATACTTCTGGTCGCCGACGACCACCGTGTGACCGGCGTTGTTACCGCCCTGGTAACGCACCACATAGTCCACCGAGCCACCGAGCAGGTCGGTGGCCTTCCCCTTGCCTTCGTCACCCCACTGAGCACCGAGCAGCACAAGTGCGGGCACGCGCGTACACCCCTTCCGGGCGGGGCATGTCCAAGGTCGGGGGCAGGGGCGTAAGGTTCACCGCCGCGTACCACCGCGACCGCCTTTGGTCGCACAACCGTCGGACCGGATGCCCCGGAATAGACGAAGCCCCTGGCGCAATAGCGCAAGGGGCTCTTGCACAAAGATGCTACCCGAGGAAGCGAGGCAGGACCGAGGTGGCGACCTTCGCGACGTCCGATCAGCTGCTGGTGATCATCGATCCGGCGGCACGACAGACGGACGGGGAGTCCGTCCGGATCGCGAAAGACGTGCTCAGCGCGGGTGCGACCACCAAGGTGTGTCTGCCGGACGGCCCCGAGGAATTTGCCCGGGCGCTCGGCCGGCGAGGGTCCCGGCGCCCGGTCGTGGTCGGCGACGACCGGGCGCTGGTCCGCGCGGTGACCCTGCTGCACCGCCATCGCGAGCTGGCCGGATGTGCACTGTCGGTGGTCCCGGTCGGCGGGACGGCCCTGGCGGAGTCCCTCGGCGTGCCCGCCGGTGCGGTGGCTGCCGCGCGGGCCGTGCTGGACGGCGCCGAGCGGCGCCTGGACCTGCTCGTGGACGACAGTGACGGCGTGGTCCTGGGCGCCCTGGGCATCCCGTCGGCACCGGTGCAGGCGGCCTCCGCCGAGCCGGTGGGCGTCCCCTCCGGGCACCCCTGGCTGCGCACGACGTACCGCTCCCTGGTGCGCACCCTGGCCCCGCGTCCGCCCCGCCTGGGGGCGGTGCCGGCCCCGGGCCCCGCCCGGCTGCGGGTGGAGCTGGACGGCCAGACGCTCGTGGACCTGGACCAGCCCGTGGAGACGGTGTCCGTGACGCCGGGTTCCCGCGGGATGGCCGAGGTGGAGGTGCGGCCGCTGTCGGTGGGCGCCGAGGCGACCCCGCTGCGGGGCCGTGGCCGCGCGGTGACGGTGATCGGGTCGGACTTCCGCTACCGGGCCGACGCGCAGGTCTCCGGACCCGTACGACGCCGGACGTGGACCGTGCGCGAGGCGGCCTGGGCGCTGACGCTGCCCTCCCCCCACTGACCCTCCTGCGGACCCCTCACACCGACTCTAAAGGTCTGGTGACAAATATTTAACCGTCCCGACCCCTTGAGGGACCGGTTCCCCCTCCACCATCCTGCCCTATCAAGGCGTGGTGCGTCCGCGCGTGGCGATCAGGAGAGGGGCCACCCGATGGCAGTGGACGAGGGCATCGCCCCGGCGGCGAAGACGGACGACGACGGGGTGGTTCATCGACTGAAACCCAACGCTGTCGGCCTGCTCGGCGTGGTGTTCATGGCCGTCGCAACGGCCGCTCCGATCACCGCGATGACCGGCAACGTGCCCTTCATGGTGTCCGCCGGCAACGGCATCGGGGCACCCGCAAGCTATCTCGTCGCAATGGTCGTCCTGGCAATCTTTTCCGTGGGTTTCACGTCCATGGCGAAGCACATCACGTCCACGGGCGCCTTCTACGGCTTCATCTCCTACGGCCTCGGCCGCACCGTCGGCCTCGCCTCGGGACTGCTCGCGACCTTCGCGTACGTCGTCTTCGAGCCCGCGCTGATCGGGATCTTCTCCACCTTCGCCACCACCACCCTCAAGGACCAGTCGGGGCTCGACGTCCCGTGGTGGGCCTTCGCGGCCCTGATGCTGGCGATCAACGCCACCGGCACCTGGTTCGGGGTGAGCGTCGCCGAGAAGCTGCTGGTGGTCCTGCTGGCGACCGAGGTGACCGTGCTGGCCGCGATGGCCGTCTCGGTCGCCCTCCACGGCGGCGGGCCGCACGGGTTCACCTTCGCGCCGGTCAACCCCGTCAACGCCTTCAAGGGCACGTCCGCCGGGCTCGGGCTCTTCTTCGCCTTCTGGTCCTGGGTGGGCTTCGAGTCGACGGCGATGTACGGCGAGGAGTCCCGCGACCCGAAGAAGATCATCCCCAAGGCGACGATGATCAGCGTCCTGGGCGTCGGCGTCTTCTACGTCTTCGTCTCCTGGATGGCCATCTCGGGCACCGGCGCGGGAAGCGCCGTGGAGGTGGCGACCAAGGACCCGATGGGCCTCTTCTTCAACCCCACGGAGCGCTATGTCGGCCACTGGGCGGTCGACGTCATGCAGTGGCTGATGATCACCGGCTCGCTGGCCTGCGGCATGGCCTTCCACAACTGCGCCGCCCGCTATATGTACGCGCTGGGCCGTGAGGGAGTCCTGCCGTCCCTGAAGAACACCGTCGGCCGCACCCACGCCCGGCACGGCTCCCCGCACATCGCGGGCCTGGTGCAGACGGCGGTGAGCGCGCTGCTGGTGGGCGCGTTCTGGGCCGCGGGCAAGGACCCGTACAGCGGCACGTACGTCCTGCTCGCCATCCTCGGCACCATGGCGATCCTGGTCGTCCAGGCCGTGTGCTCGTTCGCGGTGCTGGTCTACTTCCGCGGCCACCACCCGGAGAGCCGGCACTGGTTCCGGACCACCGCCGCCCCGCTGATCGGCGGGATCGCGATGCTCGCGGTGGTCGTGCTGCTGGTGTCCAACATGGGCGCTGCGGCCGGCCCGGAGTCCGGCTCACTGGTCCTGAAGGCGACACCGTGGCTGGTCGCTCTGATCGCGGCCGCCGGGATCGGCTGTGCGCAGTACCTCAAGCGGCGCTCGCCGGAGCGGTACGCACTGCTGGGGCGGACGGTGCTGGAGGAGACGAAGGAACGCTGACGCTCCGCCGGCGGGCGCCCTTGTCGGTCGACCGCGGCGCCGTCGTGGCTGGTCGCGCAGTTCCCCGCGCCCCTGGGGAGTTGCAGCGCCGTCGGCCTCAGCCCCCGAACCTCTCCTCGCGGTACGCCCGCCAGCGTTCCATCATCTCGGCGACGTCGCGCTCGATGAATTCGAAGAAGGCGAGCGTCTCGGTCAGCCTGCGCCCTGCCGGTGTGTCGGGGCCCAGGCCGGCCACGCCGTCCCTGAGGGCGTCCTCCCAGCGCTTGATGATCGCCTCGCGGTTGGTGAGGGCCTCGTACCACTGGTCGCTGTGCACCCGGTACCGCTCCCGGCGGGAGCCCGGCTCCCGCTCGCGGGACACCATGTGGACCTGGGCGAGGTAGCGCACGGCACCGGAGACGGCCGCGGGGCTGATCCTCAGCTGTTCGCCCAGTTCGGCCGAGGTCAGGGTGCCGGTGTCGGAGGCGAGCAGCGCGGCGAAGACCCGGGAGGGCATGCGCGGCATCCCCGCCTCGACCAGCTGCGCCGCGAAGTGCTCCACGAACCGCGAGACCGCCTCCGGGTCCCGCTCAGTACTCGGCTCCGTCATGCCCCTCACCCTATCCGGGGTTCATGCACTTCTTTAACTTCACAAATTTCTGAAGTAAGCGTACGTTCGGAGCCATGACCAAGGCAATCACGGTCTTTGGACTCCACAAGTCCTTCGGCCGTACCCACGCGCTGGACGGCCTCGACCTCGACGTCGAGACGGGCGAGGTCCACGGCTTCCTCGGCCCCAACGGCTCCGGCAAGTCGACCACCATCCGGGTCCTGCTCGGCCTGCTGCGCGCGGACTCGGGCGCGGCGCAGGTGCTGGGCCGCGACCCGTGGAAGGACGCGGTGGAGGTGCACCGCCGGATCGCCTACGTCCCCGGCGACGTGACCCTGTGGCGCAACCTCTCCGGCGGCGAGGTCATCGACCTGTACGGCAGGCTGCGCGGAGGGCTGGACGCGCGGCGCCGCGCGGACCTGACCGAGCGCTTCGAGCTGGACCCCACCAAGAAGGGGCGCACCTACTCCAAGGGCAACCGGCAGAAGGTCGCCCTGGTCGCCGCCTTCGCCTCGGACGTGGACCTGCTGATCCTGGACGAGCCGACCTCGGGTCTGGACCCCCTGATGGAGGAGGTCTTCCAGCGCTGCGTGCGCGAGGAGCGGGAGCGCGGCCGGACGGTCCTGCTGTCCTCCCACATCCTCAGCGAGGTCGAGGAACTCTGCGACCGCGTCAGCATCATCCGCAAGGGCCGGACCGTGGAGACCGGCTCCCTGGCCGACCTGCGCCATCTGACGAGGACGAGCGTGAGCGCCGAACTCGCAGGCCCGCCCAACGGGTTGGCGCACCTGCCCGGCGTCCACGGCCTGGACGTCCAGGGCCACCGGGTGCGCCTCCAGGTGGACACCGACCGACTGGACGCGGTCCTGCGCCAGTTGAGCGAGTCGGGCGTGCGGTCCCTGACCTCGACCCCGCCGACACTGGAGGAGCTGTTCCTGCGCCACTACCAGGACCTCGACGAGGCGGCCGCGCGATGACGGCCTTCACGGGCACGGGAGTGCTGCTGCGTTTCTCGCTGCGCCGCGACCGGCTGCTGATCCCGGTGTGGATCGCGGTGAACGCGCTGATGGTCCTCTCCATGCCGGACACGCTGAAGACCCTGTACGGCACCGCGGGCGAACGCGCCGGCCTGGTCGGCCAGTTGCAGACCAACGCGTCCTTCCGCGCGCTGATCGGCCCGGTCTTCGACACCTCGCTCGGCGCGCTGACGGCCTGGCGCGCGGGCGTGTACGCCGCCGCGCTCGCGGCCGCGATGAGCCTGCTGATCGTCGTACGGCACACCCGGGACGAGGAGGAGAGCGGCCGCCAGGAGCTGGTGGCGTCCGGGATGGTGGGCCGCCGGGCCTCCCTCACGGCGGCCCTGCTGGCGGCGGCGACCGCCAACGCCCTGCTGGCCCTGCTGATCACCGCGGGCCTGTCCGCACAGGGAGCCGCGGGCGCGCTGTCCTTCGGCCTCGGCCTCGCCGGGGTCGGCATGGTCTTCGCCACGGCGGCCGCGATCGTCGCCCAGCTGACGGAGAGCGCGCGCCTGGCCCGCGGTCTGACGGCGGCCGTCCTCGGCGCGGCCTTCGTGCTCCGCGCGGCCGGCGACTCCACGACGAGCGACGGCTCCTCCCTGCTGACCTGGCTGTCCCCCCTGGGATGGCTGGAGAACCAGCGCTCCTTCGCCGCCGAACGCTGGTGGGTGCTGCTGCTGTTCGCGGCGGCGGTGGGCGTGCAGGCCCTGATCGCCTACGAGCTGGCGGGCCGCCGCGACATCGGCATGAGCTTCCTGCCCACCCTCCCCCAAGCTCTCGGCTTGGCTCGGGCAGGGGGGACCCCCACCGGGCCCCCCACCGGCCGCCTCGGCACGGCAGCCGCGCTGGCCTGGCGCCTGCAACGCGGCAGCGTCCTCGGCTGGTCCCTCGGCTTCTTCCTCGCCGGGGTCGTCTACGGCGGTCTCACGGACGGCGCCGCCGACCTGGTCCGCGACAACGACGGGGCCCGGCAGATCTTCGAGCGGATGGGCGGCCACAGCGGTCTCACCGACGCGTTCCTGGCGGCGATGACCGGCATGCTCGGCCTGATCGCGGCGCTCTACGTCGTCGGATCGGTCCTGCGCCTGCACGGCGAGGAGATCTCCGGTCGCGCCGAACCGGTCCTGGCCTGCGCGGTCGGCCGCGTCCGCTGGGCCGCGAGCCACCTCACGATCGCCTTCGCCGGCTCGGCCCTGATCATGCTCCTGGCAGGCCTGGGCTTCGCGGTCGGCTACGGCAAGGAGATCGGCCCGGTGCTGGGCGCCTGCCTGGTCCAGCTCCCGGCGGTCTGGCTGATCGGCGCGCTGACCCTCCTGCTCCACGGCCTGGCCCCCCGCCTGGCCCCGGCCGCCTGGGGCATCGCCGTGGCGACCCTCCTGATCGGCTGGGTGGGCCCGGCCCTGAACGCCCCCCGGATCGTCCTGGACCTGTCCCCGTTCGGCCACCTGCCCAAGCTGCCGGGCGGGGGGATGGAGTGGGGGCCGGTACTGGTCCTGACGGGGCTGGCGGTGGCGCTCGTGGGAGCGGGGCTGGCGGGGCTGCGCAGGCGTGACCTGACCTCGTGAACCCCGCCGGGCCGGCGGTCAGGCGATCAGTACGTCCAGTCCCTCCAGCCCCCGGATCACGAAGTTCGGCTTGCGCTCCGGGTCCGCCGCCAGGGTCAGGGCGGGGGCCCGCTCCAGCAACGCGGTCATGGAGGCCGCCAGTTCGATGCGGGCCAGCGGAGCGCCGATGCAGTAGTGGATGCCTGCGCTGAAGGAGATGTGGGGGTTGTCCGCGCGGGTGAGGTCGAGGCTCCCGGGGTTCCGGAAGACCTCGGGGTCGTGGTTGGCGGAGCCGAAGAGCATGGCGATCTCGGCGCCCCTCGGGATCGTCGTGCCGTCGATCTCGATGTCGTCCAGGACCCAGCGCTCGAAGAGCTGGAGCGGGGTGTCGTAGCGCATCAGCTCCTCGATCGCCGAGGGGACCAGGGAGTGGTCGGCGCGGAGGGCTGCCAGCTGGTCCGGGTTGCGGAACAGGGCGTACCAGCCGTTGACCGTGGCGTTGACGGTCGCCTCGTGCCCCGCGTTGAGGAGGAGGACGGCCGTCGAGATCATCTCCTGCTCGGTCAGGCGGTCGCCCTCGTCGTGCGCGGCGATGAGCCCGGAGATCAGGTCGTCGCCCGGCTCCCTGCGGCGCTCGGCGATCAGCGCGCGGAGGTAGTCCGAGAACTCGGCCGACGCCCGGACGGCGCGCGCCGCCGTCTCCTGCGACGGGTTCAGCTCGTACATCCCGCAGATGTCCGCCGACCAGGGGCGCAGCGGGGCCCGGTCGGACTCCGGGATGCCCAGCATCTCGGCGATGACGGCCACGGGGAGCGGCTCGGCGACGTCCGTGAGCAGATCCCCGCCGCCCGCCCCGACCAGCCGGTCCACCAGCTCGCCGGCGAGGTTCGCCACGTACGGCTTCAGCCGCTCGACCGTACGCGGGGTGAACGCCTTCGACACCAGCCGCCGGATGCGGGTGTGGTCCGGCGGTTCGAGGTCGAGCATGCCGTGGTCGTTGAGCGTGTGGAACGGCTCGTGCTCCGGCGCAGGCGCCGTACGCCCGAAGTCCTCGTGCGTGAACCTGTGCTGGTACGTCCGGCCGAGACGCCGGTCCCGCAGCAGCGCCGAGACGTCGGCGTGGTGCGGTACCAGCCACTGGTCGGTCGGCTCGTACCGCATCACCCGGCCGCGTGCGCGCAGCTCGGCGTAGGCCGGGTACGGATCGGCGAGGAACGCGGGGTCCCAGGGGGCGAACACGGGGTCGGTAGGGCCTGCCATGCGGGGACGCTAACGCGCCGGACCGGCGTCTGAACAGGGCCGGATCCGTGCTCGTCGCTCAGATCCGGCTGGCGACCAGGACATAGTCGTAGTGGATCGGGTCGCCCTCTTCGTCCACCGGGTGTTCGTAGCTGCTCTCGTTCGAGAGGATCACCTCGAGCTCCGGCAGGGCGTCGAAGGCCAGGTCGTTCTCCTCGAAGGTGTGGCCCCGTGCCGCGAGCTGTGCGAAGAGGACCTCGCTCGGGGTGCGGAAGACGTCGAGCCCGTCGAGCAGCACCCGTACGTCGGCGTCCTCGTCCCGGAACCGGAACAGCTCCACATCGCTCAGTGCGCCCCTGGTGAACCCGAGCACGACGCTCAGCCGGGACGCGTCGTGCGTGAGCGTGATCTGTCCCGGGTCCGCGTCACTGGCGACGGTCCGGAAGAGCCCCCGCTCCCGGACTGTGCCCCGTGCTTCCTCGACCGACATGCCGAGCCGGAACGGCCCCACGCCGACGCGCGGCCGGATCTCGATGTCCATGTGTACTCCCTGCTCGTCGGTGTTCGGTGCAGCCGTCCCCTCGTAGGTCCGTCAGCCCGGTGTCACCAGCCGCGCCTCGTACGCGAACACCGCCGCCTGGGTGCGGTCGCGCAGGCCCAGTTTCACCAGGATGCGGCTCACGTGGGTCTTGATCGTCGACTCCGCCACCACCAGCCGCCCGGCGATCTCCGCGTTGGACAGGCCCTGTGCGATCAGGACCAGCACCTCCGTCTCCCGCTCCGTCAGCTCTCCGTAGGCGGCCTGTGCCGACGGCATCATGCGCGGTGTCTCCGACAGCCGGGAGAACTCGGTTATCAGCCGCCTGGTCACCGAGGGGGCGAGCAGTGCCTCGCCGGAGGCCACCACCCGGACCCCGTCGGCGAGCTGGCGGGCCGAGGCGTCCTTCAGGAGGAAGCCGGAGGCTCCCGCACGCAGCGCCTGGTACACGTACTCGTCCAGGTCGAACGTGGTCAGCACCAGCACCTTCGCCGTGTCGTCCGCCGCGACGATCTCCCGCGTCGCCTCGATGCCGTTCAGCTCGGGCATGCGGATGTCCATCAGCACCACGTCCGGCGCGAGTTCACGCACCCGCTCGACCGCCTGGCGGCCGT
This sequence comes from Streptomyces sp. NPDC044064, assembly GCF_056434245.1. Taxonomy (NCBI): domain Bacteria; kingdom Bacillati; phylum Actinomycetota; class Actinomycetes; order Kitasatosporales; family Streptomycetaceae; genus Streptomyces; species Streptomyces sp. NPDC044064. The sequence goes on from NZ_JBWKFN010000040.1 coordinate 55,026, forward strand.
TGACGGCCTCGCCGACGACCTCGATGTCCGGCATCGCGTTCAGCAGGACCGAGAAGCCCTCGCGCACCATCATCTGGTCGTCCGCGATCAGTACGCGGATCGTCATGCCTCACCCTCGCTCGCGGTGTCCGCCGCCGGCACCGGCAGGAACACGGTCACCTCGTATCCTCCGGCGGGCGTCGGGCCCGTCGTCATCTCCCCGTTCAGCATCGAGACGCGCTCCCGCATCCCCGTGATGCCGTGCCCGGCGCCCGGCGAGGGCTTGCGCTCGGCCGAAGCCGGCGGCGGGCCGTTGACTATGCGCAGGCCCAGGCCACCGAGCACGTACCCGATCTCGACCCGTGCCCCGGCCCCCGGTGCGTGCCGCAGCGTGTTGCTCAGCGCCTCCTGCACGATCCGGTACGCCGACAGCTCGACGCCCTGCGGCATCTCACGCACCGCGCCGGTCACCACCTTCTCCGCCTCCAGCCCGGTCTCGCGCACATTGGCGAGCAGCCCGTCCAGGTCGGCGAGGGTGGGCTGCGGGGCGTCCGGCGCCTCGTAGTCCTCCGCGCGGACCACGCCCAGGACCCGGCGCAGCTCGGTCAGGGCCGCCACCGCGTTCTCCCGGATGGTGGCGAACGCCTTCTCCAGCTCCGGCGGCGGGTTCTCCACCCGGTAGGGCGCGGCCTCCGCCTGGATGGCGACCACCGACATGTGGTGGGCGACCACGTCGTGCAGCTCGCGGGCGATGGTCGTGCGCTCCTCCAGCAGCGTGCGCCGTGAACGCTCCACGGCGGTCACCGACTGCTGGGCGGTCACCTCCTGCTGGGCCTCCCTGCGTATCTGCCGGACGGAGACGACCAGCAGGATCAGCGCGGACAGGATCAGCATCGGGCCTATGTTCGTGTCGTAGTGGCCCCAGCCGAAGAAGCTCTCGGCGACGAAGCCGTAGGCCCCGGTCAGCACCCACATCCACGCCGCCGTGCGCGGGCGGGTGCGCAGCGCGACGACCGTGAGCACCACCAGATGGGACAGGAAGCTGCCCGGCAGCCACGGCCAGTCGCTCCAGCCGCCGCCTGCCAGGACGGCGGTGACCGTGGTCGCGGCGAGCGAGGACCAGAACGCTCCCACCGGACGCGCCAGGGTCAGCAGGACCGGCGCCAGGGCCAGCAGCCCGCACAGCAGCGTCAGCGGTCCGGAGTCGGCCGTGCCCGCCACGGCGAGGAGCCCCGCCAGCGTGCCGAGGGCGACCACGACGGTGTGCCGTGACCAGGCCGCGTACTCCTTCGTACGGCCGCCGCGGCGGGCGAGCCGGCCGTGGGCGACCCTGCGGGGCAGCGGGCGGTAGGCGAAGGCGTCGTGGAACAGGTCCTGCCGCAGCCCGCGCAGGGCGTCCGCGGCGAGCCGGAACTCCGGGCTGCGCGGCCTCGCGGCTCCGCCCGGCGGTGTCGGCTGGGTGTGCGTCGTCTCGGTCACGTGGCAAACGGTAGGGCCCGGGCGGGGTGGCGGTCGTCCCCTCGGAGAGGGGTCCTCGGGGATCCTTCTCAGGTACTACGGGCAGGGGCCGGCCGGTACTCGAGTGCCGGGCCGGCGGGATCAGCGGCCGCCGGGGCGGACCAGACCGGACTCGTAGGCGAAGATCGCCGCCTGGGTGCGGTCGCGCAGGCCCAGTTTCACCAGGATGCGGCCCACGTGGGTCTTCACGGTCTGCTCGGCGACGACCAGGTGCTCGGCGATCTCGGCGTTCGACAGGCCCTGCGCGATCAGCGCGAGCACCTCCGTCTCGCGCTCCGTCAGCTCGCCCACCCGCTGTTTGAGCGGGGCCCGGGGCGAGCCGTCCAGGCGGGCGAACTCGGCGATCAGGCGGCGGGTGATGCCCGGGGCGAGCAGTGCGTCCCCGGCCGCCACCACGCGCACCGCCTCGGCGAGCTGGTCGGCGGAGGCGTCCTTGAGCAGGAACCCGGAGGCCCCGGCGCGCAGCGCGTCGTACACGTACTCGTCCAGGTCGAAGGTGGTGAGGACCAGGACCTTGACGCCCGGCTGGTCGGCGGTGATGCGGTCGGTCGCCTCGATACCGCCGAGTTCGGGCATCCGGATGTCCATCAGGACCACGTCCGGGGCCAGTTCGGCGGCCTTGGCGATCGCGTCGCGTCCGTGCACCGCCTGTCCGACGACCTCGATGTCGGGCTTGGTGTTGAGCAGCACGGTGAAGCCCTGGCGGACCATCTGCTGGTCGTCGGCGATGAGTACGCGGATGGTGCCGGCGCCGCTCGTCATGGGGTCGGTTCTCCTGTCGGGGGCTGGGGGTGGTGCGGGTCGTCGTCGGACAGGGGCGGGAAGTGGATCTCGGGGCGGGGGAAGTCCGGGTGCAGCGGCCGGGGCGGACGGCGGGTGCCCGTCTTGGGGAGGAACGCCGTCACCATGAAGCCGCCGTGCAGGTTCGGGGCCGCGGTGAGGTGCCCGCCGAGCATCGCCGCGCGCTCCCGCATGCCCAGCAGTCCGTGGCCGGAGCCCGGGGAGGGCTGGACCGGTTGGCTGGGGCGGGAGTTGGTCACGCACAGGAAGATGCCGTCGGACTGATGGTCGACCTCCACCCGGACCCGCGAACCCGGGGCGTGCCGCAGGACGTTGCTGAGCGCCTCCTGGACGATCCGGTACGCCGAGAGTTCCACACCCTGTGGATAGGCGCGGGACGTGCCGCGCCGGTCGATGACGACGTCCAGACCGGCCGCCCTGGTGTTCTCGATCAGGGCGCCCAGACGGGCCAGGTTCGGCTGCGGGGCGTCGGGGGCCGGGCCGGTGCCGGGTGCCGTCAGCCGGTACGGGTCCCCTGCCGTCTCGGAGTCGTCGGGGGACTCCGAGCGCAGGACGCCCAGGACACGGCGCAGCTCGGTGAGGGCTTCCAGGGCGTTGTTGCGGATCCCGGCGAGGTTCTCCTTCAGCTCCTCCGAAGGGTTCTCCACCAGGTGGGGGGCCACCTGGGCCTGGATGGAGATCACCGACATGTGGTGGGCGACCACGTCGTGCAGCTCGCGGGCGATGCGGCTGCGCTCCTCCAGGAGGGTGCGGCGGGCGCGTTCCTCCGCGGTGATCGTCGTCTGCTGGACCAGTTCGGTACGGGCCTCGCTCCGGCTGCGCAGGGTCGCGCCGATGACGGCGGCGACGGCGAACAGCCCGATGGCGACGCGCCCCGTCGCAGTGTAGGCGTTCGCTCCCAGGCCGCCCTCGACGAGGGATGTCACCAGGGTGGTCGCGCCGAGCGCGGCGACCGTGCCGCGTAGCCGGACCCGTAGGGCGAGAAGCAGGAGCACGGCCATGTGGGCCAGCAGAACGGGCGTGGACCAAGGCCAGTTGGGGCTGAAGAGCCGGAGCGGAGTCGCCAGGTTCTGACGGGCGAGCAGCGCGGTGAAGACGGCGCCGGACAGGGACAGGGCCCAGGCGGGGACGGGGCGCCGGAGGGCCAGGACCACAGCGGCGGCCTGGAGGAAAGTGCTCAGGAACGCCACAGCGGGGGTGAAGCCGTAGCTCTGGTTCAGCTCCTCGGCGCCGGCCAGGAAGATGCCGAAAGCCAGCCAGCCGGCGAGGAGGTAGGTGACCAGGCGGAGCCAGCGGTACTTGGAGAACGGGGGCGAGTGGGGGGAGGGGTGTTCGCCGAGCCAGGTGCGGATGCGGGACTTGCGGAGCGCGTCATCGGGTGCGGGTGGCCCCTGTGGGGCGGAATCGCCGTCGGTGGCCGCGGGTGTCACTTGGTCAACTTTAGGCATTGCGGGGGGTCTTCGCTCGGGGGGTGTGGCGGTGGACGAGGCGGGAGGGGCGGCTTCGGGGGCGGCGGGGACCCTGTTCGTGGTGGCGGAAGGTCAGCCAGAAGAGGGCCAGGGTCAGGGCGAAGAGAGGGAGGCAGGCGAGGCGGGACGCCACCCAGGCCAGGGAGTCGGGGCGGGTGTGGAGGCCGGGGAGGCGGCCGGCCAGGAGAGCGGTGGCCGTGGTGACCATCAGGGCGGTCTGGTGCCAGAGGAAGATCGTCATCGCCGAGAGGTTGGTCAGGGTGACCGCCGCCCAGGCGAGGGGGCGGGTCATCGCCCGGTGCAGGCGGTCCCGGAGGAGCAGCGCCAGACCGCATTGGGCCAGGCCGAAGGTGACGGCCGCCAGGGTCGGGGGGTTGAGGTTGGAGGTCTGGGCACCGGGGACTCCGACCATCGAGGCCGGGTAGCCCGCCCACAGGATCAGGGCCGCCGTCGCCGCCGTACCGGACACGAGCAGGACCCAGGCTGCCCGGCGGCTCTCCAGTTCGCCTCGGGTCCAGGCCGCGCCCAGGGTGTACGGGACCAGCCAGCCGGCCGCCAGGTTCACCCAGCCGAGCCAGGACGGGCCTATGTGCAGGCCGAAGCGCAGGACGTCCACGTGCAGGACGACGGCCAGCGGCCAGAGCGGGTTGAGGCGGGTGAGGAGGGGGGTCGCGGCCGTCAGGGCCGCGAAGACCAGGAGGAACCAGAGGGGCGACAGGGCGAGTTTGAGGAGCGTGTGCACGGTGGCGAGCGGGGCGCCGGTGAGGAGGAGGGCGAGCGCGGCCACCGTCCACAGCGCGAGCAGGGCCGCCACCGGGCGGAGCAGCCGGGTGAGGCGGGCGCGGAGCCAGTCGCGGTACGTCGTGCCGCGGGCCTCTGCCGAGGCCAGGCTGCGGGTCGCCACGTGGCCGCCCACCAGGAAGAACACCGCCAGCGTCTGGAAGACCCAGGAGACCGGGGCCAGCCAGGGCATGTGCTGCAGCGGGCTCGCCGTGTGCAGGCCGCCGTCCTGCGCGACGAGTGCCGTGACGAGCCAGTGGCCGAGGACGACGCCGAGTATCGCGAAGGCGCGCAGGGCGTCCACCGCCCGGTCCCGGGAGGCGGGTGTGGCGGCGTCCAGGCGGTGGGCGCCCTGACGGATCGCGTGCAGTGCGCGGCGGGGAGCGTGCGGGGCCGACTCAGCCACGGGTCACCTCCGAGGTCTCGCCGAGAGTGATGCGGGCCAGGTTGGCGAGGGAGACCGAGCCCGGGGTGAAGTAGCCGCTGTGGTCGGCGTCCGCCGCGTCGAAGACCCGGGCGCCGAAGGCGCGGGAGACGGGGTCGGTGCCGAAGCCGAGGGTGACGAGGAGGAGGCCGGCGCGGACGTGGGGTACGTGCGCGACCCAGTCCCTGCTGCCGCGGGCCGCCCAGATGCGCGCGGGGGTGTGCAGGCCGGAGACGGTGTCCGCGGCCGTGCCGGGGCTGCCGAGCAGGACCATGTCGTCCACGGGCAGGGCGGAGGCGGAGCGGGCGCAGACGACGGAACCGTAGGAGTGGCAGAGGAGGGAGATCCGGGTGCCGGTGGCGGGGGTCAGGGTGCGCAACTCCCTGATGAACGCGCGGAGTCGGGGGGCCGCTTCGTCGGCCCGGGCGGTGGTCGTGACCGTGGTGCTGATCGTGGCGGGGGTCTCGTAGCCGAGCCAGGCGACGACTGCCGTGCGCGGGTCGGTGCGGTGCGCTTCGCGGTAGAGGGCCGCCGCCGTTCTGTGGAAGCGGGCGTAGGTGTCGAGGGTGGTGTCGGAGCCGGGGACCAGGACGGCGACGCGGTCCGCGCGGGTCGGGTCGCCGAGGACTTCCACGGCCTGGCCCGAGCCCCTGCCGTCGAAGGTGAGGAGGTTGCGGGTGGCGAGGGTCCGGTCGGCCGCGGCTCGGTGGACGTCGCCGTGGGCGGCGGCCATGTCGGCTGCGTGCACGGCGTTCTCGCGGTTCGCCTGGTAGGCGGACCGGAGGGTGGCTGCGGTGGGGGCGGGGAGCGTGGGAGGGGCGGGAGCCGGGATCCCGGGGTGGGCGGCCGCGGTGAGGGCTGCGACCGCGGCGGCCGTGAGGAGGGCCTGGCGCCAGAGGCGGTGCCTCTTCGGGTGCGGGTGCGTGGGTGGGGGCCCGGCCTTCGACCGGTTCCGGGTTCCCGCCCGCACCACCCGTACTGCTTCCGTCGTCGGGCGGGGGTGGCCCCTGTGGGGCGGAATCGCCGTCGGCGGCTGTGCGTTGCCGGTCCGGAGCGGCAGCGGCGGGTTGTGCCCCATGATTCGTTCCTCCCGTAGTGCCCGGCCATCGGGCTCGTCCGAGAGGGAAGTTAGGAATCGGAGGGCGTCGTCGGCGTCCCGCCAGGGAGCTGTTCTGCCGGGTAGCTCTCAGGTACTACGGGTATGACGGGGGCGGACGGCGTGGCTCACCAAGCCAGTTGGGCGATCTCCTCCGCCACCACCGCGCACGCGTCCGCCGCCGGGTCGATCAGCGGGAAGTGGCCGACGTCCTCCAGCAGCGTCAGGCCCACCACCTCGCCCGCCTTCGCCGCCGCGTCCGCGTAGGCCTCGGCCACCGCCTGCGGTACGACGAGGTCGGCGCGGCCCTGGACCAGGGTCGTCGCGATGCCCGTCGGGAGCAGGAGCGCCGGGTCGGCGTACGGCCGGCGCTCGGCGAAGTCGTTCTGGCCGCCCAGGAGTTGGAGGGCGGCGTTGCCGCAGACGTCCAGCTTCTCCGACACCGCGAAGTCCGCGATGGGGGCGAGCGCGACCACGCCCCGCAGCGGGGCCGGCCGGTCCGTGCGCCAGGGGGCGTCGGCGGGCAGGACGTGCCGGGCCGCCGCCCACAGCGCGAGGTGACCGCCCGCCGAGTGGCCGGTGAGGACCATGCGGCGGGGGTCGGCCTGCGGGAGTGCCCCGTGGACCAGGGAGGGGAGGACGTCCATGGCGGCGGCCACGTCGTCGAAGGTGTCGGGCCAGCGGCCCGCCAGGGGCGCGGGCGGGGCTCCGGCGCCCGGCCCGGCCCCGGTGTTCTGCGCGGGGATCTGCGGGTCGCCGCCGCGCCGGTACTCCACGTTGGCCACGGCGAAACCCTTACGGGCCAGGTAGTCCACGAGGGGGGTGATGTGGCGGCGGTCGTAGGGGGCGCGCCAGGCCCCGCCGTGCAGGACGACGACCAGCGGGGCGAGGGCCGTGTCGGTCCGCGGGGCGTAGAAGTCGATCACCTGGTCGGGGTGGTCGCCGTACACGGCGGTGACGTCGGGGTCGACCGCGGGGTGCGAGAAGGCCGACTCCTCTTCGGCGGCGGCGCGGGCTGCGGCGGCGTCGTCCGGCATGCTCCAACCTCTCAGCGACGATGCGGGTGCCTCCCCGGCCTTCGGCACTTGAGGGAGGGTTCGGCGGACCAGGCGGCGATTCTTCGTCGGCCGTTGGCGGGGACGGTATCAGGCCGGTGACGTGCGCGGACATGGGGTTGTCACACACGGTGAGGGCGGGGCGCAATCGCACCCCGCCCCAACTGCCGCGACTCGCCTAGCCGAGCACCTCCGCCAGCACCCGAGCGGCCCGCTCCGTCTCGGCGAAGCTCACGTACAGCGGGCTGAAGCCGAAGCGGAGGACATCGGGACTGCGGAAGTCGCCGACCACGCCCCGGTCGATGAGCTGCTTCATCACGTCACCCGCGTCGGGGCAGCGCAGGGCGATCTGGCTGCCGCGCTCCTCATGGAGCTCCGGGGTCACGGAGGTGACCCGGCCCGGCTCGGTGTACGCCGCGACGCACTCCAGGAAGAAGTCCGTCAGGGCCAGGGACTTGGCGCGGACCGCGGCGACGGAGACCTCGTCCCAGATCTCCAGGGCCGCCTCCAGAGCCAGCATGGACAGGATGTCCGGGGTGCCGACGCGGCCGCGCAGGGCGCCCGGTGCCGGCTCGTAGGACTGGCTCATGCCGAACGGCTCGGCGTGCGAGTTCCAGCCGGGCAGCGGGGAGTCGAAGCGGTCCTGCAGGTCGCGGCGGACGTAGAGGAACGCCGGTGCACCCGGGCCGCCGTTCAGGTACTTGTAGGTGCAGCCGACCGCGAGGTCGACCCCGTGCTCGTCCAGGCCCACCGGCAGCGCGCCCACGCTGTGGCACAGGTCCCAGACCGCGACCGCGCCGGACGCGTGGATCGCGGCGGTCAGCGACGGCAGGTCGTGCAGCCGGCCGCTGCGGTAGTCGACGTGGTTCAGCAGCACGGCCGCCGTACGCTCGCCCAGCGCCGCGGGCACCTCGGCGGGGGTCACCGGGCGCAGGGTGCGGCCGGTCAGGCGGGCCGCCGACTCGGCGATGTAGCCGTCCGTGGGGAACGTCGTCGCGTCGACCAGGATCTCGTCGCGGGCCGGGTCCACCATGCGGACCGCCGCCACAAGCGCCTTGAAGACGTTGACACTTGTGGAGTCGCCGACCACGATCTGGCCCGGTGCCGCGCCGACCAGCGGGGCGATGCGGTCACCGATCCGCTCGGGGGCCGTCCACCAGCCGCTCTCGTCCCAGGAGCGGATGCGCAGCTCGCCCCACTGCCGGCGGACGACGTCCTCGATCCGGCCCGGCACGTTCGCCTGCAGGGCACCGAGGGAGTTCCCGTCCAGGTAGACGCCCGCGGCGTCAGCCGCCTGATCGGATGCAGTGTCGAGGACGAAACGGGAGCGCAGCGGGGCCAGTTCGTCGGCCGCGTCCAGCTTCTTCGCGCGCAGGCTCAGCTCAGACATGGGACCTCGCCGTCCACAGCTCCGGGAACACGTTCTTGCCGGCGCGCTTCTCCAGCCAGGCCACGCCTGCGGAGCCGCCCGTGCCGGCCTTGGCGCCCATCGCACGGCGGGTGGCGACCAGATGGTCGTTGCGCCAGCGCCAGACCAGCTCGGCGACGTCGGACAGCGCCTCGCCGAGGCGGGCGAGTTCGGCGTTCTGGTCGCCGGAGTAGATCTCCGTCCAGGCCGCCTCGACGGCGTCGGAGGTCTCGTAGCGCAGGGCGACGTCCCGGCGCAGGACGGCCTCGGGGATCGCGTGGCCGCGGCGCGCGAGCAGCCGTACGACCTCGTCGTACAGGCTCGGCTCGTGCAGCGCCTTCTCCAGTTCCGCGTGGACGCGCGGGGCGCCGCGGTGCGGGACGAGCATGGACGCGGACTTCTCGCCGAGCAGGAACTCCATGCGGCGGTACATCGCCGACTGGAAACCGGAGCCCTCGCCGAGGGCGGAACGGTACGAGTTGAACTGGGCCGGGGTCAGCTGGCCGAGCGGCCGCCAGGAGGCGTTCAGGGCCTCGAGCTCCCGCACGGAGCGCTTCAGCGCGGCGACGGCCGTCGGGACGTCGTCCGAGCGCAGGGCCTTCGCGGCGGTCTCCCACTCGTGCACGATCACCGTGAACCACAGCTCCATGACCTGGGTGGTGACCAGGAAGACCATCTCTCCGGGGTCGTCGGAGAGGGTGTGCTGGAGATGGGTGAGCACGTCCGCCCTGACGTAGTCCTCGTACGGCGTCGTGCCGGCGAAGTCGAGATGCGGGGTCTCGGGCTCAGCGGCCTCACGAGGGGGGCGAGCCGGTTGGGACATCGCTGTCTCCTGTTGTTGCTCCGGGTAGCGGTCCGCCCCTGCCGATGCCGGCACGGGGGCCCCGGTCCCCAAGCGGAATCCTCCGCAATCCCGACGGATACGGCAAGGCCCGTCTGCTGCCAGACGGGCCACACCGGGCACTCCCGCAGCGGTCAGCCCAGGGTCTGGGCGGCCGTCGGGGAGGAGTCCTTCAGGAACTGCGAGCAGCGCTCGTACTCCGCCTGCTCGCCGATGGACTGGGCGGCGCGGGCGAGGGCGTGCAGGGCGCGCAGGAAGCCGCGGTTCGGCTCGTGCTCCCACGGGACCGGGCCGTGGCCCTTCCAGCCGCCTCGGCGCAGGGCGTCCAGGCCGCGGTGGTAACCCGTACGGGCGTAGGCGTACGACTCCACGACCGCGCCCCGCTCGAACGCGTCGTCGGCCAGCTGGGCCCAGGCGAGGGAGGAGGTGGGGTACTTGGCGGCGACGTCCGTCGGCGCGGTGCCCTGGGCGAGGAGTTCGCGGGGCTCCGGGTCGTCGGGGAGGTGAGTGGGGGGCGGGCCGCCGAGGAGGTTCTCGTGAATCGTCATGTGTTCAGTCTGGCGCACCGTGACCGGGAGGGCTCAGCCGACCGTCCCGCAGCCCCCTAGGGGGTTTCGTGGTCCGGCTCCAGTGGCGGGGACATGACGGAGCCGTGCCGGGTGCATTCGGGGTGGAGGCAGTTCGGAGGGGGCCGCCGGATCAGGGTGAAGGCCAGGACCGAGCCCAGGACCAGCACACCCGCACAGATCGGCATCGCCCGGTCGAACGCCGCGTCGAACGCGGCGGCGGACCGGTACGCCTCCGGGCCCATGCCCGCCAGCAGCGGGAGCCCGGCGACGGCCATCAGGCCCGCCGCCCGCGCCGCCGCGTTGTTGATGCCGCTGGCCAGGCCCGCCCGGGCGGTGTCGACCGAGGCGAGGACCGTGGCGGTCAGCGGGGCGACCAGGACGACCATGCCCGTGCCCATCACGAGGAGCGGCGGGAGGACGTCCACGAGGTAGTCCGCGTCCGGTCCCACCCGGAGCATCAGCAGCAGCGCCGCAGCGCACAGCAGGGGACCGACGGTGAGCGGCAGGCGCGGGCCCGTGCGGTCGGCCAGCGCGCCGGAGCGGGCCGAGAACAGCAGCATCATGGCCGTCGTGGGCAGCAGGGCCGTACCGGCCTGCAGGGCGGAGTAACCGGCCACCACCTGCAGCTGGAGCGCGGTGAGGAAGAAGAAGCCGCCGAAGGCCGCGTACACGCACAGCGTGACCAGGTTGACCGCGGTGAACTGGCGCGAGGCGAAGATGTCCGGCGGCAGCATGGGGTCGGGGCGGTGCTTCTCGACGTAGACGAAGGCGACGGCCGCGGCCACGCCCGCGACCGCGCTCAGCACCACGCCCGGGGAGCCGCCGGGGGCCTCGATGAGCGCGTACGTGAGCAGGGCGAGCGCCAGGGCGCCCAGGGCCGCGCCGAGGACGTCGAAGCGGCCGTGGGTGCGTGCGTCGGTCGACTCGGGGACGTGGCGCAGGGCGACGGGGACGCACAGGAGGGCCAGCGGCACGTTGAGGAGGAACACCCAGCGCCAGCCGGGGCCGTCCACCAGCCAGCCGCCCAGGAACGGTCCGACGGCCGCGCCGATGCCGCCGAAGCCGGACCACAGGCCGACCGCCCGGCTCCGGTCGTCCGGGTGGAAGGAGGCCTGGATGAGGGCGAGCGAGCCGGGGGTGAGGAGCGCGCCGCCGACGCCCTGCAGGGCCCGGGCGGCGATGAGGACCCCGGACGTCGGGGCCACGCCGCACAGCAGGGACGCCGACGCGAACCAGACGACGCCCAGCACGAAGATCTTCCGGCGGCCGTAGCGGTCCCCGAGCGAGCCGCCCAGCAGGATCAGACCGGCCAGCGTGACCATGTACGCGTTCACCGTCCATTGCAGGGCGGCGAGGCTCGCGCCGAGGTCGCGGCCGATGGTCGGGAGCGCCACGTTGACGACGGTGGAGTCCAGCATGGCCATGCTGGAGCCGAGGACCGTGGTGAACAGGATCCACTTGCCCTGCAGTGAGGCGATCCGGACGTCGGGCATGCCTCCAGATATACAGCGGACCCGGTGCCGGGGCACCGGGTCTGCCGCAGACGTCCTCGGACGCGCTTACTTGATCTTGTTGCCCGCCGAGCGCAGGTGCTGCGTGGCCTCGAGGACGCGGGCCGCCATCGACGCCTCGGCCAGCTTGCCCCAGGTGCGCGGGTCGTAGGCCTTCTTGTTGCCGACCTCGCCGTCGATCTTCAGGACGCCGTCGTAGTTCTGGAACATGTGAGCGGCGACCGGCCGGGTGAAGGCGTACTGGGTGTCCGTGTCCAGGTTCATCTTCACGACGCCGTTCTCCAGCGCGGTCTGGATCTCCTGCTCGGTGGAGCCGGAGCCGCCGTGGAAGACGAAGTCGAACGGGGACTGCTTGCCGAACTTGGCGGCGACGCCCTCGTTCAGCTCCTTCAGCAGCTCGGGCCGGAGCACGACGTTGCCCGGCTTGTACACGCCGTGCACGTTGCCGAAGGAGGCGGCCAGCAGGTAGCGGCCCTTCTCGCCCAGGCCCAGGGCCTCGGCGGTGCGGATCGCGTCCTCGACCGTGGTGTACAGGGAGTCGTTGATCTCGTGGGAGACGCCGTCCTCCTCGCCACCGGTCGGGGTGATCTCGACCTCGAGGATGATGTTGGCGCGGCGGGCCTGCTCCAGGAGCTCCTGCGCGATGGCCAGGTTGTCGGCCAGGGTCTCGGCGGAGCCGTCCCACATGTGGGACTGGAACAGCGGGTTGCGGCCGGCCTTGACGCGCTCCTCGGAGATCGCGAGCAGCGGACGTACGTACCCGTCGAGCTTGTCCTTCGGGCAGTGGTCGGTGTGCAGCGCGATGTTGACGGGGTACTTCTCGGCGACGATGTGCGCGAACTCGGCGAGCGCGACCGCGCCGCTCACCATGTCCTTGCTGTACTGGCCGCCCAGAAACTCGGCACCGCCCGTCGAGATCTGGACGATGCCGTCGCTCTCCGCCTCCGCGAAGCCGCGCAGCGCCGCGTGCAGGGTCTGGGTCGAGGTGACGTTGATGGCCGGGTAGGCGAACTTGCCTGCCTTCGCCCGGTCGAGCATCTCGTTGTAGACCTCGGGGGTTGCGATGGGCATCTGTCCGCTCCTTGGGTGTGCGGGTTGGCGATCTGCGTACTACGGCCCTGACCTAGACCTTGGGGGCGACGTCATCGTCGTCCCCATCTTTCCAGACATGACGTGATGGTCGGCGCCCCGGTCAAGTCCAGGTCAAACCGGCGCGTCAGTCCAGACCCAGTTCATCCTTCGAGAAGGCGAAGACGTACGGCACGCCGGCCTGCTCGGCGACGGCCTCGGCCGCGCCGGTCGCCCGGTCCACGATCGTGGCGACGGCGACGACCTCCGCGCCGGCCTCACGCAGCGCCTCCACCGCGGTCAGCACGGAGCCGCCGGTGGTGGAGGTGTCCTCGACGGCGAGGACACGGCGGCCCTTGACCTCGGCGCCCTCGATGCGGCGCTGCAGGCCGTGCGCCTTGCCGGCCTTGCGGACCACGAAGGCGTCCAGGACCTTCCCGCGCGCGGCGGAGGCGTGCAGCATCGCGGTGGCCACCGGGTCGGCGCCCAGGGTCAGGCCGCCGACGGCCTCGAAGTCCAGCTCGGCGGTCAGGTCGAGCATGACCTGACCGACCAGCGGCGCGGCCTCGCCGTCCAGCGTGATCCGGCGAAGGTCGATGTAGTAGTCGGCTTCCTTGCCCGACGACAGGGTCACCTTGCCGTGCACCACGGCCTTGTCCTTGATCTGCTGCAGCAGCGCGCCGCGTACATCCGTCATGCCGAACAGCTTAGAGGCGCCGCCAGCTCCAGGTGGTCGTCGCCTCCAGCGGTTCCAGCGGCGTGACCAGGCGGGGCAGTGTGTTCAGGCCGTTGGGCGGACCGGTCTGCGGCTCCACGCAGACGGCCTCCGCCTGTTCGTCGTAGACGACGACCCACTCCTCGCGGCTGGTCACCTCAAGCTCCAGCTGTCCGGGCCAGGTGAGGGTGACGTCGACGCCGCCGGGCATGCCGAAACAGTCGTCCCAGGGGCCGGGCTTCGGGTCGATGCGGTTGCCGGTGGGCAGGTGGTCGGCGCCCCGCTCCTCCTGCCAGGCGGGCGTGAAGTCCAGCCGGACCTCCTCGCCCGCCGCGCCGTCCTCGCCGGTGAGGGTCCGGTGGAACCAGGGGTGCCAGCCGATCTGCGCCGGGAAGGAATTGTCGTACGCCTCCACGGACATCGTCAGCGTCAGGCTGTCCTCGGTCAGCGCGACGACGTGGGTGACGCGGCCGCGGTGCGGCCAGGGGTCGGCCAGGTCGTGCGTGATGACGGCCTCGTGCGCGTCGACGCGGGCGGTGCGCCAGGCGCCGTCACGGGCGGTGCCGTGGATGGCGTGCGGCGGCGAGTTCAGGGGCATCTGGCGGACGGTGGCACCGTCCAGGAAGCGGCCCTCGCGGATCCGGCCGCACCAGGGCACCATCGGGAAGCAGCCGAAGCGCTCGCCCTGGCGCAGCAGCTCCGTGCCGCCGATCCGGAGCCCACCGATACGGCCGCCGTTGCCGGGCCGCACGACCACTTCCGCGTCGCCCGCGGTCAGCGTGATGTCTTCGTTACTCACGGGACGACCCTACTGGGGCGATCAAGAGGGCGTGCGCCGTCCGCGCGGTGCCAGGGTGGGGGGCATGAAGTACATGGTGCTGATGTACGCCGATCCGGCGGCGACCGAGGCCATGACCGCCGGGCAGCGCGCCGAGGTGTTCCGCAGGCACGAAGCGCTCCACGAGGACCTGGCTGAGACCGGCGAGATGCTGAACGGCGCCGGTCTGGGCTACCCGAGGGACACGGCCACCCTCCGCCGGGCCGGGCAGGGTTCGGTCGCCGCGGACGGGCCGCTCACGGACGCCGCCGAGCAGCTCACCGCCTACTACGTCATCGAGTGCGCGAGCCCGGAGCGGGCGCGCGAGATCGCCGGGCGGGTCCTCGACTTCCACGTCGTGGCGGTCGAGGTGCGGCCGGTGCACGACTGGTTCGGCATGGGCGAGGCACCGGATCGCTGAGCCCTGCCGTCGAACTCCCGTCTGCCCCGCGACGCCGTGCACGCACTCTCGCCGCGGGGCCGCCCTCCGAGCGACGACGGGAGTTCGACGACAGGACCTGGGCCCTGTCGGACGGGCCCGGGCCCGCGGCCGTCAGCGGCGCTTGCGCAGGGCGCGGCCCACGACGATCGCCGAGGCCAGGGCCAGGGCCGCCGCGGGGGCCGCCCAGCGCAGGACCGGGTTCCCGCCGACGGTCTGGGGGGCCGGCACGGGGGCGTAGCGGCCGCGCGGCGGGGCGTGGTCGACCTCCTCCGCGCTGCGGCCGATCATCGTGCGGCGCGCGTGCGCGGCCTCGGCGGGGGGCTCGCCCAGGTCCTCGAGGTCTTCACCGATGCGCTCTTCGGAGGCCGGGGCCTCGTATGCTGCCGCGTCGGCGTCCTCGGTGTCCTCGGTGTCCAGCGAGGGCGGGGGGACCTCGGTGTCGAAGACCGAGGTGTGTTCCGGCTCGGCCTCCCGCTCCGGTTCCTTCTCCTGCGGGGTCTCCGCCAGGCTCTCCACGAAACGGTTGAGCAGCCGGGTCACCGCCGAGGCGACCGCGTCCGCCGGCAGCTCCGTGATACGGCCGTCCGCGTTCGCCGTGCCCTCGACCGTGACGGTGGTGCCGTCCTCGGTGCCGGTGAGGCGCAGGGTGAGGGCGAGTTCGACGGCGCCGGTGCCGCGGGCCTCGGTGGCGTCGCCCTCGACGGCGTACGTGCCGTTCTCCCGGGGTGTGACACGCAGCGCTCCCCGGTAGGTGACGGAGTGCCCGCCCACGCGCAACTTCAGGCGTCCTGCTACGGGTTCGGCGCCGGCGTCCTGCTGGAGTCCGGGGACCGCCCGCGCCACTCGTGCGGGGTCGGCAAGGGCTTCTCCGAGCCGCTCGGCCGGAACCGGGACGAAGACCTGGTGCTCCATGTCGGACGAGCCTACCCAGGAGTGGGCGGAACGTACCCTCCTGCGAACAGGTGCCTCGTCAATAACGCGGATGCACCAGCGTCGACGCCGGCAGCCCCTCGATCCGTGTGCGGGCCGCCGCCCGCGCGTCGGCCGTCAGCTCGGCCCGGGACAGCGTCCGCGGGTTCGGACCCCCCGGGCCCAGGGTCAGCCGAGGAGCCGGGCCCCACGGCGCCGCCAGCAGGAACCCCCAGTCGTGCGGTGCCCGCGACGCCCCCGCCGAGCGGTCCGGACCCGCCGGGAAGCCGGAGTCCTGGCCCAGGACCCGGTAGGGGGAGATGCCGAAACCGGCTGCGCGCAGCGTCGACGCCACCGTCCAGAAGACCCGGGGGCGGGCCGCTACGGGCCCGGCGTGCACCACCAGGCGGCCGCCGGGAGCGAGGACGCGGCGGGCCAGGCCGTAGAACTCCTGGGAGTACAGCTTGGTGCTGGCGGTGATGCCGGGGTCGGGCAGGTCCGCGATCACGACGTCGTACGACGGCCGCCGCGCCCCGCGCAGCCAGTCGAGCGCGTCCGCGGTCGTGACACGGACGCGGGGGTCGTCGAACGCGTGGCCGTTGAGGGCGGACAGGCCGGGGTCGCTGCGGGCCAGACCGATCAGGCCGGAGTCGAGTTCGACGACGTCGACGCGGCGCACGCCGCCGTACCGCAGGACCTCGCGGGTGGCCAGGCCGTCGCCGCCGCCGAGGATCAGCACGCGCGCGTGCGGGCCGCTCATCACCGGGTGGACCAGCGCCTCGTGGTAGCGGCGTTCGTCGCGGCCGCCGACCCGCAGCCGGCCGTCCAGGAAGAGGTCGAGGGGGCGGCCGTGGGTGCCGCCGGCGAGGACGACCTCCTGGACGTTCGTCTGCAGGGCGACCCGGACGTCCTTGCCGTACACCGCGTGCCGGGCGGCGCGTTCGAACTCGTCGGCGAGGGCGGCGGCGGACGCGAGCACGGCAAGCACGGCGAGGCCGACGAGCAGCAGGGTCCAGCGGGCGCGGCGGGTCAGGTCGCGGCGGAACAGGCCGAGGACCAGGGCGCCGCCCGCGACGACGTTGACGGTGCCGGTGAGCAGGGCGCCGGTCAACTGGCCGAGGAACGGCAGGAGAAGGAAGGGAAAGGCGAGGCCGCCGACCAGCGCGCCGACGTAGTCCGCCGCGAACAGGTCGGCCACCGCGCCGCCCGCGTCCTGGCGGCGGATGCGCTGGATCAGCTCCATCAGCAAGGGGACTTCGGCGCCCACGAGCAGACCGATGGCGAGGGAGAAGGCGACCAGGAGACAGCGCGGGCCGTCGGCCCACACCCCGCCCCAGCCGCCGGTCCAGGCGAAGACGGCGTACAACGCCATCGCGCTGCAGCCGCCGACCAGGGCGAGGGCGGTCTCGATCGCACCGAAGCCGGCGGCCGCGTGCCAGCGCAGCCGCTTGGCGGCGAGGGAGCCGATGCCCATCGCGAAGACCATCACGGACAGCACGACGGACGCCTGGGTGACCGTGTCGCCGATCAAGTACGAGGCGAAGGCGACGAGTTCGAGTTCGTACACCAGTCCGCAGGCCGCGCAGACGAAGACGCACACGAGGACCAGGAACCGCCCGGTGCCGGGCCGGACGGGCAGCCGTGCGGGGCCGGGCTGCCAGGGCGAAGTGCCCGGGCGCGCGGGGGCGTGCGGTTCGATCACGTTGCGACGTTACGTCACACGCTCGGTACGCTTCGTCACCCACACGTGTGGAACTCGGGGCAGTTGACGCAATGCCGGTTTATGTCGGCCGAGAGCATGTCCGACAATATCTAGCTCGACTGGGCCACCGGCTCCCGTGACCCGACCCGGGTCCGGGTCGCCACCAACTGCCCGTCCTGCGGGTATGCGTGCCAGGTGCGCCAGTGCACCTGGCCCCCGTGGCGCTGGGCCAGCATCGCGGTGAAGGCGTGCGGGCTGCCGGGGAAGACACCGGCGAGACCGTGCGGGTGCTCGGAGACGAGGGCCAGCAACTCCTGGGCGCGGCCCGCGAACGAGCCCGGGGTGAGCACCTCGACGCGCGCCGCGAACTCGTACTCCCAGTCGCCGACCCGCTTGGCGACGCCGAGCGGCAGCGGGGTGCTGGACCCGGGGATGCACGCGACCGTCTCCGAGCAACTGCCCCGCTCCTCCTCCAGAAGTACCTGGTGGGATGCGCCGAGCAGTCTCAACTGCATTTTCACCCCGGTCAGTTCCAGATCGAGGGTGGCGAGGGCGGGCAGCGGCTCGCGCCCCAGGGCCCAGGCCAGATCGGCAGCGCGGGTATCGGTGTAGGAGGTGTTGAGGGTCGTGAGCATGGATCGGCTCCGCTAACGCGCAAAGAAGAGGGGGGAGATCGGCCATGTCAGCCCGGTCAGCCCGGCCGGCCCGGCCGGGGAGGGGAGTCTGCGGGACGTCCGCGGGGCTGCGCTGGTGATTTAGAGGGAATCATGAAGAGTGGCTCCGCCACAGCGTTTTTACCCAACTTCGTGGGGTTTCCATCCCTCAGAGGGCTCCACAGTTCAACTGTTCAACCACGGCGTGCGCCGGGGCGCGTGGAAAAAACGGCCGGGCGCCCGCGGAATGCCTTCGTCCGGCGGGCGCCCGGCGGCGGGGAAGCTCGGCTGCCCCGTGTCAGCTGCCTCCCCCGCATCCACCCCCACCGCACGAGGAACCCCCACCGCAGGAGGAGCCCCCACCGCATGAGGAGCCCCCGCCGCACGACGAGTGACCGCCCCCGCAGGAGTGGTGGCCGCCGTGGTGGCCACCCGAGTGGCCGCCGGACGACGAACCACCGCCCGCGTCACCCGCCCACCAGCTGGCGCCCGCGCTGGACGACGACGAGCCGTACGCCCGGTTCCGCCCGCGGCCCTTGCGGAGCGACGGCCCGGCATGCCGCTTCCGACGGATCTTGCTCGCCAGGGTCAGCACAACCACGCCCACCACCAGCATGATGAGTTCGATCGTGGTGTCACTCATGGCGTCGCCCTCCTTCCGTTCCCCCGAAGCGGCCCCCGTGGACGCCTCGTCCTTCCCGCCCGTGGTGCGGTGACGGGGGGATGCCCGACCCTCCTGTGCCTCAAAGCAGAGTTGAGGAACTTCTGAGGGTCAACACACAGAAAAGACCCCTGACCTGCACAGATGAGCAGATCAGGGGCTTCGGGGTCTCACTGGGCGGTGAGGTTCACTGACCGCCGCCGGTCTCGATATGGACCCGCGTCAGCGCAAACAGGATCAGGAGGTCGAGGGCCATCACGGGGATGGCCCACAACGGGTAGTACGGAACGAACATGAACTGGGTGATCAGGCTGATCGCTGCCACCGCCACACCGGCCCCGCGACCCCAGCTCTGGCCCAGCAGGACTCC
This sequence comes from Streptomyces sp. NPDC044064, assembly GCF_056434245.1. Taxonomy (NCBI): domain Bacteria; kingdom Bacillati; phylum Actinomycetota; class Actinomycetes; order Kitasatosporales; family Streptomycetaceae; genus Streptomyces; species Streptomyces sp. NPDC044064. Next base: position 73,814 of record NZ_JBWKFN010000040.1, read on the forward strand.
CAGGCCGGCAATGACGAGTGCCACTCCGATCACAACGTGGATCCAGCCCCAAGCCGTCAGGTCGAACCGGTAGGCGTACCGGGACGCGGCGAACAGGGTGTCCTGTGCGATTCCGGCTGAGCCCATCAGGATGCTGAGGGGCCCACTGACCATCATCAGGATCCCGGCGAACGATGACGCGTCGATGATCGCTTCGTTCCCGCCGGGCCCCCCGTGTCCTGGCTGTGTCCTGTTCTGCACCGTTGCCATGGCAGCAGCCTTCCTGTACAGCGCGGTCACCGATGCAAACCGCCCGCGCGAAGCCAGCCACGCTCCCCTGACAGCATGGCCGCAATCCTTCGGCACCGCGACTGCAACCCGGCCGCCGTCAGGGCATTGCCGCAGGTGCCGCGAAGGGCACACCCGTACCCCGGATGAGCTGTGTTCCGTCCGTGGCTCACTGGTTCGTCTGTGCCCCGTGATTCTCTTCAGAATTGCGCTGGAACACCGTGTCGATGGCGCGGCGGGCACGCTGACGACTGTCGGGCATCAAATGGGCGTATACCCGCAGCGTCAGCCCCGGGTCGGCATGCCCCATGTGCTCGCGCGCCGACTCGTACTTGCCGTCATCGTCCGCCTCCGGAATGAGCCCGGCGACCGCGAGAGCGGGCTTCCACTCCTTGCCGTTGCAGTTGCTGCGCCACACCATGCCCCCCTTGCTCAGCCGTGAAGATCAGCCGAGCGGACACGTTCGGCCCCTCCGGCACGTCCCACGGCAACGTGATCTCCACGGGCTTGAAGACGTCCATATGCGCCCGGAGCGCTTCCGCCACGGAGCCGGGCAACGGGACGTCCCGCCTCTTCCCGCCCTCGGGGAGAGCGAACACCGGGTGCCCTTCCACGTGCTTGATCTGCCGGACCACGTGGAGCGTCCGCCCGTCGGCGATGGCGTCCTCAGCGAGCCCGAACACCTCGCCCTGGCGCAGGCCGCACCCGGCCCCGACGTCGACCATCGCTCGGTATCGCTCCAGAAGGGCCGCGCGAACGGCGAACACCTGGGCGGGCACCCACGGGACCACGGGATGCGAGTCAGGCTTCGGCATCTCGTGTACCTCGGCGGGGTCGCGAATCTCGTCCGGCCAGCGCGTTGCGTGGAGCACCAGGACGTCGTCCTTCACGCGGAGCAGGCCGAGTCGCTCGCGGCCGGACCATGCGTACTTCGCGACGGCCACCTTGCTGGAGCGGCCAAGGGCCTGCACGAGCACCTTGTACGGCTTGGCGGCGACCTGGCTGGACGGCTGCAGGTAGTAGCCCTCGCCGATGCGGATCGGGTCGACCGACTCCAGCGGCACGAACGCGTCGATCTCGATGGCCTTCGCCGTGGGTAGTGGCAGGTTCCTCAGCTCGTCGTCCGTGATGGGGATGACCTGCGTCTTGGTCAGCTCGTACCCCTTGCCGATCTCGTCCGGGGAGACCTCACGGTCCTCCAGTTCGCACACCTTGCGCACCCGGACGCGGCCCATGTCCTGAAGGTGGTACTGGTGGAAGCGGATGCTGTGGTCCTCGGTCGCGCTGACCACGTTGATCGGTACCGTGACCAGACCGAAGGAGATGGCGCCTGACCAGATGGTCCGGGGCAAGGCACACCTCCGTGGTCGCCCGGAGCAACACCAGCCTATGAGCGTCGCATCTGCCCCGCACCCAAGCCCTGGATGCGGTTCTGGAGCTGCGGGAGGAACCTGGAGCTGTGTCCGTCCTCTGCTTGTCCGCTGCTGGTCGGCAAGGCCGCAGCCGAGCGGAGTGGGGTGAGCCGAGTGCCGAATCGTCCCGAGTGGCAGGGCTGGCGGCAGAACGCACCGCCTACCCAACGTCCAGCTTCAACCCGTACCGCGCACCGACTGAAGGCCGCGGCGCTTGTGGCTCTGGTGATCTGCATTGCGGCGCTCGCATTTGCACTCACCGTTAGTTTCGGGCGTAACGGCGGCGCATCGGACGGGCAGGGATCGTCAACAGATCCCACCGCCGTCTGGGCTCTGGCAGTCGCCGGGGTATCGGGTGCTGGAACCCTCATGATGGGTATTGCCGCAATGATCAAAGAGGTGCGAGCCGCCCGTTCACCCGAGCAGCCACGCGTCCTGCACGCACGGCACGTACAGGACCGCAATCGCACGACGCGGCCGCACGGCCACTGGCGTTAGGGACGGCCGACCCGGTTGTTCCGCACGGCGTACAGCGACGGGATCGAGGTGTACGACGTGGGCTGGATGAGCTGACATCGAACTCAGTTGCCCAACTTGGCTCACGCGCTCAACTCGGCGTCTGTGGGCCACGTGCGGGCCAACGCACCGATGCCGCAGACAACTTGTGGCACTGGTGCAGGTCAGGAGGCGGGTTCAGTCGGATACCGCAACCCTCTTGAAAACCGCCGTAGTGCAAGGCGGTGAGGAGCGGCATCCATAGAGGGCAACGGGACCGCAGGCGTACGCCAATACCCCGCAACCCATGCGACGAGCCCGTCAGGCTCGGGGACGGCGTCGGATCCCGTCAGCCTTCAGGCGTGGGGTGTCTCTCCCGCCTTCCCCCGCCAGTAGGCGAGGTTGTGGCGGGTGGTCAGGGTGTCGGGGTGGTCCTCACCCAGCACCCGCAGCCGGTCGGCCAGCAACTGTTCAAACGCGGCTGCGGCACCGGCCGCGTCTCCCGCCTCCGCCCGCCACCGGGCGAGATTGCTGCGGGTGGTCAGGGTGTCGGGGTGGTCCTCACCCAGCACCCGCAGCCGGTCGGCCAGCAGCTCCTCGAACGCGGCTGCGGCACCGGCCGCGTCTCCCGCCTTCCCCCGCAGGTAGGCGAGGTTGTGGCGAGCGGTCAGGGTGTGGGGGTGGTCCTCACCCTGCACCCGCAGCCGGTCGGCCAGCAACTGCTCGAACGCGGCTGCGGCACCGGCCGCGTCTCCCGCCCCCTGCCAGTAGGCGAGGTCGTTGCGGGTGGTCAGGGTGTCGGGGTGGTCCTCACCCAGCACCCGCAGCCGGTCGGCCAGCAGCTGCTCGTACGCGGCTCCGGCGCCGACCGCGTCTCCCGCCTCCGCCCGCCACCGGGCGAGATTGCTGCGGGTGGTCAGGGTGTCAGGGTGGTCCTCACCCAGCACCCGCAGCCGGTCAGCCAGCAGCTGCTCATACGCGGCTGCGGCACCGGCCGCGTCTCCCGCCTTCCCCCGCAGGTAGGCGAGGTTGTTGCGGGCGGTCAGGGTGTCAGGGTGGTCCTCACCCTGCACCCGCAGCCGGTCGGCCAGCAGCTGCTCGTACGCGGCTGCGGCGCCGACCGCGTCTCCCGCCTCCCCCTGCCACCGGGCGAGCTCGTTGCGGGTGGTCAGGGTGTCAGGGTGGTCCTCACCCAGCACCCGCAGCCGGTCGGCCAGCAGCTGCTCGTACGCGGCTGCGGCGCCGACCGCGTCTCCCGCCTCCGCCCGCCACCGGGCGAGATTGCTGCGGGTGGTCAGGGTGTCAGGGTGGTCCTCACCCAGCACCCGCAGCCGGTCAGCCAGCAGCTGCTCGTACGCGGCTGCGGCACCCGCCGCGTCACCCGCCTCCCCCCGCCACCGGGCGAGGCTGCTGCGGGCGGTCAGGGTGTCGGGGTGGTCGGGACCTAGGCGGTGGCCGGTGGTCTCGGTCAGGCGATGGAAGTGGGCTGTGGCGGCGGTGACCTGGCCGGCTTCGCCGAGGCTTTGCCCGGCCTGGTACAGCACCGTATGCGCGTCGGGCTGGTACAGGGCATCTCCGGCGGTACGGGTGAGAGTGGTGGTATTGGCGCGCAGGGCCTGGGCGAGTTCGGTGTCGCGTTCGATGTCCGGCCAGGCGGCCATGAGGGCGTCGGCGGCAGCGTGGGCGTGCTGGTCGTGCTGGTCGGGGGTGAGCGTGTCGCGGGTGGCACGCTGGATGAGCTGGTGGACGCGGACGGTTTGGTGGGGGGTGGCGGGGGTGTGGTCGATGAGGCTGAGCCGGTGCAGGGCCCGCAGTGCACCGGCCGCCTCGTCCGCAGTGACAGACACAGGAGGCTTGGGGTGCCGGGTCAGGTGGGTGAGGGCGGGTTCGCTGGTCAGAACGGTTTCGGGGATGCCGTTGGGGTTGAGGAACGCGGCGAGCTGGAGCATCGGGCGGGCAAGGCCCACCGGGCGCAGGGTGTCGGCGCGGTCGACGGACAGCGACCAGGCTGCCGCCGCGGTCTGGGTCTGACCGTCAGGCAGAACCTCGGGGGCGGCATCCGCGAGCAGGGTGGCACGGTCGGCCAGCAGCCCCCGGTAGGCGACGGCGCTGATGCCGGCATCAATGAGGTAGGCAGCGGCTTGCGACAACGCCAGCGGCAGGTGCCCTAAGTCCTGGGCGAGCGCGGCGAGCTGCTCGTCGGGCTCAAGGCGCTCACGGGCACCCAGCGCGGCAGTGAGGTAGGCGAGGGACTCGGCCTCGGAGAACAGCCCGACCTTGATCAGACGCCCGGCCAGGGTCAGGGCGGCGTCCTGACGGCGGGTGGTGACCAGGGTCCGGCCGTGCGGGCCGGCCGGTGGCCACAGACCGTTCAGGTCGGCGGGGTCGGTGACGTCGTCGAGGACGACCAGCCACCGGCACGGCGTCGCGTTCGCCTTGGGCTCCAGCCAGGCCAAAAACGCGCGCGCGGCCGCCTCCCGGTCCGCCGGGTCGGCACCCAGGATCTCCACGGCGGCCTGCGCATACCCGGACGCGGCCGCGGTGGCGTTGCTCGCGGTGATCCACACCAGCACGTCCAGCTCACCGGCCCGCCAGGCCGTGCGGGCGTAGTCGGCGGCCAGCTGGGTCTTGCCCACCCCACCCATCCCGGCCAGCACCTGCCCGCGGACCGTGTCCTGCCCCACCAGGACCGCAGCCTGTCCACCCGTGAGTGCTTCACGCAGCCGCGCCACTTCGGCGCGGGTCTGGAAACATCCCGCCTGCGGCGGGATCACCCCCACCTGATGCGGCCACCCGGCCGGAGGCCGCCGGGCCCCGTAGTAGTAGTGGTTGTGGTCGCCCTTGCCTGTGACCGGGCCGCCAAATGAACCGCCACGGAAGTCGACGTGGTCCTCGCCCTCAGCGCCGCACTTCGCCTCTCCGTCCGTCACCAACGCCCCCTCGAACACGGCCGGAATCCAGCATCCCGACCGTACCCGCGCACCCACCCCGGCCACCGGCCATTCGCGACACAGAGCAGACCTGGAACAGACGCTGATTCCCCCAGACATCCCCCAGCCGCAGCACGCAAAGGCAAACCTGCAGGTCACGGACAGCGGACTTGGCCCGCTGTAAATCTGCCGGCTCAGCCTTCCCACGCCTGCTCCACGGTGTGTGGGTCGACAGCGGACGGGATGAGAGCCGAGGGAGTGGTGGGTGAGACATCCCAGCTGCGACCAGAGCACTCTGGCGGCCCCGGGGCCTATCGGGCCGTCTGTGGGCCGTCCGAAGGCGACCGACAACGACAGACAACGACAGCTGAGCACAGCTCTCCCCCAGGTCAGAGATGGCGCGTCAGGCATCCGTGCGGGCTTCCAACCCCGAAGGGTGGGTTGAGGAACTCCAGAGCTTGGGCGCAGGATGGCCGGCATGACGTCCAGCGCGCGCCCGCACCTCAACCGCCGTCTCGCCGAGTTCGGGACGACGATCTTCGCGGAGATGTCCGCCCTCGCCGTGGCGACCGGGTCGATCAACCTGGGCCAGGGCTTTCCCGACACCGACGGCCCCGAGGAGGTCCGGGAGGCCGCCGTACGCGCACTGCGCGACGGGCGCGGCAACCAGTACCCGCCGGGCCCGGGCGTCCCCGAGCTGCGCACCGCGATCGCCGCGCACCAGCAGCGCCGCTACGGGCTGTCGTACGACCCCGACACCGAGGTACTGGTCACGGCGGGCGCGACGGAGGCGATCGCGGCCTCGCTGCTGGCGCTGCTGGAGCCGGGCGACGAGGTGGTGGCCCTGGAGCCGTACTACGACTCCTACGCGGCGAGCATCGCGATGGCGGGCGGCCGGCGGGTGCCGGTGACGCTGCGGCCGTCCTTCGACGAGGGGGCGCGTTTCCGGCTGGACCTGGACGAGCTGCGCGCGGCGGTCACGGACCGCACCCGGCTGCTGCTGGTCAACACCCCGCACAACCCGACCGGTACGGTCCTCACGCGCGCGGAGCTGGCCGCGATCGCCGAGCTGGCGGTGGAGCGGGATCTGCTGGTGGTGACGGACGAGGTCTACGAGCACCTGGTCTTCGACGACGCCGAGCATCTGCCGCTGGCCGCGTTCCCCGGGATGCGCGAGCGGACGGTGACGATCGGCTCGGCCGGCAAGACCTTCTCCTTCACCGGCTGGAAGGTCGGCTGGGTGACGGCGGCGCCGGAGCTGGTGACCGCGGTCCGCTCGGCGAAGCAGTTCCTGACCTACGTCTCCTCCGGCCCCTTCCAGTACGCGGTGGCGGAGGCCCTGGCCCTCCCGGACACGTACTTCGAGGCGTTCCGCGCCGGCATGCTGGCCAAGCGGGACATCCTGGCGGCCGGTCTGACGGAGGCCGGCTTCGAGGTCTTCAAGCCGGCCGGCACCTACTTCATCACGACCGACATCCGCCCCCTCGGCGAGAAGGACGGCTTCGCCTTCTGCCGCGCCCTGCCGGAGCGGGCGGGCGTGGTGGCCATCCCCAACGCGGTCTTCTACGACGACCGCGAGGCGGGAGCGCCCTTCGTGCGGTTCGCGTTCTGCAAGCGCGAGGAGGTCCTGCGGGAGGCGGCTGAGCGACTGCGGCACATGTGAGCCCTGTCCGGGGGCTGGTGCCCCCGGACCCGGCCGACTCGGTTACTCCCCGTCTTCCTCGGGCTCCTCCGCGTCGTCGACCTCCTGCTCCAGACCCAGCTGCTCGACCAGCCACTTGTCGAACTCGATCGCGGCCCGCACCCAGCTGACCGTGGACGAGACCCAGTGGTTGATGTCGACACCGGTGCCGATCAGCATCTGGGCCTCACCGATGAGGCGGACGGTGCCGTCGTCGTGGGTGTGGGTGTACACCTTGGGCCACAGCGTGCGGCGGTTCCAGTCGTCGATGGACTCCAGCAGCTGCGGCTTCTCGTCGATCTGGTGCGGGCGGTCGTAGAAGGTCCGCACCGAGAAGACAGCCTGTTCGGCCTCCCCACGGAACATGAAGTACGTGCGGAACAGCTCCCACGGCGCCGCGAGGTCTCCCTCCTCGTCGACGACGTACTTCAGCTCCATCTGGTCCAGGAGCTGCTTCACGAGGTCCTGATCCGGGACGACGGGGCCGGCCGGTCCCTGGGACTGGGGTTCGGGCTGGCCCCCGAAGTTCGGAATCGAGGACGGGTCGATGGACATACTTGGAGACTCCTGCGGTCGTCTGGCTCGTCCGGCCATCGCTGAGACCAGACGTGTACGTCTCACCCTCTCTCTCCGGACCCATCACCGGCAACCTGCTCCGCCGACGCGCTTACCCCGTGTCACGGATCAACGCCGAGATGGCCAGAATCCCGGCCCCATCCCCTTGGCCTGCCGCAGCTCCAGGAAATATCGGCGCGCGCCTTCCTCGGTGGTGAGATTGGTGAGTGCCTTCGGCGATCGCCGCGGTGTGATCCTTTGCGGGTGCATAGGTCCGCTTGGTCTCTGTCAGATCGCCGGCCTTGTCCAGAAAGCGCCGCCCCAAGGTCTCGTTGAGACTCTCGGACCGCCAAGTCGACGGGTTCTCACAACGGTTCATTTCGGAGATCGACCGGCACTGGTAGTAGGTGAGTACCTTCGTCGTACCATCAGCCAGGCGGTTCTTCTGGTGCCGCACATACATGGGCCTGCCACAGATCCCAAAGAGTCCGACTGCCACGAGGCCAGTCACGAGCCCCGACGGGCCTGTCGGCAATCGGCTGACATGATCCGGCCGGGTCGATGACGTTCCAGTGGGCGGACGGGGGCACGAGGGTGGACGTGCGGGGCGGTACGGCGGGTGCGCGGGCCGGGCGGGGCCGGATCAGGTGGGGGCTGTTCGCAGCGATCATGACAGTGCCGGCGCTGCTGCTGGCCGGGGTGATCGCGCTGGTGATCAGGTTCATGACCTCGGACTATCCGCTGGGCGGGGGCCCGGAGAAGGTGCCGTGCGCCGAGGCGCTGGACTTCGGCGGGGCGAAACTGCCGAAGGGGGCGTACGACACCGAGTGCACCGTGCGGGCCTGGATGGACACCGACTACCGGGCCGACTTCCGGATGCCTCGGGCGGACGTGCGCGACTGGCTGAAGGACGCCTACCCGAAGGGGCCTGCGCCCGGCACGGAGTACTGCGACGACGGGGCGGACCTGTGTCTGAACCTGGACTCCGAGGAGCACGGGCCCCCGGCCGGCGTCGATGCGAACGCGGTCGTCGTGAACGTGACCTACGAGGGCCCGGACACGGCGCGGGTGACCTTCTCCGCGTTCACCGTGTGACGCCCGCCCGCCGACCGCTGTGCGCCATGATGCGGTCATGCACATACCGGGACCGGCGCGATGGGTGCTGTGGGCCCTGTGGCTGGGTTGCCTGGGGTTCTCGATCTGGTTCTTCTGGACGCTGTACGTCGCCATGAGCAGCGTCTGAACCGACCGCCGAGAGACGACGGCCCCTTCCTGCGGTCACCGGAAGGTGAGCGGAGGAAGGGGCAGCACTCCGACGCGTCCTACAGCGTCTTGCCTGTCGGCGGTCCCACGATCAGCCCCTCGCCGAAGCGGTCCACGCGGACCGTGTCGCCGTCCTTGACCTCGCCGGAGAGGATCTCCCTGGCGAGGCGGTCGCCGATGGCGGTCTGGACGAGACGGCGCAGCGGGCGGGCGCCGTAAGCCGGGTCGTTGCCCTCGTCCGCCAGCCAGGCCAGCGCCTCCGGGGTGACGTCCAGGGTGAGCCGGCGTTCGGCCAGCCGCTTGGCCAGGCGGTCGATCTGCAGCCGGGCGATCCGGGCCAGCTCGTCCTTGTCCAGGGCCGAGAAGACCACCAGGTCGTCGAGCCGGTTGAGGAACTCCGGCTTGAAGGAGGTGCGTACGGCCTCCAGGACCTGCTCCTTCTTCTCCGCCTCGCCGAGCACCGGGTCGACCAGGTACTGGCTGCCCAGGTTGGAGGTGAGCACCAGGATGGTGTTGCGGAAGTCGACCGTGCGGCCCTGTCCGTCCGTCAGGCGGCCGTCGTCCAGCACCTGCAGGAGGACGTCGAAGACCTCGGGGTGGGCCTTCTCCACCTCGTCCAGCAGCACGACGGTGTAGGGGCGGCGGCGGACGGCCTCGGTGAGCTGGCCGCCCTCCTCGTAGCCGATGTATCCGGGGGGCGCGCCGACCAGGCGGGCCACGCTGTGCTTCTCGCCGTACTCCGACATGTCGATGCGGACCATGGCCCGCTCGTCGTCGAAGAGGAAGTCGGCCAGTGCCTTGGCCAGTTCGGTCTTGCCGACGCCGGTCGGGCCGAGGAAGAGGAAGGAACCGGTGGGCCTGTCGGGGTCGGCGATGCCGGCGCGGGCGCGCCGTACCGCGTCCGACACGGCCCGGACGGCCTCGGTCTGGCCGATGAGGCGCTTGCCCAGCTCGTCCTCCATGCGCAGCAGCTTCTGCGTCTCGCCCTCCAGCAGGCGGCCGGCCGGGATACCGGTCCAGGCGGCGACGACGTCGGCGATGTCGTCGGAGCCGACCTCCTCCTTGACCATCGTGCCCTTGACGACCTCCTCCTCGGCCTCCGAGGCCTCCTCCAGCTCCTTCTCCAACTGCGGGATCTCGCCGTACAGCAGCTTGGCCGCGGTGTCGAAGTCGCCGTCGCGCTGGGCGCGTTCGGCCTGGCCGCGCAGGTCGTCGAGGCGCTCCTTCAGCTCACCGACCCGGTTGAGGGACTGCTTCTCCTTCTCCCAGCGGGCGGTGAGACCGCGCAGCTCCTCCTCCTTGTCGGCGAGGTCGCGGCGCAGCTTCTCCAGGCGTTCGCGGGAGGCCGGGTCGGTCTCCTTGGCGATCGCCAGCTCCTCCATCCTCAACCGGTCGACGGAGCGCTGGAGTTCGTCGATCTCGACGGGCGACGAGTCGATCTCCATGCGCAGCCGGGAGGCCGCCTCGTCGACCAGGTCGATGGCCTTGTCGGGGAGGAAGCGGGAGGTGATGTAGCGGTCGGAGAGAGTGGCCGCGGCCACCAGCGCGCTGTCCGCGATCTGCACCTTGTGGTGAGCCTCGTACCGGCCCTTCAGGCCGCGGAGGATGGCGATGGTGTCCTCGACGCTCGGCTCCGCCACCAGCACCTGCTGGAAGCGGCGCTCCAGGGCGGGGTCCTTCTCGATCCGCTCCCGGTACTCGTCGAGGGTGGTCGCGCCGACCATGCGCAGCTCGCCGCGGGCCAGCATCGGCTTGAGCATGTTGCCCGCGTCCATGGCGGAGTCGCCGCCCGCGCCGGCGCCCACGACGGTGTGCAGCTCGTCGATGAACGTGATGATCTGACCGTCGGAGTCCTTGATCTCGGCGAGCACGGACTTCAGCCGCTCCTCGAACTCACCGCGGTACTTGGCGCCGGCCACCATCGCGCCGAGGTCGAGGGAGACCAGCCGCTTGTCCTTCAGCGACTCGGGGACGTCCCCCTTCACGATCCGCTGGGCGAGGCCCTCCACCACGGCGGTCTTGCCGACACCGGGCTCGCCGATGAGGACGGGGTTGTTCTTCGTACGACGCGACAGCACCTGCACGACCCGGCGGATCTCCTGGTCCCGCCCGATGACCGGGTCGAGCCGGCCCTCACGGGCGGCGGCGGTGAAGTCGGTGCCGAACTTCTCCAGGGCCTTGTACTGGCCCTCGGGGTCGGCGGTGGTCACGCGGCGTCCTCCCCTGGCCTTCTGGAAGGCCTCCTGCAGCTTCTTCGCATCGGCTCCCTGCCCCTGGAGCACCTCGCCGGCCGCGCCGCCCTTCGCGGCGATGCCCATCAGCAGGTGCTCGGTGGACAGGTACTCGTCACCCAGTGCCTTCGCCCGCTCGGCGGCGTCCGCGAGGACCGCGAGCAGCTCACGGCCCGGCTGCGGGGGCGCCACGGTGGAGCCGGTCACGCTGGGCAGCGAGGCGAGCACCCGCTCGGCCCCGGAGCGTACCGCTGCCTGGTCGGCCTCCACGGCGGCCAGCAGGTCGGTGATGTTCTCGTTCTCCTGCCCCGCGAGCAGCGCGAGGAGCAGGTGGGCGGGCATGAGGTCCGGGTGCCCCTCGGTCACGGCCCGGTTACTGGCCGCGTTGATCGCGTCCCGGCTCCTGTTGGTCAGCTCGGCGTCCACGTTCGCGTTCTCCTCCTCGGCGTCGGCTCGCAGGCCGTGTCTCCGCTGTCACTCTCCCACTGCTGACTTAACCAGCGTACACAAAGTTGAGTCTATTCCACTCAAGGTGCGACGGCTGTGGCTCCTTGGGGATTGCAGCTTCCTGCAATTAGGTTTCGCCCCATGCCCACCTACTCCCAGGACCCGGCCGCGCCGGACGAGCCGTACCTCGCCTTCTGGCGGGAACGGCACCTGTGCACCCTGACCACGCTGCGCCCCGACGGCAGCCCGCACGTGGTGCCGGTCGGGGTGACCTACGACCCCGGGGCACGGCTGGCCAGGGTGATCACGAACAAGACGAGCGCGAAGGTGTCCCACGTCCTGGCGGCCGGGGCCGAGGGCGCCGGGGTCGCCGTGTGCCAGGTGGACGGCCGGCGCTGGGCCACGCTGGAGGGCCGGGCACACGTGCGCTCCGAGCCGGAGCGGGTGGCCGAGGCGGAGCGGCGGTACGCCGAGCGGTACCACCGGGAGCCCGGGGAGAACCCCTCCCGGGTGGTGATCGAGATCGAGTTGGAGCGGGCGCTCGGGAGGGGCTGAGGCGAGGCGGTCAACCGGTCGGTTTCAGCCACCTGGGATCGCTCCCATACGTCGAAATGTCGCCACAAACTGCAGCGGGGGGGGGGGGGGGGGGGGGGGGGGGGGGGGGGGGGGGGGGGGGGGGGCGGCGGAGCGTCTTTTTTTCGGGG
>NZ_JBWKFN010000041.1:0-9084 GCF_056434245.1 Streptomyces sp. NPDC044064
GCCCCCCCACACAAACAAAAAAAGGGGGAAAAAGAAACCCCACGAACACCCCCCCCCCCCCCCCCCCCCCCCCCCCCCCCCCCCCCCCCCCCCCCCCCCCCCCCCCCCCCCCCCCGCAGCCGTTTCGCTGTCAGCAGGTGGACAGGGGGGAGCGGATCGCGTGCCGGGTGCGCTGCAGCCGCAGGGCGAGCTGCACCTCCAGCGCCCGCATGGGTTCCTGCCAGGTGGAGCCCAGCAGGTCGGTGATCCGTTCCAGGCGCCGGGAGACGGTGTTGGGGTGCACATGGAGGGCCTCGGCGGCCCGGCGGGGGCTGCCGCCGGACGCGAACCAGGCTTCCAGGGTGTGGACCAGATCCGTGCAGTGCCGGCTGTCGTAGGTGATCACCGGGCCGATCGTGGTCTGTACGAAGGCCGTGATGTCGGGGCTGTCCGCGAGCAGCAGCCCGAGGAAGCCCAGTTCCTGTGCCGAGGCGCTGCCCCCGTCGGTGCCGAGTGCGGTCAGCGCCTCCAGACAGCGCCTGGCCTCCTGGTAGGTGCCGTGGACCGAGCCCGGATGCGCGACCGGCCCGGCCGAGCCGACCGTCACCCGGCGGCCGGTCACCGTGGACAGCTCGGCGGTGACCGCCCGCCCCGCGTCCCCCGAGTCCATGCCCGGGACCAGCAGCACCAGGCAGTCGTCCGCGATGGTCTGCAGTCCCGCCATGCGGTGGGCGTACGACGAGGCCCAGACCAGGGCTCGGCCGCTGGCCCCGCCGTCCGGCCGCGCGATCAGTACCACGTGCGGGTCGTCGAGGGCGACGCCGAGGCGCCGGGCGTGCACCGCGAGCTGTTCGGGCGCGCGGGGCGAGTCGCCGATCAGGTCCTGGAGCAGCCGGCTGCGGCCCCCGTCGGGGGACGTCTCGGCACCGGTCTGGATGCGCAGCAGGACCGCGGTGGACTGGGCCGTGGCCCGCAGCAGCCGGAGCTGGTAGTCGATGGCCGGGCCGTCCGCGGCCAGGATCAGGGTGCCGAGCACCTCGCGTCCCGCGGTGGCCGGACACAGCCACAGGCCGTCCGCCGAGCGGATCGGGGCGAGCTCGGTGTGGGCGTCCAGGGTCCGCTGGAAGAGTTCCGCCTCGTCGAAGTCAGGGAAGCCCTCGGTGACCGCGAGGGTCCGGCCGGTGGCGTCGCGCACCATCAGGGCTCCGCCGAGTTCGGCCGCGGCGCGGGCTGCCACCTCGTTCAGCCCATGGCCGCTCAGCACCATGTCGATGAGCCGGGTGTGGACGCCGCTGACCAGACGCTCCGTGGTGGAGGAGTCCAGCGCGCGGGACACGTCGAGTTCCAGTTCGCTGAGTTCGGACCGGGTGTGGGCGAGCAGCCGGGCCTTCTTGATGGCCAGCGAGGCGAGGTCGCCCAGCGAGGACATCAGCGTGATCTCGTCGGGTGTGAGGTGGCGCACCGAGCGGTCGGCGCCGTAGAGAGCGCCGAAGGTGTCGCTGCCCTCCTTCAGGGGCACCGCCATCAGACCGTGCAGGCCTTCCGCGGTGACCACCTCGTCGGTCGGCGTGGAGTGCGGGAAGCGGTCGTCGGTGAGGTAGTCGGCGGTCCAGAAGGGCGCGGAGCGGTCGAACGCCGCGTTGCCGACGCCGCCCTGGGCCGGGACCACGAACCCCGGGGTCATGGTGGAGGCGTGGCCGTCGGATATGCGTACGTAGGAGCGGCCGTCGACGGGGTCCCTGAGGGTGATCCACGACATGTCGAAGTTGAGGAGCAGCCGGGCCCGGCGGGTGATCACCTGCAGCAGCGCGTCGACCTCGTACGGGAGGGTCAGTTCCCGTGCGGTGTCCACGAGTGCCGCGAGGGCGGCCTCGCGCTGCTGGCGGCGGGCGAACAGGCCGTGGATGTCCAGCGCCAGGGACCGCGCGCGGTCGAGGAGGGCCAGGGACTCGGCCGGCACCGGTTCGCCGGAGTCGGGGGGCGGTTCGAAGCGGTGGGGCGGGGCCTCGGTGGCGAGCAGTTCGAGAAGTCTGAGTAGTTCGTCCTGTACGAAGTCGTCCGTGTGCCGCATAGACCTCACCCCCAGTTGATCTGCGGCGCCTGCGGCGCGTGGCTCTGCCGAGCCTTCGCGAACCTAGATTGCGTGCACGACAGGCGTCAACGATGGCTTGAACCAGTACCCTTGAGGCGACCTTTGGCCGAAACCACATGCCAGAGCCTGCCGCACGGTGACCGGAGCACCGCCCGGCCGGTGTGCAGCGGTTATCGCTGCACATTCCCCCGTCGTGTTCGGTAACCCGACAATAAGCCCTGACAGCGCTCCGGGAAGCGGACGACGCCGCGGTCACGGAGCGTCCGGCGGGGGGACAGGGACATGTCGGGAACGCAGAGTTTCGTACGGTCGCTGGAGCGCAGCAGGTTGTCGCTGACGCGTCCGGACCGACCGGCCGAGTTCGAGCTGTTGGGCTTGCGATGGAATCTTCTTGACGAAGTGTTTGCTCCGGTCTTCTCGCCGTCGACCGCGGTGGCGCTCGATCTGCTGGGGCTCGCCGAGGCGGGTCCGGGCGACCGGTCGGGCTCGTTCCTGGAGATCGGCTGCGGGACCGGGGTCGTCGCCGTGCGCAGCGCGCTCGCCGGGTGCGAGCGGGTGGTCGCCGCCGACGTGAACCCCCGGGCGGTCGAGAACGCGGCGCTCAACGCCGTGCGGCACGGAGTGGGGGACCGGGTGCGGGCCGTGCGGAGCGATCTGTTCTCCGCACTTCAGCAGGAACGTTTCGACATGGTCTTCTGGAGTTCCAACTACGTACGCGCGCCCGAGGACTACACCTACCGGTCCATGCACGAGCGTGCCTATGTCGATCCGGGCTACCGTACGCACCGGCGCTATCTGGCCGAGGCCCCGCGGATGCTCGCCCCGGGCGGCCGGGCGCTGCTGCACTTCAGCAGCCGCGGTGCCCGCGGGGAACTGCACGAGATAGCACGGGAGTTGGGCCGGGAACTGCACGTGGTGCGGTCCGTGGAGCTGGTGGAGCAGGAGTACGGCGCCGACGCCGTCGAGCACCTGCTGCTGGAGATCCGCGTCGCGGACAGCGGCGACGGTCGCGACCGACCGGGCCGGGTGTCCGGGTGATGACCGCCGAGGGCGCGGTCCGGACCGGCTCCGCGGTTGGCCTGCCGGCCGCCGGGGCGGGTGGCGGTGCCGCGCGGGAGGCGGCCCCGTGACCGCGGGGGTGGGGTTCTTCCGCTCCGGTGTCGGTCGCTCAGGGAGCAGTTGGACGCGGGCACGGTGGAGCGGGGAGCGATCGCCGGGGTCCGACGACGGGGGAAAGTGGTGCCGTGGTGACCCTGTCCGGGCGGGACGCCTTTCGCAGTGAACTCACCGAGGTCGCCGGGCGGGACCGCCGGGTGGTCTGTCTGGAGACGCTGGCCCGCAAGAAGGACCATCCGTTCGAGGCGGCCCACCCGGACCGCTTCTTCTCGCTGCCGAACGTGGGCACGGTGCTGACCCAGATGGTGACGGGCCTGCGGGCGGCCGGGTTCAAGCCGTTCGTGGCCGTCACGCCGGGCCCGGCGGAGGGGCGGTCGGTGGCGCCCCGGTCGTTGTGGCGCGACTGCCTGGAGGCCGGGGCGACGGTGGTGATGTCGCCCGAGGGCTTTCCCGACGGGTACGACGAAGTGTGGCGGATGTCCGGTGTACCGCTCGCGATGCCCTGCGGGGAGGAGGAGACACGGGCGGTGGTCCGGCACGCCGCGCGGTCCTCGCTGCCGCACTGTCTGGTGCTCGGGGAGGGGCAGGGGACCGATCTGTCCTGGGAACCGAGCGAGCCCTCGCCGGCCACGGCGCGGTTGATCTCCGTCGGTGAGGACGGCACCCGGCTGGCGCTCGCCGCGCGTGCGGCCGCGCCCGGACTCGGGCACGCACACCTCGTCTATCTGGACGATGTCCGGCTGTCCGCCGCGGCCGTGGAACTCGCCACGTGGACGGGGAAGTCGGTGGTGACCGCGGCGCCCCGGCTGCTGGAGCCGGTGCTGGAGGCGCTGCGGTCGCGGTTGCCGGGGGACGCGGTGCTGGGCGTGCCGGCGCCCCTGCGGGCCGGGCGCGCGGACGTGGAGCAGGTGCTGGCCGCTGCCGCGGCGTAGCGGGTGCCTCGGCTTGGCCTCGGCCCCCCCCGTGGGGCGGAGCGGGCGTCGGCGGCCGCGGGTCTGTGTGGGGACGGGGAGGGGGTCGGTCAGCCGTCCATGTCCTCAAGCAGGCGGGACTGGGCCAGGGCGTAGGCCAGTTGGGCCCTGCTCTTGCTGTTGAGGACCTCCGACGCTCGGCCTATGTGGGTGGAGACGGTGCGGGCGCTGATGCCCAGGCGCTTGGCTATCGCCGCGTCGGTGTGGCCCTCGATCATGAGGCGCAGGACGGTGCGCCGGGTCTCGTCGGTCATCAGCGGGGGGCGCGCCTGCTCCTGGGTGATGCTGAGGGGTTCCGCCCGCTGCCAGGCGTGGTCGAAGACCGTGGCCAGGTAGTGGACGATCGCCGGGTGTTCGACGGTCAGGGCCGTGGTCCTGAGGTCGTGCCGGGGGTCGGGGATGAAGGCCGTCCTGCGGTCGAAGATGATCAGGCGGTCGAAGAGTTCGTTGAGGGTGCGTACCTCGACGCCGACCGCGGTGACCTGCTCGATGTAGGCGAGCGTGGGGCCATGGGTGCGTACCGAGTGCTGGTAGAGCGTCCGCTGGCGGATGTCCCGTTCGGACAGTTCCAGGGTGCGGCGCAGTGCCTTGCTGAGGAGTGCGGTGGCCCGGCCGCCGCCGGGCTGGGCGGTCAGGAGTTCCGTGCGGCAGGCGTCGGCCGACTTCTGCAGCGCCGCGCTGATGACGTCCTCGCCGTGCAGCAGACGGATGTCGGCGGAGGCGGTGCCCTGTTCCTCGCGGTAGACGTCCTCGGCGGCGCTCAGCGCCTCGCGGACGGCCGCCACGGCCTGCTGCTGGACGAGAATGGCGCGCTCGATGGGGCGGCAGAACTCGCTCACCGCGATGTCGGGCGGCACCACGCCCATGATCAGCGGGTTTTCGGCCAAGGGCCGCATGAGACCCAACTCGACGAGGCAGTCCGGTACATCGCCATCAATCGGACCTTTTGAGAGCGCTTCCCGGTAACGGGCCAGACCTTCGTCGCAGAGCCTGATCACATTGGTATGGGAGAGATTGTCCGACTTCCTGCACATTCGTTCCCCCTTCAGAAATGCGCAATGCGCGATCACGAGGCTACCAAGCGAAGAAATCCGGCTGCTGGCTGCGGCATGCTTCTTGCGGCGGAGGCGACAGCGCCTATCAGCCATCTGGGAGGGAATCCACATGAATTCCATGGGAACGACCGCCAAGCGATTCAGCGCGATATTCGCCCTCATGCTCCTCCTCGGACTCGGCGCCCAGTCGGCCGAGCAGGCCCTGCACGGCAAGCCGCTCGTCCAGACGGCCAACATCCCCGATCACGACCCGGAATGGGGCTGACCGAAGGCTCGGGGGACGTCCGACGAACTCATAGGGGGAAAGCGAACGTGCCTCGTCGGAATCCGGAGACCGTAGGAATCATTCTCGCGGGCGGCAGGGGCGAGCGGGCGAAGCCCATCACTCTTGAATCGTCCGACTACATTCGCAGCAAGGCTCTTATTCCGTTTGTCGGAAGGCGGCTCGTCGAATGGGTCGTCGAAGCCTGCCGGGACCAGGGCATCCGCCGCTTCTACGTGGTCGCCCACGGTCTGGAGAACCGTAACCAGATCAAGCTGCTGCTGGGCCACGGCGAGCGGCACGGAGTGGACGTCAGGTACTCCCGCTCGCGCCTCGACCGGTACAACGTGGGCTCGGCCGGAGCCACGCTCCACAACCTCGAACAGTGGGACCTGCAGGGCCAGGCCCTGGTGCTGCCGGTCGACTCGCTCTTCGACTTCGACCTGCGGGAACTGCGGGCCACGCACGAGGCGCGCGGCGCCGTGGTGACGGTGGCCGCGGTGGAACGGACGGCGCGGGAGATCGCCGGCAAGTACGGCGTGATGCGCACCGACGCACGGGGGCTGGTGACGGGCTTCGTCGAGAAGCCGGCCGCCGCCCGGCTGCGCGAGCTGTTCCCGGAAGCGGTCGCGGACGAGCGGGCGACACTGCCCACCAACGCCGGGATGTACCTGGTGGACTGCGGCCGGCTGCGACTGCTGGCCCGGGAGCCGGAGCTGTTCCGGCAGTCCCACCAAAGGCTCGACTGGGGCGGGGACCTGCTGCCCTGGCTGGCCGGGCACGACCACCCGGTCGCCACCCATGCCATCGGCAGGCTCGGCGACCTGGGCAACGTACAGGACTATCTGCACACGCTGCGGCTCGTGCTCGACGGCGCGTACGAGCAGATGAACCGGCTCATGGCGCGGTCCGGGCAGGCCGGATCGCAGGGCTGGATCCACGAGAGCAGCCTGCTGACGAAGGACGACCTGTCCGGCACGACCCTCGCCCAGAAGATCGAGGAGGGGTCGGTGCTGATCGGCCCCGGCGTGCGCATCGGTCACGACGTCGAGATCGGGCCGGGCGTGCGGCTGGAGCACACGGACGTCGGCGACGGGGCCGAGATCCGTGAGGGCAGCACGCTCGTCCACTCCGCCGTGGGCGAGTCCGCGGTGATCGGCGCCCACGCCGACCTCTCGGAGTCCTACGTCGGACCGATGGCGGTGATCCATTCGGAGCGTGGCCGGCCCACCCGGCTCGAAGGGCACACAGCGATCGGCGACGGGGCCGTGCTGCGTCCCGGGTCCCGGTTCCGCGGGGTCACCGTCTATCCGCGGCTCAGGGTGCCCACGCTGACCGGCGTGCCCGCCGCGACCGAGCTGACGAGCGCCGACGACGTCCTGCGCTGGGTGTGACCCGGCCGGGGACGACAGGCCTCAACACATAGGGGGAATCATGCACATGCACGGTCCCATAGCGGTGATCGGCGGAGCGGGACGGCTCGGCTCCCTCGTGACCAGGAGACTGGCCGAGGCGGGCGAGCGAGTCCGCGTGGTGAGCCGGCATCCGGAGCGAGGAGCGACCCCGCCGCCCGGCACCGAGCTGTGGCAGGCGGACGTACGGTACGCGGACACGCTGGGGCCCGCGCTGCGCGGTTGTGCCGCCGTGGTGTTCAGCGTGGAGCCGGGTACCGCCGACTCCGGTCCCGACAGCCCGGAGACCACGGTCTGCAGCGGCGTGCTCAACGTGCTGGCGGCTGCTGCGGAGTCCGCGCCGCGGCCCCGGTTCGTGCTGGTGAGCCAGATCTTCGTGACCCGGCGCGAGCACCCGATGAACGCCTACGGGCGGCTGCTGGACTGGCGGCTGCGCGGCGAGGACGCGGTACGGGACTCGGGCTTCGCCTACACGGTGGTGCGGCCCGGCTGGCTGACCGACGACGGCGGCGCGGGTG
Source organism: Streptomyces sp. NPDC044064 (assembly GCF_056434245.1). Taxonomy (NCBI): domain Bacteria; kingdom Bacillati; phylum Actinomycetota; class Actinomycetes; order Kitasatosporales; family Streptomycetaceae; genus Streptomyces; species Streptomyces sp. NPDC044064. The sequence continues at coordinate 7,406 of NZ_JBWKFN010000041.1, forward strand.
CGGGTGTCCGGCTGGAGCAGGACGACCGCGGCGACGGCTGGGTCTCGCGCGCCTCGGTCGCCGAGGCCTGTGTCCGGGCGCTCGGCTCCGCGGCGGCCGCGGGCCGCACGTTCGAGGTCTACAACGAGCCGGGCGCGGCGCCCACCGACTGGGAACCGCTGTTCCGCAGGCTGACCCCGGACCCCTTGCTGGCCCTGCGCCCGTAGCGCCACGGCCCCGGTTCCGGGCCGTACGGACGACGTGGCGGGCCCACCCCCGACCGCCCGCCCCGTCCCCACGCCCGTCGGTTCCCCCGGCCGACGGGCCCCTGCCGGGGCCGGCGCCCCGGCGGACGCACACCGCGTCCGCGGCGCCGGCCCCGGGCGAAGAACCTCACGTATTCCAGAGAGGGCTGAGTCATGCCCGGCGAACGTCAAGTCGTGGAGTCCGCCGAGATTTCCGAGAACGTGGTCTCCGAGATCATTTCCCGCACGTTCAGATCAATTCCGCGCAGTGACCAGAGGCGTTGGGGCGAGCTTTATGTGAGAGGCCTGCTTTCGGTTTCCGGGAGGAAGACGATGCGGGCGATCGCCGACGGTGCCGGCGGCGGAGTGGAGCAGAGCCTCTACCAGTTCATCACCAAGTCCCCGTGGGCCGCCGAACCGGTCCGCCGGGAGCTGGCGGACCTGCTGCTGCGGCTGGAGCCGCGCGCCTGGGTGGTCCAACCCCTGGTGATCGCCAAGGTGGGGCAGCACTCCGTGGGCGTGGAGCGGCGGTGGGTCTCGGAGTTCGGACGGGTCGTCAACTGCCAGCAGGCGATAGGGGTGTGGCTGGCCGCCGACCGGGCGTCGTGTCCGGTGGACTGGCGGCTCGCCCTGCCGGAGAGCTGGGCGGGCGAGGCGGCGCTGCGGCGCCGGGCCTGTATCCCGGAGGACGTCGGCTCCTGCCCGCCCGAGCAGTGCGCGGTGGAGGCCGTGTCCGCGATGGCCGGGGACTGGGGTCTGCCGCACCGGCCGGTGGTGATGGACCTGCGGGAGAGCGACACGTACGGCATCTGCTCGGTGCTGCTGGAGCGCCGTATGCCCTTCGTCGTGCGGATCGACCCCGCGGCCCGCGGACTGGCGCTGCGGGCGCTGCGGCCCGCGCCGCGCCCGGGACTGCCGGAGCCGGTGTCCGAGGCGACGGGCACGCCGTGCCCGCCCGGTTCGCCGCTCGCCCTGGTCCCGGAGCTGAGCCGGCAGTGTCTGCCGGTGGAGTGGTACGACCACGAGGCGGACGCCCTGCGGGCGACGTCGGTCGGCGCCGCCCGGGTCCTGCTGCGCCGGACGGGCCCCGACGCCCCCCGGCCGGTCCCCGCCGACCAGCAGGAACTCATCCTGGTCGGCGCCTGGCGGGATCCGGGGCGGCGCACCCCCAGCGAGTACTGGCTGTCGAACCTGCCGCAGTCCCAGCTCGGCACGGTCTACCGCACCGCCATGCTCGCGGGCCGGGTCACGCGCGATCTGACGGAGGTCAGCGAGGGGCTCGGCATCCGGGACTTCGAGGGCCGTTCGTTCCGCGGCTGGCACCACCACATGACGATGGTGTCGCTGGCCCACGCGGCCACGGTCCTGTCCACGGCACCTGGCGCCGAGTCCTGGCCGCCGCCGGTACGGATGCCGGTGCCGCACGAGCGGGTGGGGGTGCGGGCCGCATGAGGT
>NZ_JBWKFN010000041.1:9179-69720 GCF_056434245.1 Streptomyces sp. NPDC044064
GAGCGTTCCTGTGGACGCGGAGTGGAAGCGGGTGCGCGCCGGAACCTGCCGGTTGCCGTGCGGGTGCCGGTTCGTGGGTGTGGGTGCCGGAGTCGGCAGGTTGCCGCGCGGCTGCCGAACCGTGGGTGTGGGTGTCGCGGGCCGGCCGTTGCCGGTGGGGATGCGGGTGTCGCGCGAGCGGGTGGGGGTGCGGGCCGCATGAGCGTTCCTGTGGACGCGGAGTGGAAGCGGGTGCGCGCCGGAACCTGCCGGTTGCCGTGCGGGTGCCGGTTCGTGGGTGTGGGTGCCGGAGTCGGCCGGTTGCCGCGCGGCTGCCGAACCGTGGGTGTGGGTGTCGCGGGCCGGCCGTTGCCGGTGGGGATGCGGGTGTGCCGGGTGCGGGTGGGGGTGTGGGGCGGATGAGCGTTCTTGTGGACACGGAGCTGGAGCGGGTGCGTGCGGTGCTGGACGGGCTGCTCGCGGCGTGGCTGCCCGGCCGGCGCTGGTTCGCGGGCAAGGACACCGGGACGCCTGCCGTCACCACCCGGCTCCTGGAGCGGGTGCTGCCGGGCGATCCGGGGCTCCTGGTCGCGGTGTTCGACACCGGCGCCGACGGCCCGTACCAGGCGTTGATCGGGATGCGCCGGGGGCCGGCCCCGGTGCCGTCCGAGGCGGTGATCGGCCGCTCGACCGCACCTGGCGGGCCGGTCCTGACGCTGTACGAGGGCACGCAGGACCCGGAGTTGATGACCAGGCTGCTGGAGCGCTTCGACGCCGACGAGCAGGGGCCGGTGCGCTTCGAGCGCCTGCCCGGCAGCGAGCTGCCCTTCGGGGTGCCCGGAGTGGCGAGCACGGCGGAGCAGTCCAACACCTCGGTGGCCTTCGCCGACCGGGCGATGTTCAAGGTGCTGCGCCGGCCCGTGCCCGGGACCAGCCCGGAGCTGGAGCTGCTCGGCGCGCTGCAGCGGGCCGGCTCGGTGCCGAGCGCGGCGCCGCTGGCCCAGGTGCGGACCACGGGCGAGTCCCCGGTGGGCGCCTTCACGCTCGGCATCGTGCAGGAGTTCGTGCGCTCGCGCGGGGACGGCTGGGCGGCGGCCACCGCCCAGGCCCGCGTGTGCCTGGCGGCCGGGCGCGGCACCGAGGCGCCGCTCGGCGGCTTCGCCGAGGAGTCGTACGCGCTGGGCCTGGCCACCGCCCGGGTGCACACCGCCCTCGCCGAGCAGCTCGGCAGCCGGCCGCTCACCGGGCCGGAGAGCGCGGCCCTGCTCGACCTGCTGGGCGAGCGCCTGGCGGAGGGACTGCGGTCCGTGCCCCAGCTGTCCCCGTACACGGCCGGGTTGTGGGAGCTGCACGAGGAGCTGCGGGGCAGCGTCCTGGGCGGCCGGACGCCGCTGGTCCAGCGGATCCACGGCGATCTGCACCTGGGGCAGGTGCTGCGCACCGAACAGGGCTGGGTGCTCATCGACTTCGAGGGCGAACCCGGACACTCGCCGCAGGAACGCCGCCGGCCGCAGCCGGCCCTGCGCGATGTCGCCGCGATGCTGCGCTCCTTCGACTACGCGGCCCACCACGCCCTGACCGAGGTGCTGGACCGCCCGCCGGCCGAGACGCCGTCCGGCGATCCGCACGCGGCCCGGCTGGCCCGCCGGGCCACGGCCTGGGCGGTGCACAACCGGCAGGCGTACTGCGCCGGTTATGCCGCCGGGGGCGGCCAGGACCCGCGCCGCGAACCGCTGCTGGTGCGTTCCTTCGAGGCGGACAAGGCCGTCTACGAGGCGGTGTACGAGGCCCACAACCGGCCCGAATGGCTGCCCATCCCGCTGCTCGCCGTACGCCGGCTGACCGAAGAAATCCAGCAGCAGAATTGAAAGTTCAGGAAGTCCGCGACCGCTCTTTGTCGGTGAGATACGGGTCCGCTGAAGATGTGACACGTTCGCGAAATGTCAAGAACGGGAGATTCGATGGTTCATCAGTCCCGGACGAATTCAAAATCATAATGCGAAGGGTGTGACCATGTCCGACACCGTCAACTTCACGTTCTCCGACACCATCGCGGGCCGGGTGGCCGGATTCGACCGCGAGGCGCGCGTCTTCACCCTCGTCACCGCGGACGGCCGCCACTTCGACGTCTCGCTGGACGGCGGGCCCGGCGCGGAGCTGCTGCACAACCTCGGGGAGCCCTACCAGGACGCCTCCGGCCACATCGACTCACTGCTGGAGGAGGGCCGCTACGTCCTGGCGTACGGCATCTTCTACCCGCAGGCGGACGGGCTGCGGTTCGAGGCCAAGCGGCTGATCTTCACCGGCCGGCAGACGGACGACCACCGGTTCGAGGAGGCCGGCTGGTGGATCCGGCAGATCCGTGAGATAGCCGGCTTCTACCGCCGGGCCCAGTTCGGCGACGGGCCGGCCGACTTCTCGCGCTACCGCACCGAGATCCGGCTCAGCGGTGACAAGACCGCGAGCCACGTCCAGGAGACGGACACCATCTCCCGGCTGGTCTACGGCATGGCCTCCGCGTTCCTGCTGACCGGCGACGACGAGTACCTGGAGATCGCCGAGCGGGGCACCGAGTACCTGCGCGAGCACATGCGGTTCGTGGACGCCGACGAGAACGTCGTGTACTGGTACCACGGCCTCAAGGTCGACGGCGACATCGAGACCAAGCTCTTCACCTCGGAGTTCTCCGACGACTACGACGCGCTGCCCGCCTACGAGCAGATCTACGCGCTGGCCGGCCCGATCCAGACCTACCGGATCACCGGCGACCCGCGCATCAAGGCCGACGCGGACGCCACCATCCGGCTCTTCGACCGGTTCTACCTGGACCCGGAGCACGGTGGCTACTTCTCGCACATCGACCCGATCCTGCTCAGCCCGGAGCACGAGTCGCTCGGCCCCAACCGGGCCCGCAAGAACTGGAACTCCGTCGGCGACCACGCACCGGCCTACCTGATCAACCTGTACCTGGCCACCGGCGAGAAGACCTACGCCGACATGCTGGAGTACACCTTCGACACCATCGTCGGCCGCTTCCCCGACCCCGAGCACAGCCCCTTCGTGCAGGAACGGTTCCACAAGGACTGGTCCCACGACACCACGCACGGCTGGCAGCAGAACCGCGCGGTCGTCGGCCACAACCTCAAGATCGCCTGGAACCTGCTGCGGATGCACTCGCTGCGTCCCAAGCAGAGCTATCTGGAGCTGGCCACCGCCCTCGGCGAGACCATGCCCGAGTGGGGCGCGGACCGGCAGCGCGGCGGCTGGTACGACGTGGTGGAGCGGATCCGGGTGGCCGGCGAGGACCGGCACCGGTTCACCTGGCACGACCGCAAGGCGTGGTGGCAGCAGGAGCAGGCGATCCTCGCCTACCTCATCCTGCACGGCACCACGCACCGCGCGGACTTCCAGAGCGAGGCCCGGGACGCCCAGGCCTTCTACAACGCCTTCTTCCTCGACCACGACGAGGGCGCCGTCTACTTCAACGTGCTCGCGAACGGGCTGCCGTATCTGCTCGGGGTCGAGCGGCTCAAGGGCAGCCACTCGATGTCGATGTACCACTCGGCAGAGCTGTGCTACCTCGCGGCCGTCTACAACAACCTGCTGCTGGGGGGCAGCGCCATGGACTTCTGGTTCAAGCCCGACCCCGCGCTGGTCGAGGGCCGGGTGCTGCGTGTGGCGCCGGACCTGCTGCCGCGCGGATCCGTACGCATCGAGTCCGTCGAGATCGACGGCGAGCCGCACAGCGCCTTCGACGCCGAGGGCCTGCTCGTGCACCTGCCCGAGACGTCCGGGCGGGTCAAGGTCAAGGTCCGGCTGGCCCCGGTGGCCCGGGCGGAGGTGGCGGCATGACCGTCAAGCTCAGCTCCCGTACCGAGGGCGACACCGCGGTGGTCGTCCTCGAAGGAGAGATCAACTCCACCACGTCCGGCGGGCTCCAGGCCCAGCTGCTGCCGTTCGTCGGGCAGGGCAGCCGGCTGCTGATCGACCTCAGCGGGGTCAGCTACGTCTCCAGCGCGGGCCTGCGCACCCTGCTGATCGTGCACCGCAGGGCCCAGCAGCTGCAGACCGCGGTGATCCTGGTGGGCCTGTCGGAGGAGGTCCGGTTCGTGATGTCCGCCACCGGGTTCCTGGACTTCTTCCAGATCGAGGAAGACCTGGACGCCGCACGGGAACACACGGGCCGATGACCGTCCAGGAGACACGTGAGCGCGTCGACGCGTTCCCCACCCGCCGGATCGGCGGCTACCGGGTCCGGGCCGGACGGCCCTTCCCGTACGGCGCCCATCCGGTACCGGGGGGGATCAACTTCTCGGTCTACTCCGACCGGGCCACCGCGATGCGGCTGGTCCTCTTCGAGCGGGGCGCCCGCCGGCCCGTCGCCGAACTGGAGTTCCCGCCGGAGTTCCGCATCGGCAGCGTGTACGCGATGACGGTCTTCGACCTGGACGCGGAGAACCTGGAGTACGGCTTCCGCGCCGACGGCCCCTTCGACCCGGAGGCCGGCGACCGGTTCGACCCGGGCAAGGTGCTCAGCGACCCCTACGCCCGGCTGGTCTCCGGCCGGGACGTGTGGGGGCGGGAGCCGGACTGGCACGACGTCTACCCCTACCGCGCGAAGGTGCTCGACGACGACTTCGACTGGGGCGACGACACTCCGCTCAACATCCCCACCGAGGACCTGGTCGTCTACGAGACCCACGTCCGCGGCTTCACCCGCCACCCCTCGTCCGGGGTGAGCGCCCCGGGCACCTACGCCGGTCTGCGGGAGAAGATCCCCTACCTGACGGACCTCGGCGTCAACTGCGTGGAGCTGCTGCCGGTGTTCGAGTTCGACGAGCTGGACAACCCGCGCACCGACCCGGCCACCGGCGGACGGCTCCACAACTACTGGGGCTACAACACCGTTTCGTTCTTCGCGCCCAAGGCCGGGTACGCGGCCACGGGCCGGTTCGGGATGCAGGCCGACGAGTTCAAGACCCTCGTCAGGGAGCTGCACCGGGCCGGCATCGAGGTCATGCTCGACGTGGTGTTCAACCACACCGCCGAGGGCAACGAGCACGGCCCGACCATCTCGTTCCGCGGCCTGGACAACGCCACGTACTACATGCTCACGCCGCGGGGCGAGTACTACAACTTCAGCGGGACCGGCAACACCGTCAACTGCAACCACCCCGTGGTGCGCGACTTCGTGCTGTCCTGTTTGCGCTACTGGGTGGCCGAGTACCACATCGACGGCTTCCGCTTCGATCTCGCGGCCATCCTCGACCGGGCGCCCGACGGCACCCCGCTGCCCAATCCGCCCCTGCTGGAGCAGCTGGCCCACGACCCGATCCTGCGCCACACCAAGCTGATCGCCGAGGCCTGGGACGCGGCCGGCCTCTACCAGGTGGGCGCGTTCCCGAACTACGGCCGCTGGTCGGAGTGGAACGGCAAGTACCGGGACACCGTGCGCCGCTTCGTCAAGGGCGAGCCGGGTCTGGTCGGCGAGCTGGCCACCCGGATGGCCGGCTCCCCCGACCTGTACCGGGGCCGCACCTCCTCGGCGTCGGTCAACTTCATCACCGCGCACGACGGATTCACCCTCAACGACCTGGTGTCGTACAACGACAAGCACAACGAGGCCAACGGCGAGGACAACCGCGACGGCGGCAACGACAACCACAGCTGGAACTGCGGCGAGGAGGGGCCCAGCGCCTCGGCGCACGTCCGGGACCTCAGGACGCGCCAGATGAAGAACCTGCTGGGCATCCTCCTCACCAGCCAGGGCGTTCCGATGGTCCTGGCCGGGGACGAGGTCGGGCGCACCCAGCTCGGCAACAACAACGGCTACTGCCAGGACAACGAGCTCTCCTGGTTCGACTGGGGGCTCGTCGAGGCCAACGCCGAACTGCTGGAGTTCTCCCGGCGCCTGATCGCCTTCCGGCACGTCCACCCGGTCCTGCGCTCCGCCGACCACCCGGTCGGCTCCGACCGGGTCGGCAGTGGATACCCCGACATCAGCTGGCACGGGGTACGGGCCTGGCACCCGGACTGGTCCACGCACAGCAGGGTGCTCGGGCTGATGCGGTGCGGCCGGCACGCCAAGGGCGGCACCGTCGCCGACGACCACGTCTACATCGCGGTGAACGCCCACTGGGAGTCGCACGACCTGGAGCTGCCCGGCCTGCCCGAGGGACAGGCGTGGCATCTGTTCGCCGACACCTCTCTCGCCGCCCCGCACGGTCTCGCCGAGGTCGGCGGCGAGCGCGAGCTGCACCATCCGGGCCGTTACCACCTCGGCCCGCACGCGCTGGTGATCCTCGTCGGCCGCGACCGGCGCACCGGCTGACCCGCGGCACGCACGCCTCGCAGACGCATGCCTCGAGACGGAGGCCTCACTCACAGAAGGAGAGCTGTTCATGTCGTTCGACGGAAAGCTGAGCGTGTCCGAGGGCATCGCGACGATCGAGATCAAGGGTGAACTCGACGCGTCCACCGCACCCCGCTTCCACGACCTGGTCGACCGGGCCGCCGAGCAGGGCGCGGTGCGGCTGGAGATAGACGCCCGGAACCTCGACTTCATGGCCAGCGCGGGCCTGCGCTCCCTGGTCTTCGCCCGCCAGAAGATGGGCGACGAGGTGCGCATCGCCGTGATCGGGGCCACGGAGCCGGTGAGCCGGACCATCCGGCTCGCGGGCTTCGACCACAGCATCGAGCTGATCGACGCCTGAGAGGGGCGCAAGATGGCGATCGACTCCGGAGCCGCCTCGGCCGGACCCACCGCTGGACAGGAGTGGTGCGAGGCGGGCTGCGCCGGTCAGCCGCTCGCCGGGACCACGGCGGCGCTGAGGATCGCGGCCGACCTCGAATCCCTTGACCTGGTCGCCCGGTTCGTCCTCGAACTCGGGCGGTCGGGCCGGCTGACCAGCAGCGAGACCTACCGGTTGCGGCTGGCTGCCGACGAGCTGGCGACCAACATCGTCATGCACGGCTACTGCGGGGCACCGGGCGGCATCTGCGTGGACGGCGGGGTCACCCCGGACCGGGTGTGGGTGCGTTTCTCCGACGACGCCCCGCCCTTCGATCCCCGCGGCGGCATGAAGGCGCCCGACCTGGAGGTACCCCTGGCCCGGCGCGCCGTCGGCGGACTCGGGGTCTTCCTGGCGCTGACGGCGGTGGACCGCTTCGACTACGAGCTGGTGGCGGGGCGCAACGTCAGCGTGCTGACGATCCACCGCGACCACCACGGATAGATGAGACGAGATGTCACATACGAAGGTGCTGCTCCTTGACGAACACCGCCGGGCCCCGGCCGAGTTGCTGGCCACGCTGGAGGCACTGCGGTTCGAGGTCCGCCGCCGGACGCCGGGCGAGGCGCTCGCGCTGGCGCCGGGCGAGCTGGGCGAGACCGAGGTGCTGCTCGTCTCCGCCCGGCTCGCACCGGCCACGGTGAGAGCGGTCGTACGGCGGCTGGACGACGAGGGACGGCAGCCGACCGTCGTGGCGTTCGCCGACCACGATCTTCACCTGCTCGGCGGGCACGTCCAGGCCGGCTCCGACTACCTGGTACCGCCGTTCCATCCCGAGCTGGTCCGCGCCCGGCTGCGCAACTGCCATGAGCGCGCCGAGTTCAGCCGCACCCTGGAGGACGTGGCCGCCCACGCCGAACTGCTCAGCTACGAGCGGGAGCTGGAGATCGGCCGGGAGATCCAGCTCGGGTTCCTGCCGGACGCCCTGCCCAGCCCCGACGGCTGGGAGATCGACGTCCGCTTCCGGCCTGCCCGCACCGTCGCCGGGGACTTCTACGACGTCTTCGAACTGGTCAACCGGCGCCGGCTGGCCCTCGTGGTGGCCGACGTCTGCGACAAGGGCGTGGGCGCCGCCCTGTTCATGGCGCTGATCCGCAGCCTGCTGCGGCACACCGCCGAGCAGAGCGGGCTGCAGAACCTGATCGCCGCCGACGTGCTGAACGAGTCCACCGTCTGGGAGGAGCAGACCCGAGCGATCCCCGTCGTGGGAGCCACCCCGCTGCTGAACGCGGTGGTGGGCACCAACAACTACCTGACCCGCAACCACATCAGACAGGGCTACTTCGCCACCCTGTTCTTCGGTGTCCTCGACCCGGTCACCGGCAACCTCGTCTACATCAACGGCGGCCACAACCCGCCGGTCCTGGTCAGTGCCGACGGATCCGAGCCGGTGCTCCTGGAGCCCACCGGGCCGGCCGTCGGCGTCATCCCCGACGTCACCTTCTCGCTGGGCTACGCGCAGATCAGCCCGGGTGACACCCTCTTCATCTACACGGACGGGGTCACCGAGGCGCGTTCCGGAACGGGACGGTTCTTCGGGAACGACCTGATGCTCAAGCAGCTGACCGAGGCGGCGGTGCGCGGCGAGGAACTCCTCGACCACATGGACGGTGTGCTCAACGAGTTCGTCGGTCCCGCCGAGCAGTCGGACGACATCACCATGATGGCCGTGCACCGACGCGCCTCCTGACGGAATCCCGGGTGGAGACCATGTCGCAGATCATCACCGTGCACTCGTACCGGGGCGGTACGGGCAAGTCCAGCACGGCCGCCAACCTGGCGGTGCTGCTGGCCTCCTCCGGGCACCGGGTCGCACTGGTGGACACCGACATCCAGACGCCTGCCCTGGACGTCATGTTCGGCGACGCGCTCGGCACGGTCCGGCACTCCCTGAGCGACTACCTGATCGGGCGCTGCGAGATCGAGGAGGCCGCCTACGCCGCGGAGGCGGACGCCGGGCACGACGGCTTCTTCGTGGTGCCGGCCCGCAGCCGGGCCGCGGGCATCAACGAGATCATGGGGCGCGGCTACGACGTCGGGCTGCTCCGCGAGGGCTTCGACCGGCTGATCGACTCGCTCGCCCTCGACGTGCTGCTCCTCGACACCCACGCCGGGTTCAACAACGAGACGGTCACCTCGATGGCCAGCTCGGACGCCCTGGTGGTGGTCACCCGGGCGGACCGGCTGGACATGGCGGGCGCCGCCGAGACGATGTCGCTCGCCGAGCGCCTCGGCTGCGGGCAGCTGAGCGTGGCGGTGAACCTGGTGCCGGCCGGAACGGCACCGGAGCCGCTGCGCGCGAAGGTGGAGAACGCCTTCGGCACCCGGATCACCGTGGCGCTGCCCTACGCCACCGAGATGGCGTCACTGGCCGGTGAGCGGCTGTTCAGCACGGCCTATCCGCACCACCCGCTGGTGGCCGGCTACCGCCGCATCATCGCCGACGTGAGCAACGGGACCACGGCGCTGCGCCGGCCCGCGCCGCATCCCCATTCCCTGCCCTGACCCCGGTCCGCGCGACATCCGGCGCAACGTCCGGGCCCACGACCGTACTTCGGTGCCAGGAGGCATGACCATGCAAGGCAAGCCCGACGTCCGTCGGCCGGCCCCCACCGTCGGCCGGATACCCGTGCGGGACGTCCGCCCCCAGGTGGACGCGGGCCGCCGCCCCGTCCGTGCCGTGCCGGGCGAGCTGTTCGAGGTGTCCGCCACCGTCTTCCGGGAGGGACACGACGCGGTCGCCGCGAACGTCGTCCTGACCGGTCCGGACGGTGTGCCCGGACCCTGGACGCCCATGCGGCTGCTCGCCCCCGGCACCGACCGGTACGCCGCGCAGGTCTCGGCCGGCCGGGAGGGCGAGTGGACGTACCGGGTCGAGGCGTGGACCGATCCCCTGGCCACCTGGCGGCACACCGCACGCATCAAGATCCCGGCCCGGATCGACGTGGAGCTGGTCCTGGCGGAGGGGGCGCTGCTGCTGGAGCGGGCGCTGCACAAACTGCCGGCCGCCGCTCCGGAGCGGGCCCGTGAGGTGCTCGGGACGGCGCGCGACCGGCTCCTGGACGGCAGACTCGCCCCCGACGACCGGCTCTCCGCCGCACTCGACGCCGAGGTGACCGGCATCCTGGCCGCTCATCCGCTGCGCGAGCTGGTGACCTGTTCCGAGGAACTGCCGCTGCGCGTCGACCGGGCGCGGGCGCTGTCCGGGTCCTGGTACGAGTTCTTCCCGCGCTCCGAGGGGGCCGTGCCGGCCACGGTGAATGCCGAGGGCGTACTGGAGCCGCCCCGCTCGGGGACCCTGCGCACCGCCGCTGAGCGGCTGGAGGCCGTCGCCGCGATGGGCTTCGACGTGGTGTACCTGCCGCCCGTCCATCCCATCGGCACCACCCACCGCAAGGGCCGCGGCAACACCCTGGCCGCGGGCCCGCACGACCCGGGATCGCCGTGGGCGATCGGCTCACCGGACGGCGGCCACGACGCCGTCCACCCGGACCTCGGCACCCTGGACGACTTCGACCACTTCGTCGCCCGGGCCGCCGAACTCGGTCTGGAGGTGGCGCTCGACTTCGCGCTGCAGTGCTCACCGGACCACCCCTGGGTCACCGAGCACCCGGAGTGGTTCCGGCACCGGCTGGACGGCTCGATCGCCTACGCCGAGAACCCGCCGAAGAAGTACCAGGACATCTATCCCCTCGACTTCGACACCGAACCCGAGGGGCTGTACGCGGAGTGCCTGCGCGTACTGCGCCACTGGATGGCCCACGGGGTGCGGATCTTCCGCGTGGACAACCCGCACACCAAACCCGTCTGGTTCTGGGAGCGGCTCATCGAGGAGGTGCGCTCCACCGACCCCGACGTGCTCTTCCTCGCCGAGGCGTTCACCCGTCCCGCGATGATGCACAGCCTGGCCCGGGTCGGCTTCCACCAGTCGTACACGTACTTCACCTGGCGCAACTCCAAGGAGGAGGTCGAGTCCTACCTCGCCGAACTGGCCGGGCTCGGCGGCGAGGAGAGTGCGGCCTACCTGCGGCCGAACCTCTTCGTGAACACCCCGGACATCCTCAACGCCTTCCTGCAGTACGGCGGCCGCGCGGCCTTCGCGGTCCGCGCCGTGCTCGCCGCGACGGCGGCCCCCACCTGGGGTGTCTACGCGGGCTACGAGCTGTACGAGAACGTGCCCGCCGGACCGGGCAGCGAGGAGTACCTCGACTCGGAGAAGTACCAGTACCGGCCCCGGGACTGGAAGGCGGCCGACGCCTCCGGCGGCACCCTCGCCCCGCTGATCACCACGCTCAACCGGCTGCGCCGCGAACACCCCGCCCTGCGCCAGCTGCGCAACGTGCGCTTCCACCGGGCGGACAACGACGCGGTGGTCTGCTTCTCCAAGCGGGTCGGGGACGACTGGGTGCTGGTGGTCCTCAACCTCGATCCGCACAGCGTGCGGGAGGCGACGGTCCATCTCGACCTGCCGGCCCTCGGCCTCGACCGCGCCGACACCTTCGACGCGCACGACGCGCTGTCCGGCGAGACGTACCGCTGGGGCCGTGAGAACTACGTACGCCTCGATCCGGAGCACCAGGTCGCCCACATCATCACGGACAGGACGCGCCTCTCGTGAACCCGCCGGTTTCCCCCCACCCCGTCCGGACGGCCCCCGCACGGCTGCCGGCCACCGACCTCAAACGCCTGACCACCGGCGAGTCGAGCGATCCGCACGCGCTGCTCGGCCCGCACCGGGGACCCGAGGGTGTGACCCTGCGCGTTCTCAAGCCGCTCGCGGAGGCGGTGTGGGCGATCGGCCCGGCCGGGGAGGTCCTGGCCGAGCTGGCCCACGAGGGCGGCGGCGTCTTCTCCGGGCTGCTGCCCGACGGCAGGTCCGACTACCGGCTGCGGGTGCGGTACGCCGAGTGCGACTGCGAGACGGACGACCCGTACCGCTTCCCGCCCGTGCCGGGGGAGCTGGACCTGTACCTGATCGCCGAGGGCCGGCACGAGCGGCTGTGGACGGTGCTCGGCGCCCAGGTGCGCGAGCACCGTTCCGTCTCCGGCACCGCGTTCGCGGTCTGGGCGCCCAACGCCCGCGCCGTCCGGGTCGTCGGCGACTTCAACCACTGGGACGGCACCGGGCACCCCATGCGGTCGCTGGGCACCTCCGGCGTGTGGGAACTGTTCGTGCCGGACGTCGGCGACGGCTGCCGGTACAAGTTCGAGATCCTCGGACCCGACGGCACCTGGCGGCAGAAGGCCGATCCGCTGGCCCGCTCCGCGGAGGCCGCGCCCGGCACCGCCTCCGTCGTCTTCGCCTCCCGCCACCGGTGGACGGACGCCGAATGGATGGCGGCCCGCGGCCGGCGGCGCGCCGAGCGGGCGCCGATGAGCGTGTACGAACTGCACCTCGGCTCCTGGCGGCCGGGCCGGACCTACCGGCAGCTGGCCACCGAACTGCCCGGCTACGTCAAGGCGCTGGGCTTCACCCACGTGGAGTTCCTGCCCGTCGCCGAGCACCCGTTCCGCGGCTCCTGGGGCTACCAGGTCACCTCGTACTACGCGCCCATGGCCGCGCTCGGCACCCCCGACGACTTCAGGTACCTGGTCGACGCGCTGCACCGGGCCGGCATCGGCGTGATCCTCGACTGGGTGCCGGCACACTTCCCGAAGGACGACTGGGCGCTGGCCCGGTTCGACGGCGCCGCCCTGTACGAGCACCCCGACCCGCGGCGCGGCGAGCACCCCGACTGGGGCACCCTCGTCTTCGACTACGGCCGCGAGCAGGTGCGCAACTTCCTGGTCGCCAACGCCCTCTACTGGTGCACCGAGTTTCACATCGACGGTCTCAGGGTGGACGCCGTCGCCTCCATGCTCTACCTCGACTACTCGCGGCCCGAGGGCGGCTGGCTGCCCAACGCGTACGGCGGCCGGGAGCACCTGGAGGCGGTGGAGTTCCTGCAGGAGATGAACGCCGCCGTCTACCGCAGCTGTCCCGGGGTGGTCACCGTCGCAGAGGAGTCCACCGCCTGGGAGGGCGTGACCCGGCGCACCGACCACGGCGGGCTCGGCTTCGGGTTCAAGTGGAACATGGGCTGGATGCACGACTCCCTGGTCTACATGGGCAAGGACCCCGTGCACCGGCAGTACCACCACCACGCGCTGACCTTCCCCATGGTGTACGCCTACGCGGAGAACCACCTGCTGCCGATCAGCCACGACGAAGTGGTGCACGGCAAGGGCTCGTTGCTCGGGAAGATGCCCGGCGACCCCTGGCAGCGGTTCGCCGGTGTGCGGGCCTACCTGGCCTTCATGTGGGGCTTCCCCGGCAAGCATCTGCTCTTCATGGGGCAGGAGTTCGCCCAGGCGGGCGAGTGGTCGCACGACACCGGGCTCGACTGGGCGGCGCTCGGCCACGCTCCCCACGCGGGCGTGCGCGACCTGGTGAGCGACCTCAACGCGCACTATCTCGGGCTGCCCGCCCTGTGGGACCTGGACGCCGCCCCCGAGGGATTCAGCTGGCTGGACGCGGACGCGGCCGAGGACAACGTGTACTCCTTCGTCCGCCACGACGCCGACGGCACCCCGCTGGTGTGCGTGCACCACTTCCAGCCGAGCGTGCGCCACGGCTACCGCATCGGCCTGCCCGCCGGCGGCGAGTGGACCGAGATCCTCAACACCGACGCGGACCGCTACGGCGGCTCGGGCGTGGTCAACTCCGAGCCGCTGCGGGCCGGTCCGGTCCCCTGGCAGGGCCAGGGGTGGAGCACCGAGGTCACCCTGCCGCCGCTGGGTGTCATCTGGCTGCGGCCGCGGCGCCGGGCCGCGGGCGGGGAACGCGACGAAGAGGGGACATACGCATGAGCGACTACCTGTGGGACGAGTACCGGCGCATTCTCGGCGGGGCCCGCACGATCGCCGTGGTGGGCGCCTCGGCGGAGCCGGGCAAGGCCGCGCACGAGATCCCGGCCTACCTCCAGGGCAAGGGCTTCAACGTCATCCCGGTCAACCCGCACCACCGCGAGGTGCTGGGCCGGCCGGCCTTCGCCACGCTGCTCGACATCGGTGAACCGGTCGACGTCGTCGACGTGTTCCGGCCGGCGCCGCAGACCCCCGCCGTGGCCCGGCAGGCCCTGGAGATCGGGGCGCGGGCCCTGTGGCTGCAGCTCGGCATCGTCTCCGACGAGGCACGCGACATCGCCGAGGCGGGCGGCCTGCGCGTGGTCATGAACCGCTGCCTCGGGGCGGTGTACGCGGAGCTGGAGCTGGCCGGGGCACTGAGCCGGACGACCTGAGAAAGGGGACCGACGCATGAGGCTCGTCGACACCATCGTCGTGGGAGGTGGCCCGGCGGGCCTCTCCGCGGCGCTCTACCTGGCCCGCTACAACCGCGAGGTCCTGGTCTTCGACACCGGCCACGGGCGCTCGACGCACCACCAGACCAACCACAACTACCTCGGCTTCCCCGAGGGCATCCCCACCGTCGACCTCCGCAAGCTCGGCCGGGAGCAGCTCGGCCGCTACGCCAACGCCCGGGTCCTGCACCACCTGGTCACGCACGCCGAGGGCGATGCCGAGCGGGGCTTCACGGTCCGCTCCCAGGGGCACGCCTGGCGGGCCCGGGCACTGGTGCTGGCCACCGGCGTCCTCGACCACTTCCCGCACTTCGAGGGCTGGGAGTCGTACGTCGGCCGGTCGATGTTCTGGTGCATCACCTGCGACGGGTACGAGAACCGGGGGCGGCGCATCCTGGTCGTCGGGCACACCGACGCGGCCGCCGGTGAGGCCATGCAGCTGCACAGCCTCACCGACCGGGTGCGGGTGCTGACCAACAGCGGGAGCGACGAGATCAGCCCGAAGTTCCGCCGCCGTCTGGAGCGCGCCGGCATCCCGGTGGTGCACGACCGGATCGGGGAGGCCGAGGGCGCGGACGGGATGCTGTCGGCCGTGCTGACCCGCGAGGGCCGGCGGCTGGAGCTGGACGCGCTGTTCTCCATCCAGGGCGCCACCCCCGAGACCACGCTCGCCCGGCAGCTGGGCGTCCGGCTCGCCGCCACCGGATATGTCGAGGTGGATTCCGAGCAGAGGACCAGCGTGCCGGGCGTCTACGCGGCCGGCGACCTCACCGCGCTGCACTCCCACCAGGTGACGGCCGCCGTCCACGAGGGAGCGCAGGCGGCGTCGGCCGCCAACTACTTCCTGCATCCGCCGGAGCTGAAGGCGGACTGAGCACGGGTGCGGGTCAGCGGCGGGCGCCCTGGATCTGGGCGGCCGCCTCGGTCAGGCGGGACAGGTCGTCGGCGGTCAGCGTGATGTCCGCGGCGGCCGTGTTCTGCTCCAGGTAGCTGATCCGCTTGGTGCCCGGGATCGGCACGATGTCGGCGCCCTGGGCGTGCACCCAGGCCAGCGCGATCTGGCCGGGCAGCACGTCGCGGGCGGCGGCGATCTCCCGGATCACGTCGACGACCTTCTGGTTGGCGTCCAGGTTGTCCTGCGAGAACCGCGGCAGGTTGCGGCGCATGTCGTTCGAGGCCATGGTGTCCCGGCTGGTGACCGCGCCGGTCAGGAAGCCCCGGCCGAGCGGGGAGAACGGGACCACGCCGATGCCCAGCCGGCGGGCGGTGGGCAGCACCTCCGCCTCGATCTCGCGGCTCCACAGCGAGTACTCGCTCTGCAGGGCGGTGATCGGGTGCACGGCGTGGGCGCGCTCCAGCTCGTCCGCGGACACCTCGGAGACGCCGATGTAGCGGACCTTGCCGGCCTGCACCAGCTCCGCCATGGTGCCGATGGACTCCTCGAGGGGCGTCTTCGGGTCCACCCGGTGCAGGTAGTACAGGTCGACGTGGTCCACCCCGAGGCGCTCCAGCGACTCGTCGATGCAGCCGCGGATGTAGTCCGGGTCGGCCCGCAGCATCATGCCCGCGCCGGGCTTCACGTCGACGATGCCGCACTTCGTGGCGAGGGTCACCTCGTCCCGGCGCTCCCGCAGCGCGTACCCGACCAGCTTCTCGTTGGCGCCCACGCCGTACAGGCCGGTCGCCCCGTACACGTTGGCCGTGTCGATCAGGGTGACGCCCAGATCGAGGGCCCGGTGGATGGTCCTGATCGACTCCTCGTCGTTGCCGACTCCGTACGACTGGCTCATGCCCATGCAGCCGAGTCCCTGTGCGGAGACCCGCAGACCCTGGCTGCCCAGAGCGACCTGACGCATCAGTGTTTCCCTTCGTGGTGGTGGAACCAGTGGCTGAGCCGGCGGCCCACCGCGTGGCCGCCGGTCAGCAGGTAGAACGCGTGCGCGAGCCCGGTCCGCCGACCGTGCCGCACCCACAGGAAGTGGTGGTGGGGCCGGCTGTCGTGCGGGTTCGGAAGTGCATAGACCAGGACGAACGACACCAGACTAAGCGCCGCCATGAGCAACAGGGCCGATTGATAGGCGACTTGGTAACGGCTTGACGCTGCGGCCGTGCCCGGGTGGGCGCCGAGGACGGAGAAGACCGTACCGATTCCGGCCACCCCGAGAGCCTGGCCGATCTGGAACGCGGTGGTCAGGGCACCCGACGCGGAGCCCTTGTCGGAGGGGCGGATACCGGTCAGGACGACACCGATCAGCGGCGACATCGTCAGGCCCTGGGCCGTGCCGATCAGCAGCAGGGGCAGGGCCAGCTCGCCCGCCGACAGACCGGAGCCGGTGCCGCGCACGGTGGCCCAGGCGGCGATCAGACCGCCGAGCAGCAGCACGTGCCCGAGCACCAGCACGGACCGGCCGAGTCGCGGCACGAGCCGGGGCACCACCAGCGACGAGGCGAAGAACGCGATGCCGACCGGGGCGAACGCGAGCCCCGCCTGCAGCGGGTCGAGTCCGAGGCCGACCTGGAAGGTCAGCGAGGTGTAGACGGCGAGGCCGACGATGGTGATGAAGTACAGGACGCCGATCGCGATGCCCACCCCGAAGGCCCGCTGCCGGAACAGGGACGGGCGCAGCAGCGGGGTGCGGCCGGTGCGGTCCAGGCGCTGCTCGTACCGGATGAACAGGGCGAACCCGGGGACGGCTGCGGCGAACATCACCCAGGTCCACCAGGCCCAGCCCACGCCGGGACCGATCAGCAGCGGCAGCACGAGCAGCAGCAGGGCGCCGCCGAGCAGCCCGGTGCCGGCCAGGTCGATGTGGGGGCGGCCGGCGGGTTCGTCCCGGGCCATGACCCGGCGGCCGGTGAGCAGCGCGGCGGTGCCGAGCGGGACCAGCACCAGGAAAGCGGGGCGCCAGGCCAGCCCCGCCAGGTTCAGCTGGATCAGCGCGCCGCCCACGAGCTGGCCCACGACGATGGCGACGCCGATGGTGGCGCCGAACAGGCCGAGCGCGAAGTTGCGTTCGGCGCCCTCGAAGGTGTCCTGGATGATCGACAGGATCTGCGGGTAGATCAGCGCGGCGCCGAAGCCCTGCACCAGGCGGGCGCCGATGAGCACGGGCGCGTTGGGCGCCAGGCCGCTGACCAGCACGGCGACGGTGAACAGCACCAGACCGGCGAGCAGCACACGGCGCCGGCCCATCACGTCACCGAGCCGGCCGCCCGTGATCAGGAAGACGGCGTACACCAGCCCGTACCCGGCCACCACGAACTGCACGGCCCCGAACCCGACGTGCAGGGTCGCCTGGAGGGACGGCATCGCGAGGTTGGCGATGGACACTCCGCCGACGACCAGGAAGGTGCAGGTGAGTCCGACGGCGAGGACGAACCAGCGGGCGCGGCCGGTGGGCGGGGCGGCGAGGGGCGGGTACGGATCGGCTGCCCCGACCGCCTCCCCGGTCGTCGGTGCCGTCATGCGGACGCCAGGGCCAGGACGGTCGCCACGGCCGTGTCCGTGGCCGAGGCCGGGTTCTGGCCCGTGACCAGGCGGCCGTCGGTCACCGCGTGGGCGGTGAACTCGGGGGCGCTCTCGTGCTTGCCGCCCAGCTCCTCCAGGGCGGTCTGCAGCGCGAAGGGAACGACACCGGTCAGGCCCATCGCGGCCTCCTCGGCGTTGCTGAACCCGGTCAGCCGCTTGCCCTCGACCAGCGGGCGCCCGTCGGAGAGCCGCACCCCGACCAGCGCCGCCGGGCCGTGGCAGAGCGCCGCGACCACACCGCCCGCCTCGTAGACGTCCCGGGCGAGCGCGGCCAGGGCCGGGTTGCCGGGGAAGTCCCACATGGTGCCGTGGCCGCCCGCGAAGAAGACCGCGTCGTAGCCGGCCGGGTCCACGTCCTCGGCGCGCAGCGTGCCGGCCAGCTTCGCGCTCATCTCCGGGTCCTCCAGGAAGGCCTTCTGGACCCTGTCGTCCATGTCGACGCCGGAGGCCGGGGGGCGGCCGCCGCGCACCGACGCGAGGTCGACGCGGTGGCCGGCCTCGCTGAACACCCGCCAGGGGTGGGCGACTTCGGGCATGTAGTAGCCGGTGGCGCGGCCGGTGTCGCCCAGCTCCGCGTGGCTGGTGAGGACGATGAGGACCGTCTTGGTACGGGACATGGTCGGTCTCCTGAGGGGGACGTCAGGCCTGGGGAGCGGCGAGGTTGCGGAAACGGGGGCCGTAGAACACCGGCCGGTCGAGGTCGGTGTAGTTGTGCAGGAAGCCGAACTCGGCCGGGTACAGGCGCGGCAGGTCGTCGATGAGCGCGGGCGGGATCTGGCGCTGCATGAAGGTGAAGGAGGAGAACACCCGCAGCTTCATCATGTTGTGGACCGCCTCGCCGAAGGTCGGCCACTGCTGCTCGGGATCGCCGTTCCACATCGCGTCGAGGTGGGCCATCATGTCGGTGTAGTCCTGGTCGAAGACGAGCAGCGCCTCCGTGATCTCCTTGCCGTCCGGGTCCTCGGCCAGCAGCTTGTCGTAGCCGTCCGCCGGGACCGCGAGGGTGTTGATCACCGACGGCCAGTCGATCTTCGCGCCCTGGAAGTGCACGGCCTCGGTCTCGGGGGTCAGCTCGACCGCCGGCTCGGGCTCACGGTAGGTGCGCCCGTACCAGAGCTCCGCGAACTTCCCGTAGTGGGACTCCTCGTGCTGGTAGGCGGCGCCGGTCCGGATCGTCCCGCTGGTCGCGCCCTCCCCCTGCTGCAGGATCTCGTCGATGCCCTCGAGCAACTGGTCCACCGGGTCGACCCCCGGCGTCGGCACGATGGTCTTGAAGCCGATGTTGTCGCCCACCTGGTTGGCCACCCCGCCACCCTGCACGGCGGCGCGCAGTTCCGCGGCGTTGGCGACGATGGCGTCCTTGATCTGGGCGTAGAGCTTGCCGATGGTCGGGAAGTCCTCGTGGCCGTACTCCTCCGGCAACAGGAAGAGCGGGGACTCCAGCCGCATGAAGTTGCGCAGCTGCGGCTTGGAGAGCCGGGCGAGCCCGATGTGCAGGTCCGGCTCCACACCGCCGGGCAGGCCGTGCGAGGGGAACTTCGGGTCGAGGTCCTTGATCCTGGGCCGGCCGCCGATCGCGGCGAGCATGTTGGCGGCGATGGACATGTGCACCATCTCCTCCATCAGCACGCTGCGGATCGTGTTGTAGCTGGTGAAGTTCTGCACCTCCAGCGAGAGCATCGCCGAGGTGTAGATGGGCAGGGTGGAGTGCTCCAGCTCGATCGCCGTCTGGAGCGCGGAGCGGATCCAGGCGACGTTGTGCCGGACCGGGACCTTGACGGGCTCGTCCTGGGCGGTGGTCATGGCTCGCTTCCTTTCATCGGGTGGGTCAGCTGAGGGGAAGGGGCGTGTGCCGCCCGGTCGTTCAGGCGTCCTGCGTGGCCCTCGCCCGGCTGAGCAGGCCCACCAGGAGCAGCGAGCCGAGGCCGAGCACGAGGACGGCGAGGCCGATCCGGTGCATCGAGACCAGCGTTCCGAGTACGGCGACGCCCAGCGCGGAGCCGGCCTGGCGGGAGGCGTTCAGCGCTCCCTGGGCGGTGGCGGCGAACTGCTGCGGCGCGGCCGTCGCCATGTCGGCGGTCGAGGCCGGGATCGACGTGGTGGCGCACAGGGCGAGAGCGAGCTGGGCAGCGACGAGGAGCGCGAGGGGGGTCTCGGTCCCCGAGAAGGAGAGGATCAGGCCGGAGAGGGCACCGGCGGAGAGACCGAAGAGGATCAGCGGCCGGGTGCCGATCTTCGCGACCAGGCGGCCGGTGAAGAACGGCAGCACCGCGAGCGGCAGCGTCATGGGCAGGAACGCGAGCCCGGTCCGGAGCGCCGACATCTGCCGTTCCTCGACCATCCACTGGGTCATCGCGAACAGCAGCCCGTAGAAGGCGAACGAGGCGGCGGAACCTGCCACCAGGTCGGCCCGCACCCGGGACAGCGAGAGCAGCGCCGGGGGCAGCGCCGGGTCCTGGGCACGGCGTTCCACGAAGGCGAGCGCGACGAAGGCCAGCACCGCGATCGCGATGGCCGCCACCGGCACGGCACGCGCCCAGCCGTCGGTGCCGCCGTCGACCAGGCCGAAGGTGAGTGAGCCCAGGCCGACGACGGACAGCAGCAGGCCCGGGTAGTCGATCGGCCGGTGGGTGGCGGGCCGGTCGGCCGACAGGTTCCGCGCCAGGACCACGGTGATCAGCGCGATCGGCGGGTTGACGAGGAAGACCAGCTGCCAGCCGCCGAGGGCCACCAGGGCGCCGCCCAGCACGGGGCCCGAGACCAGACCGAGCGCGCTGATCGCCGCCCAGGCACCCACGGCGCGGGAGCGTTTGGCGGGGTCCGGATACAGCCCGGCGAGCAGGGCGAGCGAGGCGGGCACCAGCCCCGCCGCGGCGACGCCCAGCAGCGCACGTCCGGCGATCAGCAGCCCCGCGGAGTTCGCCGCCGCGCACAGCGCCGAGACGACACCGAACGAGATCAGGGCCGCACGGTAGATCCGGCGCGGTCCCCAGCGGTCCGCGATGGAACCGGCGGCCAGCATCAGGCCCGCGAACACCACGGTGTACGCGTCCACCGTCCACGGCAGCGCACTCGCCGAGGCGTGCAGATCGTCGCGCAGGTCCGGCACCGCCACGTTCAGGATGGAGGCGTCGAGCAGGACCAGGAAGTTGCCCACGACGATGCCTGCGAAGCGACCCGCCGTGCGCGTGCTCCGCCGTGCCCGCCGGCTCTCGCCGGCCGGCCGAGTCAGCAGCTCAGAGCTCTCAGAAGTCATGGCGCCAGGCTTCCCGGCCCGCGTGCGGGCGGCCAGAAACCCGGATGGACTTCGTGAACTCGGCCTGATGCGCGTCGGTACGACGGCCCTCGCCGCGGCTCCGGCCACCGTACCGACGCGGCCGCGAACCAGGCGCGTCGGAAAGCGCCGCCGAGTTCAGGAAGTAGCCGCGGGAGGCTCTGAGGATATTCCCGGGCGCGCTAGCTTCGCCACCAGAGACCGGAAATTCCGTGCAGCGCCGGGACATTGGGTGAATGCCGCGGACCGGTAATCCGGAGTGGAGCGGAGAGGGATTTCATGACTGAGATCAAAAG
The DNA here is from genome assembly GCF_056434245.1 of Streptomyces sp. NPDC044064. Classification (NCBI taxonomy): domain Bacteria; kingdom Bacillati; phylum Actinomycetota; class Actinomycetes; order Kitasatosporales; family Streptomycetaceae; genus Streptomyces; species Streptomyces sp. NPDC044064. The sequence continues at coordinate 30,389 of NZ_JBWKFN010000041.1, forward strand.
CATCGGGGTGCTCGCGTACGACCGCTGCAGCGAGTCGGACACCATCATTCCCTGGGAGATCCTGATCGGTGTCGCGGTCTATCTGAAGGAAACGACCGGCGAGGACATCGAGGTCAAGCTGGTGGCCCTGGAAGAGGGTCCGGTCACCATGCAGATGGGCGCGAAGGTCGAGCCGCACGCCGTGCTCCGGGACGACGACCTCTACGACGTGCTGTACATCCCGGGTGGCCGCGGCTCCGGTGTCGCCACCAAGAACGAGCGGATCCTCGACACGATCCGGCACCACCACGTCAACGGCAAGTTCATCGGCGCCAACTGCGTCGGCGTCGGCATCCTGCAGCGCGCCGGAATCCTCGGCAAGACCCCGGTGACCTGCAGCCCGCCCATCTCCCGCCGGCTCAAGGAGGAGGGCGCCAACGTCGTGGAGCCGCGCCGGATGTGGCTCGGCGCGCCGGAGGACCGCATCTGGACCACCGCCGGTGCCGCGTCGATCAACGCGGGCACCCTCGCGATGGTCAACCACCTGTTCGGCGACGAGGTCGGCAAGGAGATGTCGATGTGGTTCGACACCCGCGCCGCCGAGGGCCACGCCCTGTTCGGCCCGGTGGGCACCGAGCTGTTCGGGTACCCCGAGGCCGAGGCCAAGATCCAGGACGAGACCGCCGACATCCTGCTGCCGCCGCTGCACTGACGCCCCGCCGGCCGAGCAGACTGGAGGACCAGTGATCACCTGCACCACCGTCCTGGACGTCGCCGAGGGCAGTGAGGAGCCCTTCGAGAGGGTGCTCAAGCTCCTGGTGAAGCAGGTCAGGGAGAACGAGCCCGGCACTCCGGTGTTCGAGTTCGTACGCCACCGGACCACGCCCCGCCGGTATCTGGTCGTCGAGCAGTACGTGGACGACGCGGCGCTCGCCGAGCACAGCGCCAAGGAATACCTCAAGGAAATCGTCCCGGAAATGCTGACGTACCTCGCGCAGCCGCCGCAGCTCGACGCGTACGACCCGGTAGACGGGTGAACCGGAAATTCAGGGAGCGGAGATGAGCGAGCAGCCCTACTTCCACATCGGTGTGGTCGTGCCCGATCTGGAGGCGGCGATCGAATACTACTCGCGGATACACGGGCTCGAATTCACCAAGCCCGCGCACGTGACGAATCCGCGACTCGAGGATCCGCACCCGCACGAGCAGGTCGTGCATGTGGCCTTCTCGAAACAGGGCCCGCCGTACTACGAGTTGATCGAGTCCGACGGGGACGAGGGAATCTTCTCGTCCGCCAACGAGGGCCGGATCCTCTACCTCGGGCTCTGGGAGCCGGACATGGAGGGCCGGCTCGAGGCACTCCAGGCCGAGGGGATCGCCGTCGAAGCGGCCTCCCGCAGCGCGGAGGGCGCCACCCCGGGCTGGATCATCACGGAGCCCGACCTCCTGGGAGTCCGGTACGAGTACGTCGATCTCGCCGAGAAGCAGGCCATCGAGACCTGGATCGAGACCGATGAGTTCCCGGGTCTGTGACCCCGGACCCCGGTAGCGGTTCGGAGAGGGAGAACCCATGAAGTATGACCACATAGTCGTCGGCGCGGGCTCTTCGGGTGCCGTGCTCGCGAGCCGGCTCACCGAGGACACCGGCGTCAACGTCCTGCTCCTCGAAGCCGGACCCGACTGGGCGGACATCTCCCAGATCCCCGGCGACATCACGAACGCGCGGACCGTGTCCGTGGAGGAGCACGACTGGGGCTACACCGCCGAGGCCGTGCCGGGCCGTTCGCTGACGTACGCCCGCGGCAAGGTGGCCGGCGGCTGCTCGGCCGTCAACGGCGCCATCGCGCTGCGCGGCATCCCGGCGGACTACGACGAGTGGGCCCAGCTGGGCAACGACTCGTGGTCGTGGAACGAACTCCTCCCGTACTTCCGCCGGATCGAGGACGACCAGGACTTCGACGGCCCGTTCCACGGCAAGGGCGGCCCCACCCCGATCGTCCGGCACACCCGGGACCAGCTGGTGCCGTTCCAGGCCGCCTATCTGGAGGCCTGCATCGACCAGGGCTTCGGCTACGTCGAGGACCACAACGACCCGGAGTCCACCGGTGTCGGCATGATCCCCATGAACCGCCGCGGCGACCTGCGGGTCTCCACCGCCGTCGCCTACCTCACCGAGGCCCGCGGGCGGAAGAACCTCACCATCCGCTCGGGCGCGACCGTGCACCGGGTGCTCTTCGAGGGCACCAGGGCGGTCGGTGTCGAGGTGGAGACCGGCGGCCGGCTGGAGAGGATCAGCGCCGACCACGTCACGCTCTCCGCCGGTGCCCTCAACTCGCCCGCGATCCTGCTGCGTTCCGGCGTCGGCCCGAAGGAGCAGCTGCGCGCCCTCGGTATCGAGGTGGTCCTCGACCAGCCGAACGTCGGCGAGAACCTGATCGAGCACCAGCAGATCACGGTGGGCCTGCTGCCCAGGGAGGGCGTCACCGACCCGGACGACCCGGACGTCCAGGTCCTGGTGCGGTACACCAACCCGGGCTCGCAGAACTTCAACGACATGCAGATGTACTTCGTCAGCCGCTATGTCGAGGTCACCCACCGGCCGATCAGCGTGATGAGCGTGCTGCAGAAGCCGGAGTGCCGCGGCCGGGTCTCGCTCGGCAGCGCCGACCCCACGGTGCAGCCGGACATCTTCCTCAACTCCTACGGCACCGACGCCGACCGCAGGATCGCCCTGGACGGGGTCCGGCAGGCCTGGGACATCGCCAACTCCAAGCAGATCCGCGACCTCTCCAGCGGCCTGTCCGAGAAGCTGACGCAGCGCCAGGTGAGCGACGACGCCCTGCTGCTGCAGTACATCCGGGAGAACTCGGCCACTCTGTGGCACCCGGTCGGCACCACGAAGATGGGCCCGAGCAGCGACGAGAGCGCGGTCGTGGACCAGCGGCTGCGGGTGCACGGTCTCGACAACCTGAGCGTGGTCGACGCCTCCGTGATGCCCACGCACGTCAGCGCCAACCCCAACCTGACCTGCTATGTCATCGGCGAGCGCGCCGCCGAGTGGTTCCTCGCGGACGCCTGAGCGGACGCCCGGACCACCCGGCCGGGTCCGGACCGCCGGCGCTGACGCGGGCGGTCCGGACCCGGTAACCCCATGAAGCCAAAGGAGTTGACCCATGGCCGAACTTTCCGACGAGGGCTCCAAGCTCGTCCGGACGTACTACGAGCAGTTCCTGACCGCCCCGGGCGATCTGAAGATCGCGGACGAGATCCTCGCCCCCGACGTGGTGTTCGACAACCCGATCTCCCCGGACGGCATCCACGGCCTGCCGGCGTACAAGGAGTTCGCGCTGCGCTGGTACGGCGGTTTCCCGGACCGTGTCTTCACCATCGACGAGCTGCTGGAGCAGGGGGACAAGGTCGCCGCGTCCTTCACCATCACCGGCACCCACGACGGTGTGTTCATGGGGGCGGCGCCCACCGGCGAGCACATCACGGTCCGCGGCGCGAACATCTTCCGGATCGAGGAGGGGCGCATCAAGGAGGTCCACGCCTTCTTCGACCCGCGCCAGCTGCTCGGCCCGCTCGGCCTGGGAGCGTGAACCGGTGCCGGCGCCCAAGGGCCGGATCGCGGTCCTGATCGAGGAGCACTTCGACCCGTCGGAGTTCCGCGACTTCAACGCGTACTTCCCCGCGCAGGGCTACGCCGTCGACTACGTCTCCCACCTGTGGGGCCAGCCCTCGCTGACCTTCGGCAGCAACCCCGACAACGGCTATGTCGAGGAGCACGTCACCGTCACCCTCGAGGTGGGCTCGCTGGACCTGGCCGACTACGCGGGCGTGATCCTGATCGGCGCGTACGCCATGGACCGGCTGCGCTACCAGGTCGAGGTGCCGGGGCCGGGCAGCCGCAACAAGGCGCCCGCCGTGGAGTTCCTGCGCGCCGCGATGGCCGCACCGGGCCTCAAGGTGGGCACCATCTGCCACTCGCTGTGGCTGCTGTGCGCCGACCGCGCCCTGCTGGCCGGCCGCAGGGTGACCTGCGCCCACAACATCGTCTGCGATGTGGAGAACGCCGGCGCCGAGATCGTCTACGCGGGCAACGGCACCGCGGACCTGGTGATCGACGGCGACCTGATCACGGCCAAGCACCCACAGGTGACAGGGGAGTTCATGGCCGCCTTCGTGCGCGAGATCGAGGCGGCCGGCTGAGCCCGGCGCCCCCCACACCCACGTACCCACGCAACCACGTACGGAGAAGTGTCATGCCAGAGCAGCAGCAGATCCGCGCCGCCGTCGAGGGGTACGCGGAGAGTTTCACGAAGCAGGACCGGGAGCGGTTCGCCGCCCTGCTCGCCGCGGACGTGGTCCAGTACGAGCCGGTCGGCGGTCCCGCCAACCGTGGCCGGGCCGCGGTGACCGCCTTCTTCGACGGCGTCTTCGAGGTGATCGACCGCGTGGAGTTCCGCGTCACCGACCTGGTGATCACCGGGGACGAGGCCGCGTTCACCTTCCACATCACCGCCCACAAGAAGGACGGCGGGGTCGTCGAGGACCGCGGCATCGACACCTTCCGGGTCGGCGACGACGGCCTGATCACCGAGATCAAGGGCTACCACGACGACGCCCATACCCAGGTCGCCGGGGGTTGATCGGCGTGCGGGGGGCTGCGGGTGCGCCGGAGGCGGGTGTGGCGCGCGGCACGTACACCGGCAAGGTGCATCTGCACCGGGGGCGGGTGCGGCTCAGGGTGCCGGAGGAGGGGCACCACCGGGCCGCCTCGCCCCTGGAGCTGTTCTTCGACCTGGTCTTCGTGGTGGCCGTCGCGGAGCTGACCCAGGTCCTGCTGCACGCCCCGACCTGGGCGGGGGTGCTGCGCTTCGGGGCGCTGTTCGTCCCGATCTGGTGGGCCTGGGTCGGCTACTCCTTCTATGCCGACCGCTTCGACAACGACGACCGGATCTACCGGCTCATCATGATCATCGCGATGATGTCGGTCCTGTCGGTGTCGGTGGCCGTGCCCCAGGCCTTCGCGGGCACCGCGGGGGCGAAGCGCTTCGCCCTCGGCTATTTCCTCGTCCGCCTGATCCTGCTGGGGCTCTACCTGCGGGCCCACTACCACGTGCCCCGGGCCCGCACCCTGACCCGCCGCTTCCTCCAGGGCTACGGTCTCGGCGCCGCGGTCTGGGGAGCGTCGGCTCTGCTGCCGGTCCCCTACTGCTACGCGCTGTGGGCCGCGGGCCTGCTGGCGGAGCTTCTGACCCCCATCCTGTCCGCCTCCGCGGTGGCCCGGGTGCCGTTCAACGCCTCGCACATCCCGGAGCGGTTCGGCCTGTTCACCATCATCGTGCTCGGCGAGGTCGTGGCCCTCAACGCCACCGGGATAGCCGCCAGCGGTCTGCGGCCCCAGACCCTCGCCGTGGTGGCGGGCTCCTTCCTGATCGCCGCCTGCCAGTGGTGGCTCGTCTTCGACCACGTCGACGCCTCACCGCTGCGCAAGTGGCGGCTGACCGGCCAGGCGTACGTCTACGGTCACGTCTTCGTGCACGGCGGCATCACCGTGACCGGCGTCGGCGGACTGCTCGCCGCGCAGGCGGCCAACGCCCGCGGCCACGGTCACGCGGCCCTGGCCGGCGGTCCGGTGCTGTGCTTCGGCATGGCCGTGTTCCTGCTCGGGGTGGGCGGCATCCACCTGACCAACGTGGGCGTACGGGGCGACCTGCGCGCCTGGTCCCGGCTCGCCCTCGGCGCGGTCTTCACCCTCTTCGGCGCGGCCGGCGCAGACCTGCCCACGCTCCTCCTGGAAGCGGTACTGGTGCTCGGCCTGTCCTGCCAGATCCTCATCGAGACCCGAGCCCCGGCGGTACTCCACACCCTGCACGACACCTGATCCCCCCACACCCCACCCCAAGCAGGCCACCCCGGGCCTGGCGATCAGGGTTCGTCGCAGAAATCTGCCCGACCGCTCGCGCTCGGCGATGACGAGTTCACTGCATGAGGGCGCTGCCCTCGGGCCCTCCGGCGACGATTCGTTGCAGGAGTCTGCCCGGCTGCCCGCGCTCGGCGACGGTGAGTTCACCGCTTGTGGGTGCTGCTCACCGCGCTCGGCGCGGGCAAGTTCGTTGCACGAGGTCGCTCGGCCATCCGCGTTCGGCGACGGCGATTTCGCTGCATGAGAGCGCTGCTCGCCGTGCCCGGCGAGGGCTGGTTCAGTGCAGGAGGCTGTCCGGCCGCCCGCGCTCGGTGATGGCGAGCTGACCGCATGAGGCTGCCCGGTCGCCCGTGTTCGGCGAGGGCGAGTTCGTTGCACGAGTGCGCCCGGCCATCCGCGCTCGGCGACGGCGAGCTGACCGCACGACGGCGTCCCGCCACCCACGCTTGGCGACGGCGAGCCGACCGCACGACGGCGTCCCGCCACCCACGCTCGGCGACAGCAAGTCGACCGCACGAGGTTGCCCGGCCGCTCGCGCCCGGCGAGGGTGGGCTGACCGCTCGACGGCGTCCCGCCACCCGTGCTCGGCGACGGCGAGCTGACCGCACGACGGCGTCCCGCCACCCGTGCTTGGCGACGGCGAGTCGATCGCACGACGGCGTCCCGCCACCCACGCTCGGCGACGGCGAGTCGACCGCACGAGGTTGCCCGGCCGCTCGCGCTCGGCGACGGTGGGCTGACCGCGCGATGGTGGCCCGCCAACCGTGCCCGGCGACGGTGGGCTGACCGCGCGCTAGCGCCCCCCACCCGCACCCGCCGGCGGCGAGTCCGCCCCACCGGGGCCACCCGCACCCGACGACGATTGCCGCACGGGTGGTGCGGGTGGGAAGACAGACCCGGCCGGAGGCCGGGTGCCCGGGGCCCACCCACCCGCACCGCCCCCTCAGACCAGCACCCCCCGATAGACGTCCAACACCCTCTCCGCCGCCGCCCGCCAGGAGAACCGCTCCCGGGCCCGTACCCGCCCCGCCTCCCCCATCGCCCGCGCCCGCTCCGGCTCCCCGAGCAACCGGTTCACCGCAGCGGCGAACTCGGACGCGAACCGCTTGGGATCCAGCGGCGTACCCGTACCGTCCCGCTCCTGCTCGACCGGCACCAGCAGACCGGTCACCCCGTCGTCCACCACCTCCGGTATCCCCCCGGTGGCCGTGGCCACCACGGCCGTGCCGCAGGCCATCGCCTCCAGATTGACGATGCCCATCGGCTCGTACAGTGAAGGACACACGAACACACACGCATGGGTGAGCAGTTGCCGCAGCGAGACCGCATCGAGCATGCCGTCGATGCGCACGACACCCCCTCTGCTCAGCCGCAACTCGTCGACCAGCGCGGCAGTCTCCGCCGCGATCTCCGGGGTGTCCGGCTGCCCGCAGCACAGCACCAGCTGGGCCGCGGGGTCCAACTCGAAGGCGGCACGCAGCAGATGGGGCAGCCCCTTCTGCCGGGTCACCCGCCCCACGAAGAGCACGATCGGCCGGTCCGGATCGATGCCGTACCGCTCCAGCGCGGCCGTTCCCGGGTCCGGCCGGTGCACCTCGGTGTCGATGCCGTTGTGCACGACGTGGACCCGCCCCGGGTCGACGTCCGGATACACGCGCAGCACGTCCTCGCGCATGCCGTGAGACACGGCGATCACCGCGTCAGCCGTCGTCACGGCGGTGCGTTCCACCAGTGAGGACAGCCGGTAGCCGCCCCCCAGCTGCTCCGCCTTCCACGGCCGCAGGGGTTCGAGGCTGTGCGTGGTCACCACATGCGGGATGCCGTACAGCGTCCGGGCCAGCTGGCCCGCGGAGTTCGCGTACCAGGTGTGGCTGTGCACCAGGTCGGCCCCCTCGCAGCCGGCGCCCATCTCGATGTTCGTGGCGAGGGTGCGCAGTACGGGGTTGGCGCCGTCCACCAGATGCGGTTCCCGGTACGCGGACACCCCCGGCTCCGGGCGCGGCTCGCCGAAGCAGCGCACCCGCAGGTCCACCAGGGTGCGCAGCTGCCGGGCGAGTTCCGTGACGTGCACACCGGCTCCGCCGTAGACGGCGGGCGGGAATTCCTTGGTGAGCAGATCCACGCGTGTGTTCATCCGTACTTCCTGACGTCTGCGGCCGTGAGCGGCGGTTTCCGTGCATGCCGAGGCCCGGCCTCCGAGGGGGAGGCGCGGGGGGGAGCACGGGAAGGGGCATGTCCGTGCCTGGTGGTGCCCGGTGTGACCAGGGAATCCGCGGCCTCGCGACGACGGGGGTCGGCTTCGGAGGCCGCGGACCCCGAATCCACGCTAGAGCGATACGGGTGTGGCGCATGTCACGCCGCCCGAGGGGGAATCGCTGGGGACATGACAGATGACGCAAGAGCGAGCACGGGAGCGGCCGGGCTGTCGGACGAGGAACGTCTGGCCCAGCTCGGCTACACCCAGGTCCTCGCCCGCCGCATGTCGGCGTTCTCGAACTACGCCGTGTCCTTCACGATCATCTCGGTCCTGTCCGGCTGTCTCACCCTCTACCTCTTCGGCATGGTCACCGGCGGTCCCGCGGTGATCACCTGGGGCTGGGTGGCGGTCGGCCTGATGACCCTGTTCGTGGGCCTCTCGATGGCCGAGATCTGCTCCGCCTATCCGACTTCGGCGGGCCTGTACTTCTGGGCCCACCGCCTCGCGCCCCCGCGCTCGGCGGCGGCCTGGGCGTGGTTCACGGGCTGGTTCAACGTGCTGGGCCAGGTGGCCGTGACGGCGGGTATCGACTTCGGAGCGGCGTCCTTCCTCGGCGCCTATCTGAACCTCCAGTTCGACTTCGTCGTGACTCCCGGCCGCACGGTGCTGCTGTTCGCGGCCATCCTGCTGCTGCACGGCCTGCTGAACACCTTCGGCGTCCGCATCGTCGCGTTCCTGAACAGCGTGAGCGTCTGGTGGCACGTCCTGGGAGTCGCGGTGATCGTCGGCGCCCTGGCCCTCGTCCCCGACCACCACCAGTCGGCGTCCTTCGTCTTCACGAAGTTCGTCAACGGGACGGGCTGGGGCAGCGGTCTCTACGTGGTCCTGCTGGGCCTCCTCATGGCCCAGTACACCTTCACGGGTTACGACGCCTCCGCGCACATGACGGAGGAGACCCACGACGCGTCCACGGCGGGCCCGAAGGGCATCGTCCGCTCGATCTGGACGTCGTGGATAGCCGGCTTCGTCCTCCTGCTCGGCTTCACCTTCGCCATCCAGTCCTACGACAAGGAGCTGGCGTCCCCGACCGGCGCACCCCCCGCCCAGATCCTCCTGGACGCCCTGGGAGCGACGACCGGCAAGCTGTTGCTGCTGGTCGTGATCGGTGCACAGCTCTTCTGCGGGATGGCCTCGGTCACCGCCAACAGCCGTATGATCTACGCCTTCTCGCGTGATGGCGCGTTGCCTTTCTCGCACATCTGGCACACGGTCAGCCCCCGCACCCGCACCCCCGTGGCCGCGGTCTGGCTGGCCGCGCTCGGCGCCCTCGTCCTCGGCCTGCCCTACCTCATCAACTCCACGGCGTACACGGCGGTGACCTCGATCGCGGTGATCGGCCTCTACATCGCCTACGTCATCCCGACCCTGCTGCGGGTGCGCAAGGGCGAGGCCTTCGAGCGCGGCCCCTGGCACCTGGGCCGATGGTCGGTCCCGATCGGCATCGTGTCCGTCACCTGGGTCGCGGTGATCACGATCCTCTTCATGCTCCCTCAGGTCTCCCCGGTCACCTGGAAGACCTTCAACTACGCCCCGGTCGCCGTCCTGGTCGTCCTGGGCTTCGCCGCCACGTGGTGGCTGGCCTCGGCCCGCCACTGGTTCCTCGATCCGGCCCGCACCCGGTCCCCCGAACTGGTCGAAAAGTAACCTTCACCCTCCTGACGCGGCCGCGTCCTCGATACCCGATCGGCGACACGGCCTCGTCCGGCTATGCTCGGACAGGCAACATCGCCTGGGCCCTTAGCTCAATTGGCAGAGCAGTGGACTTTTAATCCATTGGTTGTGGGTTCGAGTCCCACAGGGCCTACGGCTGCGGGGGGAGGGTTGATCCCCTCCGACCTGCCACGCAGCGCCCGGATCGGCTTCGGCCGGCCCGGGCGCTGAGTCGTTTCCGAACGCCTTGCTCGTGAGGCTTCCAGCCTTGCCTGGCAGGCGAGTTCCGCCACAGCGCCGAGCCCCGGCCGGCTACGTCGGGCTGACGGCCATGGTGAAGGCCGCGTCCCGGCGGGCGCCCTCCCAGTTGTGCCAGACGTGGATGTGGACGGGCCTCGCGTCCCGGCCGCCGTTGATGTCCCACTCGGCCATCAGCTCACCGGCGACGAGGGTCGCGGCGTACTCGGCGTCCTGGCCCGGGCTGTGGGTGGTGATCCTTCCGCGCCACTGGTTGGGGTGGATGCCGTAGGTGCGACACCCGTCGGATCCGCAGGGCTCGTCCACCCGGTACGCCCACCGTGTTGTCCTGCTCGTGGTCCCGTTGGTGCTCCCGTTGGTGGTCCCGTTCGTCCCGAGGAGGGATATGCGCTGATCGAGGGTGGTGCCGTTGTGGGGGAGGGCGCCCGGCCGGCCGTCGACACCCAGTCGCCGTGCGATGACCTCCCCTGCCAGCTGCGCGTAGAGCCCCATGATGCGGAGGTCCTGTTCGGGCGGCCGGCCGGGCTGTGACGTGTGGGTCGAGATGATGCCGATCAGCTGCCCGGTGTGGTCGACCAGCGGCGTGGACAGGACCGAGCGGACACCCGCGGCATGAAAGATCTTCTGGTGGGGTGCGAAGGCCGGGTCGTCGCGCACGTCCGCCGCGACCGTCTGGGTGCCTTGCCGGGCGGCCCGTCCGCAGACGGAGTGGTCGTCATGGACGACCGCGAAGTGGTCGAGGAACTCGTGACCGAAGCCGGACTGGGTGACCAGGACGAGCGAGTCGTCGCTCGGGTCCACGAACTGGATGTTCCCGAACTCGGCGCCCATGAGTGCCATCGCTCCTGAGGCGACCCGCGGAAGCACTGCGGCCAGCTGAGGGGCGTCGCGCAGTTCCGCCGCTTCGTCCTGGAGGCTCTTGAGGGCCGATGGCTCGTCCAGGCTGAGGGCGACCCACGCGGCGAGCTGGTCGGCTCTCTCCGTGGCGGCCACCTTGCGCGCAGGCCGTGGCCGCGCGGAACGGTACGAGGCCGTCACATGCTCGAGCGGCCTCACGAGGTTGTGAGTATGGCTCATGTGCACCACACCCTCGATCAGGTGCCTTTGCGATGAGTTTACGTCGCTGCTGCCGCCCTGGACAGTGCCGGCTTTCAGAGCCCCGGCGCCGACGCCTACGGGGGCCGAGGCGGCCCCCGCACGATCGCCGGCTCCGCGGTCGGCGCGGGTACCATCGCGGGGTGAACTCCTACTGGCACGTCGTTCTGCCGCCGCTCTGCGCCTGACCGGGCGCAGACACCGACGGTTCTACTCCTGACCCCGGCCGACCCGCAGGGCGGCGAGGGGCCTGTCGTGCGCCCGTTTCGGATCCAGTCCCGGACGACATTCGACGACGGAAGTTCACGACCGTGCCGAACCGCACCACCCCTCTGAATCCCGCGCGCCCGGCCACCGCCGGCCCGCGTCCTTCTCGCGCGGGCCTTCTCGCCGGCCCCGCTCCCATCCTGACCTCGGCCCTGCTGTGGGGCACGACCGGGACCGCCGCTTCCTTGGCGCCCGCCGGCGCGCCGGCGGCCGCCATCGGCGGTGCCGGGCTGGCCCTCGGCGGCGTCCTGCTGTTCCTCGTCTCGCGCGGCGCCCGCTCGCTGCCCGCCGCCTGTACGCGCGCCGAGCGACGGCTGCTCGTCCTCGGCGCGCTCGCGGTGGCGGGTTATCCGGTCACCTTCTATCCGGCGGTGGCCCGGACCGGCGTGGCCGTGGCCACCGTGATCGCGCTGGGCAGCGCGCCGGTCTTCGCCGGCCTGCTGACCTGGATCACCGGACGGGCCCGGCCGACCGCACGCTGGACCGGCGCCACCGTGGCCGCGGTACTCGGCTGCACCCTGCTGGTGCTGGGGCCCGGGCTGACCGGCCGTGCCGCGCCGATCGATCCGACGGGCGTCGTCCTCGCCGCGTGCGCCGGACTGTCGTACGCCGTCTACGCGTCGATCGGCGGCGGGCTCATCACCCGCGGGCACCCGTCCGACGCGGTGATGGGTCTGCTGTTCGGCGCGGCCGGGCTGCTCGTCCTGCCGCTCGTCGTGTTCGCCGGCACGGGGTGGCTCGCCACCACCCGGGGCGCGGCGGTCGCGGTGTACCTCGCCGTGTTCACCGTCTGCCTGGCCTACCGGCTCTTCGGGCACGGGCTGCGCCGCACCCCGGCGTCGATGGCCACCTCGCTGACGCTGGCCGAGCCCGCCGTGGCCGCGGTCCTGGGCGTCACCGTCCTCGGCGAGCGCCTGCCGGCCGTCTCCTGGGGCGGGCTGGCCGTGCTGGGTTCGGGCCTGGTTCTGCTGGCCGTTCCCGTCGGCGCGGGTGGCCGGGGCCGGTAGCCGCCGGGCACTCCTTCGGTCCGGTCCCGGTCGTTCCGGGGCCGGACCGGGGTTCAGCCCACGCTCAGTTCCGTCAGCTCCCCGAGCGGCAGCGTGTGCTGGGTCTGCAGGACCTTCGCGCGCAGGTACCGGACGTTGTGGGCCGTGGTGAAGACGCCGGTCGGCACCCGGTCCCGGACGACGACACCGAGCGAGCGCAGCTGCTCCGCCTTGTCGGGGTTGTTGGACAGGAGGTCCAGCTCCCCGATGCCGAGGGCGCGCAGCATCTGCGCGGCGGCCGTGTAGTCGCGCGCGTCCTCCGGGAGGCCGAGCGCGGCGTTCGCCTCGTAGGTGTCGAGGCCCTGGTCCTGGAGGGCGTACGCGTCGAGCTTGTTGTAGAGGCCGATGCCGCGCCCCTCCTGGCGGAGGTAGAGCAGGACGCCCCCGCGCTCGGCGATCCGCTCGACCGCCTCGCGCAGCTGGGGACCGCAGTCGCAGCGGGCCGAGCCGAAGACGTCTCCGGTCAGGCACTCGGAGTGCAGGCGCACCAGGGGCACCGGGCCGGGGTCGCCGAGAACGACGGCGACGTGCTCCTGACCGTCGGCCAGGCCGTGGAAGGTGACGAGTTCGGCGTCGACGCGGTAACCGTCCTGGAAGCGCAGCGGTACCCGGACGCGGGCGCGCTGCGTGGCGGCGGGGGTGTCGGGCATGCGGATCCCTCCGAGGCGAGGCAGTTGCTTCAGTTTTGAAGCAGTGATTCGAAGGGACCCTAACCCATGTTTCAAACTTAAAGCAATTACTTTCCGGGCGACGGGCGCGACTCAGGAGCCGGAACAGGACGACCGGCGCCGCCAGGGGACGTCGTCGGCCCCGGCCTGGGCCTCGTCGCCCTGCAGCCCGCGCGCGACACTCGTGAAGATCTCCTCCATCTGCCTCACCTGCTCCGGCGTGAGCCGGTCGAACAGGGTCGCGCGGACCGTCTCGACGTGCCCGGGCGCCGTACGCTCCAGGACGGCCATCCCCTCGTCGGTCAGCACCGCGATGCTGCTCCGCTTGTCCCAGCTGCAGTCCTCGCGCCGCACCAGCCCGTCCCGCTCCAGCCTGGTCACCACGTACGTGAGCCGGCTGCGGGTGATCTTCAGGGTCTCCGCGAGGTCCGTCATGCGCAGCCGCCGGTCGGGCGCCTCGGAGAGGTTGGCCAGGACGGAGTAGAACAGGTGTGGCATGCCGGCGTCCTGCTGGAGGTTCCGGTCGATCGCGTCGTCCAGGAGCCGGGCGGCGGCGAGGTACGCGCGCCAGGCGCGCTGCTCCTCCGGAGTGAGCCAGCGGGTCGTCATACCGCCAGTGTAAGTTTGTTTCAAACTTGAACCAAGATCGCAGCTCGTGACCGTTCGCCAGGGAGACCGCGCCGATGCCGTACCCGTACGTCCTGCTGTCCGCCGCCGTGTCCCTCGACGGCTACCTGGACGACACCGGCCCCGACCGGCTCCTGCTCTCCAGCCCGGCCGACTTCGACCGGGTCGACGAGGTACGGGCCTCGGTCGACGCCATCCTGATCGGCGCCGGCACCATCCGCGCCGACAACCCGCGCCTGCTGGTGAACTCACCCGCGCGAAGGGCGGCCCGCACCGCCGACGGCCGGCCCGAATACCCCCTGAAGGTCACCGTCACCGCCTCCGGCGACCTCGACCCGGCCGCCAACTTCTGGCACACCGGCGGCGAGAAGGTCGTGTACACGACGGACGAGGGCGCCGAGCGGGCCGCCCGCGCCCTCGGCCGGACCGCCGACGTGGTCCCCCTCGGCCCCGGCCTCGACTGGCGCGCCCTGCTGGAGCATCTGCACGACGTGCGCGGGGTGCGGCGCCTGATGGTCGAGGGCGGCGGCACCGTCCACACCCAGCTGCTCCAGCAGGGCCTCGCCGACGAGGTCCAGCTGGTCCTCGCCCCGCTGTTCGTCGGCGACCCGGCGGCTCCGCGCCTGTTCGGCCCGGGGGCGTACCAGGGCGGCCGGCTCCGCCTCACCGAGACCCGCCGGATCGAGGACGTCGTCCTCATGCACTACGAGCCCACCGCGCCCGGCACCGGCCCGGAGCCCGTCGCCGCCGACCGCCACTGGCTGCGCACCGCCTGCGAACTCGCCGCCCTGTGCCCGCCCTCGCGGACCGCCTTCAGCGTCGGCGCCGTGGTGGTCGCGGCCGACGGAACGGAGCTGGCCCGCGGTCACTCGCGCGAGGGCGGCGACGCCGTGGTGCACGCGGAGGAGGCGGCCCTCGCGAAGATCGACCCCGCCGACCCGCGGCTGCCCGGCGCCACCGTCTACAGCAGCCTGGAGCCCTGCACCCGCCGCGCCTCCCGCCCCGCCCCCTGCGCCGAGCTGATCCTGCGGGCGGGCGTACGGCGGGTGGTCACGGCCTGGCGGGAGCCGGACACCTTCGTGACGGCGGCGGACGGGACCGGGGCGCTGCAGAGCGCGGGCGTGGCGGCCGTGGTGCTGCCGGAGTACGAGGCCCTGGCGAAGGAGCCGAACGCCCACCTGCTGTCCTGAGCGACACCTCGCGGATACCTGTGTGCATCGTGTCCTGCGGATGGCGTATGCTTGAGACACAACGACGCGGGGTGGAGCAGCTCGGTAGCTCGCTGGGCTCATAACCCAGAGGTCGCAGGTTCAAATCCTGTCCCCGCTACTGAAGGCTCAGGGCCGGAATCCAGCAATGGATTCCGGCCCTGAGTGTTTCCCGGCGTTCCCCGGCGGAACGCAGGGCATCCCTCTGCGGAACGCAGAGTGGCATGCGTCACAGTCGGTCATCCGCTCGGTCCACAGCAGTCGCCCGCCCTTTCCGCTCCAGCCACGCTGGACGCAGGTCAAGGACACGGGAGACGAGCAGTGCGCCCTGGTGAGCTGGAGGAGAGCCCGTACGCCTGGGCCGACGGCCGACTCCCGGGTGAGCCCGCCCCGGACCCAGGCCCGGGCGCGGACCGCGCACCCCTGCCACCGGACGGACGCCGCGTCCGCCCGCCCACCCCGCGCGCCCTGGCCCGCGCCCTGCCCGCCCTCCTGATCGCCGCCGGGATCGGGTACGACCTGCTCACCCCGCGCGCCTTCACCGCCGTGCCCTTCTTCACGGCCGCCCCGCTGATCGCCGCGCCCCTGTCCTCGCTGCGCACCACGCTCCTCACCGGCCTCGCCGCCCTGGCGGCCACCGTCGTCGTCCGCACCCAGTTCGATCCCGACATGGACGTGCACACGATCACCGAGGTCGTCACCGTGGCCACGGTCGCCGTGCTGGCCGCCGCCATCAACCGTGTCCTGCGCCTCGGCGACCGGCGGCTCGCCTCCGCCCGGGAGATCGCCGAGGCCGCCCAGCGGGCCGTCCTGCCCGAACCGGACGACCGCATCGCCGGCTTCGACATCGCGGCCCGCTACGAGGCGGCGCAGGAGGACGCCTTCATCGGCGGTGACCTGTACGCGGTGCAGGACAGCCCGCACGGGGTGCGGCTGGTCGTCGGGGACGTGCGCGGCAAGGGCATGGGTGCGGTCGCCGCCGTCGCCGTGGTCATCGGGGCGTTCCGGGAGGCCGCCGAGCAGGAGGCCACGCTGGAGGCGGTGGCCGCGCGGCTGGAGCGGGCGCTGGCCCGCGAGGGCACCCGGCGGGACGGGATCGACGCCTTCGAGGGCTTCACCACCGCCGTCCTCGCCGAACTCCCGCACGGTGGCAACGGCGACGGTGTGGTCCGGATCGTCAACCGCGGCCACCCGCCACCGTTGCTGCTGCACGAGGACGGCACCCTGCGCACGCTGGCCGTGCGCGAACCCGCGCTGCCGCTCGGCATGGCGGATCTCGGCCGGTGGCCCGACCGCGCGACCGAGTCCGGCTTCCCGAGCGGTGCCACCCTGCTGCTCTACACGGACGGCCTGTCCGAGGCCCGCGACGTCCACGGCCGCTTCTACGACCCGCTGCGCCGGCTCGCCGGACGCCGCTTCCCGGACCCTCGCTCCCTGCTCGGCCGCCTCGCCGCGGAGGTGCGCCGGCACTCCGGGGGCGGGATGGCGGACGACATGGCGCTGCTGGCCGTACGGCGACCCTGACACCCTGCGGTATCACCCACGGTGATCGGACGGACGCCCTCCGCATAACATCTGAGACACCATCAAAACTGCCGAGACTCCTGGACGTCGGTCAACTCGCCCGTTTTCCACCGGTCGTGACGCCTAAGTCCGCCCTGAAATCCGTTAATGATCAAGCAGAACGGCTTGGAATCTGACGTCCGGGTCTATTAACGTTCGATAACGCAGCGCGGTCGTCCCAGCCGTCACAAGAGGCGGCTCCGTGCGCACGCGCCGAATCCCGCAAGGGAACCGGGGAACCACCACCTTGGGGTGAATCACGCGGATGCCGCCGTGGAAGCACGGCAGGTATACGCGCGTAGGAGACCTTCCTGCTCCGAACCCGTCAGCTAACCCGGTAGGCGGAGGAAGGAAAGGAGTGCGCCTTCGTGGCGTCCAACCGGCCTGCCCCAGAAGCCCCGTTCATGCCGAGCGAGACCGAGACGTTCAGTTACTTCGGCGCTCAGCGCACCGACGAGGGCCCCTGGGAAGAGTGGAACCCCACCGAGGAGTCCATACGGCCGGTACGCGGTCGGCACCGCGTCGCGAAGCAGCGCGGCGGCGGACTCGCCCGCAGCTCCACGGTCCTCGGCGTCGGTGTCATCGCCGCCGTCGGCGCGGGCGGCATGGCCAGCGCCCACACCGGCAAGCCGCCGGTCTCCATCTCCATGCCCGACCTGGACTCTGTCGGCTCCCTGTTCGACGGCGGCTCCTCCGACGCGTCCAAGGCCACCACGGCCTCGCTGAGCAACGTCGGCACGACCGACGCCGACAGCGACCAGGGCGACGCGGGCGAGGCCCTGCGCAACCGCATCATGGCCCAGGCCGAGCAGCAGCAGAGCAAGGCCGACATCAAGGCCACCGCGGTGGCGGCGGCCGCCGCCGAGAAGCAGGCCGCCGACGCGGCCGCCAAGGCGCAGAAGGCCGCCTCGGCCAAGGCCGCCGAGGCCAAGAAGGAGGCCGAGGCCGCGGCCAAGAAGAAGGCCGAGGAAGAGCGCCTGGCCGAGCTGGCCAAGCAGTACAAGCTCCCGGTCGTCTCGTACACGATCACCGGCACCTTCGGCCAGCCCGGATCGATGTGGTCCTCCGGCTACCACACCGGCCTCGACTTCGCCGCGCCCACCGGCACCCTCATCAAGGCCATCCACAGCGGCACCATCACCCAGGCGGGCTGGGCCGGCGCCTACGGCTACCGCACCGTCCTCACCCTGGACGACGGCACCGAGCTGTGGTTCTGCCACCAGTCCTCGATCGGTGTCTCCGTCGGTCAGAAGGTCAGCACCGGCGACGTCATCGGCCGTGTCGGTGCCACCGGCAACGTCACCGGCCCGCACCTCCACCTGGAGGTCCACCCGGGCGGCCAGGCCACCGGCATCGACCCGATGACGTGGCTGCGCGGCAAGGGCCTCACCCCCTGAGCGGCCCGCGGGCCCGTTCCTGACCCACCCCTCATCCGGTCCCCGGCCCACCTGTTCACATCCCGTTCGCAGCAATTCCGGAATGGGTGGGACGGCAGTGATCGTTGAACTGAAGCATGAACGGCTCTCATGCTTCCCTGCGCACACTCGGCTCCTCCGACCTCCAGGTCTTCCCCCTCGCCCTCGGCGGCAACGTCTTCGGCTGGACCGCCGACGAGGAGACCTCCTTCGCCGTCCTCGACGCCTACACGGCCGCCGGCGGCAACTTCGTCGACACCGCCGACGCCTACTCGGCGTGGATCGAGGGCAACAAGGGCGGGGAGTCCGAGACGATCATCGGCAAGTGGGTCAAGGCCCGAGGCAACCGCTCCGACGTCGTGATCGCGACCAAGGTCAGCCAGCACCCCGAGTACCAGGGCCTGAGCGCGGCCAACATCAAGGCGGCAGCCGACGCCTCCCTGCGCCGCCTGGACACCGACCACATCGACCTCTACTACACCCACTTCGACAAGCCCGAGGTGCCGGTCGAGGAGATCATCGGCGCCCTCGACGAGCTGGTGAAGGCGGGCAAGGTCCGGCACATCGCCGCCTCGAACATCTCGCCGGAGCGCCTCCAGGCCTCCCTGGACTTCTCCGACCGCGAGGGCCTGGCCCGGTACGTCGCCCTCCAGCCCCACTACAACCTGGTCTCCCGCGACACCTACGAGGGCCCGCTGCAGGACCTCGCCGGCCGTGAGGGCCTCGCGGCGGTCCCGTACTTCGCTCTCGCCTCCGGGTTCCTCACCGGGAAGTACCGCCCCGGTGCGGCGGTCGAGAGCGCCCGCGCCGGTTCGGCCGCCAAGCACCTGGAGTCCGAGCGCGGCCGGCAGGTCCTCACGGCCCTGGACGAGATCGCCGCAGCCCACGAGGCCCCCGTCGCCACGGTCGCCCTCGCCTGGCTGGCCGCCCAGCCGACGGTGACGGCCCCGATCGCGTCGGCGCGGACGGTGGAGCAGTTGCCGGCGCTGCTGGGTGTGGGGGAGCTGGTGCTGGCCAAGGAGGAAGTGGACCGCCTGACCGAGGCTTCCGCCTGATCTCCCGGCCTTCGCCGCGACGACGCTCAGCCGTGACGGCGTGAGCCGGCGGCGGCGGACTCCGCGCAACCGGTACGGCTAGGACCGATACGGGTTGTGGGCGGGGTGGGGTGCCGCCGGCCGGCCGTACCAGTGGGGCACCGGCGCCGCGTACAACGGCCGGGCCGGCGCGGACACCCTCGCCGCGTACTCCAGAGCGGGCCGGGCGACGCCCCTGCGCTGCCACAGCTCCGCGAGCAGTTCCTGCTCCCGTACGACGAAGTCGGCCCCGGCCCGCCCCCGCCGCCCCCGGTGCCGCAGGAACGCCAGCGAGGTGGCGTACGCCTCGTACTGCGCCACGGCCCGGGCCGCTGGCCGCCCGCCGAAGTGCCGGCGGGCGTGGTCCCGGGCCGTCCGCCGCGCCCGCATCGACCCGAGCACGAACGGCTCGGCCGGCCCCAGCCACCCGGCGTACACATACGCCGGCAGCTCCTCCCGCACGGTGCGCAGCTCCCGCTGCCGCGTCCAGATCGCGAGCCACGTCAGCAGCCCGAAGGCGGGCAGCATGAAGGCGCCGTAGACGGCGAAGAACCCGAACTCGCCGAAGCTCGAGGAGCCGTTCCAGAACGCGTGCATGCTCATCGCGAGCAGCAGCCCGCCGAGCGGAAGCAGGACGCGCCGGGCGTGCTGCCGTTCCGAGGAGAGCGCGGAGATCCCGAAGCCGATGCCGGTGAGCACGGTGAACAGGGGATGCGCGAACGGGGACATCACGATGCGCACGAAGAAGGTGGCTGCGGTGACGGAGGCGATGCCGCTGTCACCGGTGAGCTGGTCGGTCCCGAAGGCCGTGCCCAGGTAGAGGATGTTCTCGGTGAACGCGAACCCGGTGGCGGTGACCCCGGCTATCACCACACCGTCGACGATCCCGGTGAAGTCGCGTCTGCGGAAGAGGAACACCAGCAGCACGGACGCGGCCTTGGCGGACTCCTCCACTATGGGCGCGATCACGGTCGCGCCGAGGGTGTCGGCACTGGCGGGGTCGGCGGTCGAGGTGGCGATCCACTTCGTGGCGAAACTGTTCGCGACGATGGCGATCAGCGCAGCCGCGCAGGCGCCCCAGGCGAACGCGAAGACCAGATTCCGCCAGGGACCCGGTTCGACCCGGTCCAGCCAGCGGAAGGCGGCTATGAGCCAGGGCACGGGCAGCACGGCGAGGCCCAGCCCGACCAGGAATCCCTCCGTGCCGGTCTGCCGGCGCACCAGCGCGAGGATCACCAGACCGGACAGCGCGAGCAGCGTGATCAGCGCTCCGTAGCGCACCCACCGGCGCTGCCACCAGTGCGGATGCGCTCCGCTTCCGGGGCCGGGGGAGTAGGTCGGGTACGGAGGACTGATGGCCACGGCATCGACCCTAACGACGACAGGACGAAGGGGGCTGCTACTGCTGCTGATGCGGTACGCGACGGAACAGCAGATCGTTCACCACATGTCCCTTGTCCAGTCCCTGCCCCTCGAAACGGGTCAGCGGCCGGAACTCGGGACGTGGCGAGAAACCGCCGTCGGCCTGGGTGTTCTCGAAGTCGGGATGCGCGGCGAGCACTTCGAGCATCTGCTCGGCGTACGGCTCCCAGTCCGTGGCGCAGTGCACGATCGCTCCGGGCTTCAGCCGGGTCGCGGCCAGCGACAGGAACTCGGGCTGGATCAGCCGCCGCTTGTGGTGCCGCTTCTTGGGCCAGGGGTCCGGGAAGTACACGCGCAGCCCGTCGAGCGAGTCGGGCCGGAGCATCTCCCGGAGCAGGATGATCGCGTCCCCGTTCCCGACCCGGACGTTGGACAGCCCGTTTTGGTCGGCCAGGTTGAGCAGGTTCCCCTGCCCCGGCGTGTGCACGTCCACGGCGAGGACGTTCGTGTCCGGGTCCCCGGCGGCCATCTGCGCGGTGGCCTCGCCCATGCCGAACCCGATCTCCAGCACGACGGGCCTGTCGTTCCCGAACAGCTCGCCGAGATCGATGACGCACTGCCCGTCGATGTCCAGCCCCCACTGGGGCCACAGCCGTTGCAGCGCGTCCGCCTGCCCGGCCGTCACCCGGCTCCGGCGCGGCTGGAAGCTCCGGATCCGCCGCTCGAAGTGCGACCCGGCGGGATCGGCCTTGGGCCCGTCCGGGAACCGCGGTTCCCCCTTGGCCCGGCTGTGCCGGACGGACACACCGGGAACATGCGACGACACCGGCTCGGCAGCACCGGACCGGGGGGCTTCGGGGGCGTTAAGGGAGTCAGACACAGTGCCTCGATTTTACGGCGCCTCTCCACCCGCCCGGGCCGAGCAGGTCCGGGGCGGCACTACAGCGAGTCGAGCATGGACAACGCCCGCCGCGCGACTTCCCTGCCGATCGGCAGGGAGGCGGTGGCCGCCGGAGACGGAGCGTTGAGCACATGCACGGCCCGGGCTCCCTCCCGGATCAGGAAGTCGTCCACCAGCGTCCCGTCCCGCAGCACCGCCTGCGCCCGCACCCCGGCAGGGGCCCGCACCAGATCCTCCTCCTCCGCCGCGGGCAACAACCTGCGCACCGCCTGCAGAAACGCTCCCTTGGACACCGACCGCCGCAGCTCTCCCGCCCCGTACCGCCAGTGCCGCCTGGCGATCACCCAGGACCCCGGCCACGCGACGGTCCCGGCCAGCTCCCGGGGCTGTACGACCCCCCACCCGTACCCCTCCCGGGCCAGTGCCGGCACCGCGTTGGGGCCGATGTGCACGCCGCCGTCGATCCCGCGGGTCAGATGCACACCGAGGAACGGGAACGCCGGATCCGGCACCGGATACACCAGCCCCCGCACCAGCTCGGGCCGCGCCAGCTCGTAGTACTCCCCCCGGAACGGCACGATCCGCACCTCGGGCTCGTCCCCGGTGAGCCGGGCCACCTCGTCGCAGTACAGCCCGGCGCAGTTCACCAGCACCCGCCCGCGCACGACGTCCCCGCCCGAGGTGAGCACGGCCACACCCCGCTCCGGCCGCCGGTCCACCCGTACGACCCGGGCCCCGTAACGGATCTCCGCTCCCGAGGCCCGCGCCAGCTGCCGGGCGACACCCACGAAGTCGCACACGCCGGTCGTGCCGACGTGGATGGCCGCGAGTCCCCGGACCTCCGGCTCGTACTCGGCGATCTGCGCGACGCCCAGCTCCCGCACCGGGATGCCGTTCTCCCGCCCGCGCTGGACGAGCGCGTGCAGCCGCGGCAGCTCCTCCCGTTCGGTGGCGACGATCAGCTTGCCGGTGACGGCGTGCGCGATGCCGTACTCGGCGCAGAACTTGACCATCTCGGCCGCGCCCCGCACCGCGTACTGCGCCTTGAGCGAGCCCGGCCGGTAGTAGATCCCGCTGTGGATGACCCCGCTGTTGCGCCCCGTCTGGTGCCGGGCCGGGCCCGGCTCCTTCTCCAGCACGGTCACCCGGGTCCCCGGCGCGGACCGCGTGATCGCATACGCCGTGGACAGCCCGACGATCCCACCTCCGACCACGAGCACATCACAGTCGTACGCCCCGACACGCACCGTGCACCACCTCCCACCTCGATAGTGCACTGCGCCACTGACAGTGCCTTCAAACGCGGGAGGGGTGTCGCGCGCCTACGCCGGAGCCATCAGCAACGGCCTGGCCCGCTCCCGCAGCTCCACCACTCTCGGTTCGTCTCCGTACGGCTCCAGCCGGTGCAGAAGATCCTTCACGTACTCGGTGGTCCGGGCGGAAGAGATCCGTCCGGCCACCTCCACGGCCCGTACCCCCTGCTCGCACGCCGCATCCAGATTCCCCGACTCCAGCTCGGCGACGGCGGAGACGACGAGCCGCAGTCCGTGCGACCGCACGAACTCCTCCGTCGGCTTGGACAGCGCCTGCTCGGTGAACCTCCGCACCTGCCGAGGCGCCTTCAGGTCCCGGTAGCACTCCGCAGCATCAGCGGCAAAACGGTCGTATCCATAGAAACCGAGCCAAGAAGGATCGTTGTCACCCTCCCGTGACCGCTCCAGCCACCCCTCGGCGGCCTTCAGCGCAGCGCCGGCGGCCTGCGCATCCCCCGCGCGCGCGTGCGCCCGCGCCTCCACCAGCCGGAAGAAACTCATCGTGCGTGCGGTCGCCAGCCCCCGGTTGCGCTCCAGGGCGGCCTGCGCCAGATCGACGCCCTCGTCGCCGAAGCCCCGGTACGTCGCCTGCAGCGACATGGAGGCCAGCACATAGCCCCCGAGCGGGACGTCCGCGGCCGCGCGCGCGAGCCGCAGCGCCTGGATGTAGTACCGCTGCGCCGCCTCCTGCTGACCGGTGTCGAAGGCCATCCAGCCCGCGAGCCGGGTGAGTTCGGCGGTGGCCCCGAACAGGGCGCGGCCGACCTCGTCGGAGTACGAGCCGAGCAGCAGCGGCGCCGCCTCCACCCTTAAGCACTCGGGCACCATCGACGAACGCCAGTCGCCGCCTCCGTACTTGGAGTCCCAGCGCCTGGCGTCCTCCGCGGCCTCCCGCAGCTTCTGCACATCGCTGTGGCCGACTTTGATCGGTGCACCGGACTCCTCGGCGGAGTTCGCCTCCCGCGCGACCGAGCTGTCGGCGGGGGTTATCAGCCATCGCGAGGCAGGCGTTGCGTATGCGCTCACTGCGAACGACCCGGCGAGCGACTGCCAGATGCCCCCGGAGCCGGCCCGGCGCCCTGCGAGGTCGAGCCGGTACAGCTCAGTGGCCGACTTCACCGCCTGCCCCACGTCCCTGGGGAAGGCGAGACCCACTTCGGGTGCGGGGTCCGCGTCCGCCAGGCCTATCTCGTGGAGCGGCACCGGGCGGCCGAGCTTCTGGCCGATGGCGGCCGCGATGAGGTGCGGCGCCGCGCCCTGCGGCACCATCCCCTTCGACACCCAGCGCGCCACCGAGGTCTTGTCGTAGCGAAGCGTCAACCCGCGTTGAGCGCCAAGATCGTTGACGCGTCGCGCGAGTCCTGCATTGCTGATTCCCGCGAGGGCGAGAACGGCGCCGAGTTTCTCGTTCGGCCCGCGTTGCTCCCTGGACATGCGCCACCCCTCGACACAGACGGCTGCCGCACTGGCATAACCGTGCGGCATTCGTAAACCCAGCGTAGTTCGCCGCATCCCAAGCGTTAAGGGGCATTGTTCCGGTTGGCGGGATTGTGGTCCGTACGCGAGTGCGGCCCTGTACGCACCGTGCACACTCTGTCGCGACGTGCCCCTGTCCGTGTGGCCGTGCGCCCGCCCGTGCGCTCTTCTCCGGCCATCTGGGGAGCGGTTCCATGGGTGATGCGTGGGTCGGCCCGCTGTACTGGATCCAGCGGGCTGGGGGACACCGCCACCTTCATCCCCGCGGGTGGCGGACCGGTCCGGGAGGCGATGCCCGCCTCCCGGACTGTGCGCGTTCCGGTGCCGTCGGGCGCTCCGCAGGCCTGTACGGAGCGTGCTCGCTTTCGTGCGGCCGCCGCTGATTTGGCTGAAAATCGACCCAGGTTCCAGCGGGTGATTTCCGCTCCCACCATGGGACTTGAGGGCGCGAAGGGTGTTTTCGGGGCGCATATCGGGGGCGCATTCGCGTCGCACCCACCTGGCGCTCTGCCGTCATCCGCTGTGCCTCGTACGGGCGTTCAGCCGCTCACCCCTCGCCCGCCCGCGCGGCTTCCCGTCGGCGTCCGCCCGGTGTCCGACCGACGTTCCCTCGATCGAAGGCGGTGCCACCGCCCCTCCACAGCGCGTTCTTCATGGCAGCATGGGGACCCGGTTTCTGCGGTGCGCTGGTTGTCCACAGGCTGTGGAGGTGTCGATGCGGTGGTTGGTGGGTTGGAGCAGCACCGCCACGGGCGCCTCCGGGATCGGTTCCGCGGGCGCCACCGGATACGACGGCGAGACCCTGCACCCGGTCGGCTCCCAACTCCTGTGGGGCGACCCCGATCCCCTGTGGGCCGTCGGCGACTGGCGCCCTGACGAGGTGCGGGTGGTGAAGGCCGACGCGCAGAACAGGATCGCCGTCCTCGGCACCTGCGGCGCGACCGACGAGGAGCTGCGGCGCGGACTGTTCACCGCGCGCGGGGGCGCACTGCGTCATCTGACCACCTGGCCCGGCAGTTACACGGCCGTCGTCCAGGTGGGCCGCCGGATCACCGTCTGCG
Source organism: Streptomyces sp. NPDC044064 (assembly GCF_056434245.1). Classification (NCBI taxonomy): domain Bacteria; kingdom Bacillati; phylum Actinomycetota; class Actinomycetes; order Kitasatosporales; family Streptomycetaceae; genus Streptomyces; species Streptomyces sp. NPDC044064. The sequence goes on from NZ_JBWKFN010000041.1 coordinate 55,537, forward strand.
GCGATCTCGCGGGCGCCCGCCCGGTGTTCCACACGCCCTGGGCCGGCGGCACGGCCTACGCCACCGCCGCGCTGCCGCTCGCCGACCTCATCGAGGCCAACCTCGACTTCGGCCACCTGGCGGCCCTGCTCGCCGCCCCCGACGTCCCGGCAGCCCTGCGCGACACCACCCCGTACGACGGCGTACGGCGCATTCCGCCGGGGCATGCCCTCGTCCTGCGCGCCGGAGCACGCGAGATCGCCGGGTACGAGCCGGTCGCCTCCCTCGCGGTGGCCGCGCCCCCGGCGGACCCCGACCGCGCCGTGGACGCCGTACGGGACGCGCTAGTCGAGGCGGTGCGCGCGCGGCTGTCGGCGCCGCGGCACGTGCCCGACCTCGACCCCGGGCCGGTGCCGGGCATGGGCCCCGCCGAGCGGCGGGCCGCGCGCGGGATGCCGGTCCCGGGGATCGGCGCCGACCTGTCCGGCGGACCGGCCTCCGGCACGCTGGCGCTGCTGGCCGCCGGACTGCCCGGCCGGCCGGGCACGCTGCTCGGCCACGGCACGGGCGCCGGGGAACGGCTGCTCGCCGTCACCTTCAACGACCTGGCCGTCGGCGGCCGTGAGGCGGAACGGGAGCGCGCGGGAGCCCTCGCGGCCGGCCCGCGGCTGCACCACGTGGTGGTGACCGGCGGCGAGGAGACCCTGCCGTACGCCGAACTCGACGGCCCCCTCACCGACGAGCCGGGCCCCTCCCTGGTCACGGCCGCCCGCCACCGCGCCCGGCTCGCCGCCGGCAGCGCCGACCACTTCACCGGCCACGGCGCCCGCCAGGTCCTGGACGCCCACCCCGCCCGCCTCGCGGACCTCCTGATGGACCGCAAACGACGCCACCTGGTCCGGCCGGTCGCTGCACTCACCCGGGCCGAGGGCTCGGTGATGGTCCCCGCGCGCGTGTACGGCGCGGCCCGGCGGCTGGCGCGCACTCCGTACCGGGCGGGCCTGGAGCTGCTCGCCGAGCGGCTGATCCGGCACCGCTTCGACGAGCCGGGGGGCGCCGTCGGCGCGTCCCTCGCCGCGCTGACCTGGGGGAGACCGGGGCCGGCGGCGCGCTGGCTGACGGGGGAGGCACTGGCTGAAGTATCGGTTCTGCTCCAGAGCGGGGCGGAGCGCTCACCCGCGGGATCCGCCCAGCGCCCCGGGGAGTTCCGCGCGCGTGCCGTGCTGGCCCGCCACGCGGCCGACCTGCGCGTCCTCGAACAGGCAGCCGAGATCCGCTCCCAGCGCCTGCACGCGCCCTTCCTCGACAACCAGGTCGTCCGCGCCTGCCGTGCCCTCCCCGAGGCCCTGCGCGTCCAGCCCGGTGCCCGCTCCGCCGTCCTGCGTACGGTCCTGGAGGGCGCCGGCGTCGCGGGCCTCCCGCCCGGCTGGGGCGCCCCCTCCCACGGCTCCTCCGCGGCGGCCGCGCGCGCGGGGCTGCGCGTGGCGGCGGACTCCCTGGTGGACCTCTTCTCCACGCCCCTCCTGGCCGAGGCCGGTCTGGTGGAGGCCCGGGTGGTCCGCAAGGCCCTCCGGGCGGCGGCAGAGGGCGCACCGCTCCCCCTGGACGGCCTGGCCGACCTGATCTCTGTCGAAGTCTGGCTCCGCCGCCTCCTCTCCCGCCGGGGCACCTGCTGGACGGGCACACCCGCACGCGCGCGTGCCGTACCCGAGGGCATCGCACCGCGCCGCGGCGCCCTGGGCGCGGGAGCCGCGGGAGCCGCGGGACTGAGCGGCTAGGCCGCCGTACGACCCCGTGCGGCGTACGCAAACCCCCGTGCCTCCGCTCCCGCCTCCGGCGACAATGTGCCGGTGCGGTACAGAATCCTGGGCGTCACCCAGGCGGAGGACGACCAGGGAACCCTCAAGACGGTCGGCGGCCCCCGCCTGCGCGCGCTGCTCGCCGCACTCGCGCTTCGCCCCGGCCGGGCCACCGCCCCGCAGACCCTGATCGGCGAGGTCTGGGCCGACGATCCGCCCGAGGACGCCCCGGCCGCCCTCCAGGCCCTGGTGGGCCGGCTCCGCAGGGCCCTCGGCAGGGACACCGTGGGCTCGGTGCCCGGCGGTTACCGCCTCGCCGCCACCGAGGACGACGTGGACCTCTTCGTCTTCGAGTCCCGGGTGCGCACGGCCACGTCGGCTCTGGACCGCGGCGACGCCGAGGCCGCGGCCCGCGACCTGGACGCGGCGCTCGCCCTGTGGCAGGGCCCCGCCCTCGCCGACCTCCCGGACCGCACCGCCGCCGCCCGCGCGGACGCGCTCCGCCTGGAGGCGCTCCGGGGCCGCGCCGAGACCCGCCTGCGCCTGGGCCGCGCCCAGGACGTCGTACCGGACCTGACGGAACTGACCGCCGCCCACCCGTACGACGAACCCCTGCACGCGCTCCTCATCCGCGCTCTGCGCGACACCGGCCGAACCGCCGACGCCCTCGCCGCGTACGAGTCCGCCCGGCGCACCCTCGCCGACACCCTCGGCACCGACCCCGGCCCGGAACTGCAGGCCCTGCACGCCTCGCTGCTGCAGCAGGAGCCGCCCGCGGCCGCCCCCGCCCGCCCCCCGGAGCGGACGGGCAACCTCCGCCCCCGCCTGACGTCCTTCGTCGGCCGGGAACCCGAACTCGAAGCCATTCGTTCCGACTTGCACAGAGCCCGCCTGGTCACCCTCACCGGACCGGGCGGCTCGGGAAAGACCCGCCTCGCCGAGGAGGCCGCCGCGGGGCTGCCCCAGGCATGGCTGGTCGAGCTGGCCCCGCTCGACCGGCCCGAGGCGGTGCCCGGCGCCGTGGTCAGCGCCCTCGGTCTGCGCGAGACCGTGCTCCTGGCCAACGACCTGGCGACACCGCAGGACGACCCCACGGCCCTGCTGATCGAGTACTGCGCCCCGCGCAGCCAGCTCCTGATCCTCGACAACTGCGAACACGTCATCGGCGCGGCCGCCGCCCTCGCCGAGACCCTCCTCACCCACTGCCCCGGGCTCACGGTCCTCGCCACCAGCCGTGAACCGCTCGGCGTCCCCGGCGAGTCGGTGCGCCCGGTCGAACCCCTCGTCCCCGAGCAGGCCCACCGCCTCTTCGCGGAGCGCGCGCGGACCGTCCGCCCCGACGCCGACGCGGTGCTCCGCGACACCGAGGCCGTCGCGGAGATCTGCCGCCGCCTGGACGGGCTGCCGCTCGCCATCGAGCTGGCCGCGGCCCGGCTCAGGCTGCTGACCCCGCGCCAGATCGCCGACCGGCTGGACGACCGCTTCCGCCTGCTCACCTCCGGAAGCCGCACGGTCCTGCCCCGCCAGCAGACCCTGCGCGCGGTCGTCGACTGGTCCTGGGACCTGCTGGACGAGCGGGAGCGGACGATGCTGCGCGAGGTGTCTGTGTTCGCCGGCGGCTGGGACCTCACCGCGGCCGAGGCCGTGTGCACCGGCCCGGCGGCGGAGCTGACCGGCGCCCTGGTGGACAAGTCCCTCGTCGTGGCCGCGCCGGACGGCCCGGACTCCTTCGGCACCATGCGGTACCGGATGCTGGAGACCATCCATGAGTACGCCACCGAGCGCGCCGCCGAGATCCCCGAGCTGCGCGCGGCGGCCGAGCGGCGCCACCGCGCCTGGGCGCGCGCACTGGTCGAGCAGGCCGAGCCCCAGCTGCGCTCGGCGGCCCAGCTTCCCTGGATCGGCCGCCTGGAGGGCGAACTCGACAACATCCGCGCGGCCCTGGACCGCACGCTGCGGGCCGGCGACGAGGCGGAGGCGGGCGCGATCGTCCTGGCGATCGGATGGTTCTGGTGGCTGCGCAACTACCGGCAGGAGGCGATGGAGTGGGTGCGGCTGGTGCTGCGCCTGGGCGTCGCCCGCGACACCCGGCCCGAGGGCGCGGGTCAGGCCGGTCTCGCCGCGTCGACGGAGTCGGCCGACCCGGTCGGCGCCTTCCTCGCCGCACCCGACGGCGAGGCGGGGCACCCGCTGCGGGAGCTGCGCATGGACCTGCGGATGCTCGACCTGTTCCTGACCTCCGAGTCGAGCACGGCGACCCTCGCGGCCGACCCTCGCGCCCCGGAGTACATCGCCCGGGTCCGGGCCTGCTTCGAGCACGGCGGTCCGCAGGCCGCCCGCCTGCCCGGCATCGTCTGGCCGCTGACCGCCTACTACCTGGGCGGCCCGGCCGACGTGGCGCCCGACATGGCCGCCGCGGTCGCCAACTGCCGCAGATACGGCGGGGACTGGGAGATCGGCGTCTCCCTGATGTACCGCACCCATGTGGTCGTCGACTCGCCGGGCAATCTGCGGGGCGTGGACGAGGACCTGGCGGAGCTGCGGGCGCTCAGCCGGCGTGTCGGGGACCGCTGGATGCGGGCGCAGGTGTGCAGTGCGGCCGGCGAGGCGGCCATGGCCCGCGGCAGGTTCAAGGAGGCCCGCGCCGAGTACGAGGAGGCGCTGCGGCTCGCCTACGAGGTCGGCGCCTACGCCGAGTCGCCGTTCCTCATGGCCCGGCTCGCCGAGATCGCCTACCGCTCGGGAGACCGCACGAGCGCCCTGGCTGCCCTGGACGGCGCCGCCACGGCCGCCGACGTGTACGGGGTGGCGGAGTCCCGGGCGTTCGTCCTGATGATGCGGGCCCACATCGCCGAGAACGACGGCGACCTGGCCCAGGCGCGAGAGCTGTACGACATGACCCGCGCGGTCGCGTCGGGCGGTACCCCGCCACCGCAGTTCACGGCCGCCCTGAGCACCGTCGAGGCCATGATCACCGCCGGCGAGTCCGGTCCCGGGGCCGCGCTGCCGATCGTGGCGGCCGCGTTGCGCGAAGCGGTGGAGCGGCGCTGCGCCGAGTCGATCACGGCGGGGCTGGTCGACGTCGGCGCCGTCCTGCTGGCCAGGCTCGGCGATCTGGCGGGTGCGGTACGGCTGTTCGCGGCCGCCGAACACTGGCGGGCCGGCCACCCGCGCCCCGAGCCGGAGCACACCCGCGCCGAGCAGATCGCCACCGCGGCCGGCCGGGCGCTGACCCCGGACCGCTACGCGGCCGAGCGGGCCCGGGGCGCCTCCTTCACCACGGAGGACGTTCTACGGGACCTGGCAGCACCGGCACCCACCCACGCCCCCGAGCCCCGCTAGCGGCAGGTGAACCGGGACTCGGCCCAGTCCGCGAGCGCGCCCCGGTCGAGGACGTTGCTGTGCGGTTCCACGACGAGCCGTACGGTGCTGTACCCGGTCAGACCGACATGGACGGGCACGGCCGCGTCCCGGCCCTTGACCATGCCGGACTGCCACAGCCGGACCCCGTCGGCGTAGACGGAGAAGGAGACCTTGCCGAGTCCGAGGGTCAGGTCGTCCACACCGGCCAGGGCGTCGAAGGCCGTGCAGCGGCGGTTGAGGTCGATGGTGACGGAGGACTTGCCGTGCACGGTGACACCGCGCGCGTACTGCTTGCCGGCGATCGACATCCCGTACCGCTGCCACACCCAGCTGCTCTCGCGCAGCCGCATCTCGGGCCCGGTGCCGTCGCCGTTGACGTCGTACCGCAGATCGCTCCACTCGTAGACGACCGGAGCCGGAGCCGGTGGCGGAGTGGGGGAGGGGGTGGGTGCGGGCGGTGGGGTCGGCCTGGGCGTCGGTTCCGGGGTGGGCGTGGGGGCCGGCTTCGCGCTGGACGTGGATGTGGGAGCAGGCGTGGGTGCGGGAGCGGACGTCGGCGTGCGGCCCGGCTCGGGACCCAGCCCCACCGGCACCGAAGCGGGCTTCTTCCTGCTCGGCGTGGCGGAGGGCGTGGGTACGGAGGGCGTGGGTGCCGACGGCTGCGGCTGCCCGGCGGCGGGCGGGGACTGCGCCGGCTTGGCCACCTCCTCGGCCGGGTGGCCGTCGTTCAGCAGTGCCATGGCCACCGCGGCGACGGCCACCGCGACCACACCGGCCGCGATGCCGGCCTTCACCGGCGCCCCGAGCCCTTCGGCGGCGGCGCCACCACTCGCACCCGAGCCGGCGGACGACCCGCCGGCGGCGGCGCCACCACCCGCACCCGAGCCGCCGGACGACCCGCCGGCGGCGGCCGCGCCACCACTCGCACCCGCAGCGCCGGACGACCCGCCGGCGGCGGCCGCGGCACCCACCCCGGCACCGCCGGCGATGATCCCGAGCGCCTTCCCGTACCCGGCGGCCCCGAACCAGCCGATGACCGCGACCGGCACCACCGCGGGGATCCCGCCCGCGACTTCCTCGATCTGCGCGGCCGCCAGCCGGCACCTGGCGCACTCGTCCAGGTGCTTGCGCAGGCCCCGTTCGGCACGGATGCGCAGCTTGCGGCGGGCGTAGGTGCCGAGCTGGTCGGCGTAGCGGGAGCACTCCTCGTCCCCGGCGAGCGAGGCGCTGACGTGAGCCTGCAGATAGGCCTGCTTCAGCCCCTCGCGGGCACGGCTCGCCAGCACCCGGGTGCCGTTGGCGTCCAGCCCGAACAGGAAGGCCACCTCGCTCGGCGACTCGTCCTCCACCTCGGTGTGCCACAGCACGGCCTGCCAGCGTTCGGGCAGCGAGCGGAAGGCCTGCATGGCCATGGACTGCTCGGCCTCGTGCAGGGCCCGCACATCGGCACCGGGATCCAGGGCGTCGTCGTCGGACACCTCGGACCTGCGCGAGGCCTGCTGCGCGAACACGGCGAAGTCGTCCACGAGCTGCTCGCGCCGCGCGGACCTGCTCCAGTGCGCGGCAACGCGCCGCACGGAGGTCAGCAGATAGGCCCGTACGGAGTGTTCGGGCCCCGAACCGCCGCGCACCGCCTGCAGCATCCGGGCGAAGACCTCGGCGGTGAGGTCGTCCGCGGTGTGCCCGTCACGGCAACAGGTACGGGCGTAGCGGCGCACCGCATCCGCGTGCCGCCGGTACAGCTCCTCGTAGGCGGAGTCGTCCCCCGCCCGCATCCGCTCGATCAACTCGCCGTCGGCGGGCGGCATCCGCCGCGGCGGCGAGCCACTCCCGCCCCGCTGAGCGGGCACGCTCTGGTCCGGGGCCGTCCCGCCCCGTCCGCCCTGACTCGGCACCTGCGGCGAGGTCAGCCCTCCGGTCTCGGAGCGACCGTCATCGCGTGACCCGTCCCACCCGTCAACGCCCATCGCGCAAAGCCCCCGACACCGGCCCGGCCCAACTCGTCACCGGCTCAGGGTGCCACATCGTCTTTCGTTCAAGTACGGCCCGTACGCCCCATCCACTCATCCGAGCGCACCCGCGACCCGCAACAGAACACCACCCGAACGAGCCCCGCGCGCGACAGCAACACGCAGCCCACCCACATGACGACCGGCCCCGGCGCCCACGCCCCACAGGAGCCACCCGCACCCGACCGTGCCGGTTGCACGGGTGGTGCGGGTGGGAACGCAAACCTGCCGAAGGCGAAGCCGAGACGGTTGCCGCAGAACCTACGCCGGCCGGGACCGAAGCCCCTCCAGCAGAATCTCCAGCAGCCGAGCCGAAGCCGCCGCCTGCTGCGCCGGATCCGGCAGCGAGGGCGCCGCCGTGGCGATCACCAGCAGCACATCCGCCACGGACACGTCCGCCCGCAACTCACCCGCGCCCCGAGCCCGCTCGACCAACTGCCCCACGACCTCGAGCAGCGCACCGGCTCCACCGTCGTCCGAGCCCGACTCCGGCACCAGCCGCAGCTCACCCGCACCCGGCTGAGACCGCTGCTGAGGCACCCGGGCCTCCTCGGCCGGCGCGGCAGAACCGACGGCCCCGGCGTCGCCCTCCTCCGCGACCCCGACCCGCAGCACGTGCGGCGGCAGCAACCGCCCCGCCCCGGACGCCACGGACGTCCGCAGGAACCGGGACAGCGCCGACCACGGCTCGTCCTCCTGCCCGAGCGCGGTCCGCGCCTGGTCGGTCAGCCGCGCGGTCTCCTCCTCGGCTATCCGCCGGACCAGCACGTCCTTGCTCGGGAAGCGTCGGTACACCGTGCCGACACCGACCCGAGCCCGCCGTGCCACGTCCTCCATCGGCGCGCCGTACCCCAGCTCGCCGAACACCTCACGCGCCGCACGCAGCACGTGCTCCAGATTGCGCTGTGCGTCCACCCGCAGCGGTGTCGTACGCATCCCGTCCGCGCGCCCGTTGCCCGCCGCCGCGGTCACCGCCGGTCCGCCCGAAGCGAGAGCGGCTGCCGACGACCAATGAGTGTCCTGAACATGCATGTGTTTCCCCCGGTTAATGACGTCTCCCCCCGGAGACTCTCCCCGCCACTGAATACCGGAGTGTGCGGAACTGGCATCGGTCACGACCGGACCCGCCCGTCGCGGACCCGCATCGACCACATTCCCTACACCCCGTCGACACACGAACATAGTTGAGTGAGGGTCAATTCAGAAGGGGCAGGTTCCGCACAGAGCGCCCCCCGATCGGAGTACGGGTCATCTATGTCCCGATTCCTCGCCTTCGCCCCCTCCCTCCCGCCCCCGCTGACCTGCCCGCTTTCGCCCCACCCGGACGGCGCGCCCGGCCCCGTGCACACCCGCTCCCCGGTCACACAAATTGCCGGGGCTGTGGACAAACAACAGCGCCGGGTGCGTCATGGGATGGTGAAGGAACGTGCGCGCATTCTGGTTGTCGGCGGCGGCTACGTCGGGATGTACACGGCCCTGCGTCTGCAGCGGAGGTTGAAGCAAGAGCTCAGGCGGGGCGAGGTCGACATCACTGTCGTCACCCCCGACCCCTACATGACGTACCAGCCGTTCCTCCCCGAAGCAGCCGCCGGTTCGATCTCCCCTCGTCATGTCGTCGTACCGCTGCGCCGCCTCCTGTACCGGTGTCACGTCGTCATCGGCGAGGTGACGTCCATCGACCACGCGGTGCGCGCCGCCGCCGTCACCACGCTCGCCACCGCCGAGGAGGGCAGGACCGCCGAACTGCTCGGCTACGACGAACTGGTCCTCGCCCCCGGCGCGGTCTCCCGCACGCTGCCCATCCCCGGCCTCGCGGAGTACGGCATCGGCTTCAAGACCGTCGAAGAGGCCATCGGCCTGCGCAACCACGTCATCGAGCAGATGGACATCGCCTCCTCCACCCGCGACCCCGCGATCCGCGACGCCGCCCTCACCTTCGTCTTCGTCGGCGGCGGCTACGCCGGAGTCGAGGCACTCGGCGAACTCGAGGACATGGCCCGCTACACCGCGCGCTACTACCACAACCTCCGTCCCGAGGACATGAAGTGGATCCTCGTGGAGGCCTCCGACCGCATCCTCCCCGAGGTCGGCGAGGAGATGGGCCGCTACACGGTCACCGAGCTGCGCCGCCGCAACATCCAGGTCCTGCTCGACACCCGCCTGGACTCGTGCGCCGACCGCGTCGCCGTCCTCAGCGACGGCCAGCGCTTCCCGACCCGGACGGTCGTGTGGACCGCCGGCGTCAAACCGCATCCGCTGCTCGCCGCCACCGACCTGCCGCTCGACGGCCGAGGCCGCCTCAAATGCACCGCCGAACTGGCCGTCGACGGCGCTCCGCACGCCTGGGCCGCGGGCGACGCCGCAGCCGTCCCCGACGTCACCGCCGCCGAACCCGGCACCGACACCGCCCCCAACGCCCAGCACGCGGTCCGCCAGGCCAGGGTCCTCGGTGACAACATCGTCCACGCGCTGCGCGGCGAGCCCCTGGAGACGTACGCGCACAAGTACGTCGGCTCCGTCGCCTCCCTCGGCCTGCACAAGGGCGTCGCCCAGGTCTACGGGCGCAAGCTGAAGGGCTACCCTGCCTGGTTCATGCACCGCGTGTACCACCTCAGCAGGGTGCCCACCTTCAACCGAAAGGCCCGCGTGCTGGCGGAATGGACCCTGGCCGGGCTCTTCAAACGGGAGATCGTCTCGCTCGGCTCGCTCGAACATCCCCGTGCGGAGTTCGAACTCGCGGCCGGTGGAAAGCCTCCTCACAGCCCCTCGGACAACCCGAAGGGGTCGTCCTGACCGGACTCAGGAACTACCCGGCCCGCCCCGGCGTCTGACGGATATCGCCGCGGACGGCCACCTGCCAGACTGCCCCACGTCCTCGGACGGGCACCTGCCCGCCCTCAGCACCCACGAGGCTTTCCCCACTGTGAACTTCACGCGCTGGAGCGCCCGGCTCCCCGGAACGCAGCGCCGCGCCGCAGCGCGGACCGAGACCGCGGTCTCCCCGGACCGGCGGGGGGAAGGCTCCGTGCCCGCGGCCCGGGCCGAACAACCGGCCGACGGGACACCGCCCGTACCCGCCGTCGACGAACTGCCCGCGCGCGCCGTCCTCGACCGCGTCCCGGCCCTCGTCGCCCTCCTCCATGGCCCCGACCACCGGATCGCCTACGTCAACGACGCCTACACGGCCGCCTTCGGCGTACGACCGCTCGGCGAACCCGCCCGAGAGGCCCTCCCGGAACTGGCCGAACTCGGTCTGCTGCCACTCCTCGACCAGGTACTGCGCAGCGGCAAGCCCCGCACGCTCAAGTCCCGCAAGGCCCTCGACGGCCGTTCCTACACGTTCACCTGCACCCCGGCCTCCGAGACCGGCGGAGACGGCGCCGTACTCGTCTTCGCCACCGACGTCACCGACCACGCGGAGGCCGCGGAGCGCCTGCGCGCCAGCGAGCGCCGGCAGCGCGAGACGGCCGTGACCCTGCAACGCTCCCTCCTGCCCCAGGAGCTGGAGCAGCCCGACGACCTGCGTATCGCCGCCACCTACCAGCCCGGCGGCACGGAGGCCGCGGTCGGCGGCGACTGGTACGACGTGATCACCCTCGGCGGCGGCCGCACCGCCCTGGTGATCGGCGACGTCATGGGCCGCGGCGTCCGCGCGGCAGCCGTGATGGGCCAGCTGCGCACCGCCGTCCGCGCCTACGCCCGCCTCGACCTCCCGCCGCACGAGGTCCTGCAACTCCTCGACGGCCTCGCCACCGAGATCGACGCCAACCAGATCGCCACGTGCGTCTACGCCATCCACGACCCGAACGAGGGCCGCCTGGTGTACTCCTCCGCGGGCCATCTGCCCATCCTGGTCCGCGACGAGAACGGCACGGTCCTGCGCGCCGACGAACCCACCGGACCGCCCCTCGGCACCGGCGGCTGGATGCACGCCTCGGGCTCGATCCCGCTGGGCCCCGGCTCCACGGCGGTCCTCTACACGGACGGCCTGGTCGAGCGCCGCGACGAGGACCTGGACGAGGGGATCGCCTCCCTGGAGCGCGCCCTGTCCGGCGCGACCGGCACTCCCCAGGTCGTCTGCGACCGCCTGGTCCGCTCGGCCGGCGTCACCGCCGACCACGACGACGACGTAGCCGTCCTCGTCCTCCAGCACCCCGCCCGTACGGGCCCCGAGGGTGATCTCTTCCGCAACGCGGCCCTGGAACTCCTCGGCGGCGTGGAGGCGGCCCCCCGCGCCCGCGCTTTCGCCTCCGGTGTCCTGACGAGCTGGCGCTTCCCGGCCGACCTGCACGACCTGGGCGTCCTGGCGACGAGCGAGCTGGTCGCCAACAGCCTCCAGCACGGCACGCCACCCATGCGGCTCCGCCTCCGCCGCACCGACCGCCGCCTGATCATCGAGGTCACGGACGGCGACGACCACCTCCCCCGCCGCCGCCGCGCAGAACCGGGCGACGAGTCGGGAAGAGGCATCGCCATCGTCGCCACCATCGCCTCCAACTGGGGTTCGAGAAGGACACCGGGTGGAGGGAAAGCGGTGTGGTGCGAGTTCCTTTTGCCGAGGGGCTGAGCGCCGTGGGGCTGCGGTCCGCCGCCGGCTGAGGGCGCGTCGGGGCTGGTCGCGCAGTTCCCCGCCGCCCCTGGGGGCGGCGGGTGGCTCTATGCCTCCGCGGCGACCGGCTCCGCGGCTCCACCACGGGCCACCACACGGCTGGTCCTCGCCGCGGCCCACGGCTGATCCTGGGCAACGGTGAGCCGGCGTCCCAGTCGCAGCGCCAGCACGGTGATGCCGAGGGAGAACAGCAGGAAGGTCACCACGTACGGGCCGTGCAGGGACGCTCCGAGCGGACCGCCCACCGCCGGCCCGACGGCCAGCGCCAGCTGCTTGACCAGGGCAAACGCCGAGTTGTACTGGCCGGCCATCCCCTCCGGCGCCAGATCGGCGACCAGCGGGGCGACCGTCGGCGACAGCATCGCCTCACCCAGCCCGAACAGCGCGTACGTCGACACGAATGCAGCGGTCGCCATCTCCTGGCTCCCGTGCCCCAGCCCCGCGTACCCCGCCGCGAGCCACGCCACGGCCCAGATGAGCCCCACACCGGCGATCACCCGGGACCGCCGACGCCGCTCCACGAACTTCAGCACGGCGAACTGCGCGACCACGATCATCATCGTGTTCGCAGCCAGCGCCGTACCGAGCGCGGAGGTGGATATCCCAGCGGCCTCCACGCCGTACGCGGCCAGCCCCGACTCGAACTGCCCGTAGCAGGCGAAGAACAGCACGAAGCCCAGCACGCACAGCTGCACCATCGCCCGGTTCCCGAGCAGCTGCTTCCAGCCGCCCTTCCCGGACGCGGACGGCGCGTCGGCGATCCGCGGCGAGTGCGGCATCCGCACCGTCGCCATCACAGCGACCAGCAGCAGGAACATCGCCGCCTCGATCGCGAACAGCAGAGTGAAGGAGGAGACCCGGGTCGTGTCGACGAGGTGACCGCCGATGAGGCCACCGACGCCGAGTCCGAGGTTCTGCAGGAAGAACTGCATCGCGAACGCCCGCGACCGCGTCTCCGCCGTCGAGCAGTCCACGATCATCGTCGCCAGCGCCGGCTGCATCACGGCCTGTCCCGCCCCGAGCGCCGCGGCCGACAGCAGTACGGCGGTGGCGTTGCCCGCGAGTCCGAGGCTCAGCGCACCCAGCGCGGCGGTGACCAGGGCTGCGAGCAGGACCGGCAGCGGGCCGCGCCGCACGATCGCCCTGCCGGCGAACGGCAGCACGATCAGCGCGGCCACGGCGAAGACGGCGAGCACGAGTCCCGCCGTCATGGCTCCGAGGCCCCGCACCTGCGCCACATAGACGTACAGGTAGGGGACCGTGAAGCCGAGCCCGAATGCGCTGAGTGCGTTGCCCACGTGGATCCGGCGCATCGCTGCGCCCATCGCCCTGGTCACGTTCACCTCTCTCACTAGTTAGGAGTGAAGACTTCAAAGCTAAAGTTCGAAGCTAAAGAGTACACATCGAAGGACTTCAAGGCAAAGTGGCTCCGTGCGATACTGCGGCCATGGCCGAGACCCCCGGCGTCACGGAGCCGACGCTCGAAGAACAGATCGCCGCCTACCAGCGCGAGTTCCAGGACCTCGACCCCCAGGTCGAGAAGATCGTGTCGGCACTGTCCCGGCTGAACCGGCGGATGAACGTCGCCTACGGCCGCCAGACCGCCGCTCTCGGCATCGGCAATGCCGACTGGGAGGTCCTCAAGGCACTGGTCCTCTCCGGCGCCCCGTACCGGATGGGCCCCAGCGACCTCGCCAAGCGACTCGGCCTCACGCCGGCCGCCATGACCCACCGGATCGACCGCATGGTCACCGAGGGGCTGGTCACCCGGGAGCGCGACGAGTCCAACCGGGTCCGGGTCATCATCGAGCTGACCCCCGAGGGCCGGGAGAAGTGGCTGGAGGCGATGCGCCTCGCGACCGTCTTCGAGGAAGACCTCCTCCAGGACCTCACTCCAGCGGAGCGCACCGTCCTCGGCGAGGTCCTGACCACGCTGCTCCGCCGGGTGGAGCACGCCCAGCCGGACGCCGGCGGCCGCCTCAGCGACCTGGACTGAGGCCCCAGAAAAGATCTTGACAGGGGTGGTTGACACCCCCCTGCGCGTTCCGTAAAGTTCTCCGGGTTGCCGCAGAGCCGTAACGGTTCTTCGACAGCACCTCAGCCGCCTCGAGCGGCACCTCACACCACCAGCACGATCTCCCGATGGGATTGTTTTCGGCATGCCCGAATTCAATTCGAATAGGGACTCGGCGGCCCGATTGGGAATCGCCGGGCGGATCCGCTAAGGTTTGAGACGTCGGAACGGCCCAACAGTCGCGAAGACAAACCCCGCTGACTGGGGGTCAGACGCCGAAAGGATCTGATAGAGTCGGAACCGCCGGAAAGGGAAACGCGAGAGCGAGAACCTGGAAAGCACCGAGGAAATCGGATCGAGAAAAGATCTGATAGAGTCGGAAACACCGAAGGGAAGCCCGGAGGAAAGCCC
>NZ_JBWKFN010000042.1:0-68447 GCF_056434245.1 Streptomyces sp. NPDC044064
ACCCGGGCATCCAACCCCGCATAAGTGACGGAATCCCCACCACAACACACGGCCACCACATCCGCAGACACAGCCACCCGCCGAACGAACTGCTCGGGAAGCAACGCCGCCGGCAACACCTCAGCCGTCGCGTTCCACTCCCCCAGCAGCAGCCCACGCTCCTCGACCGAGAGGACGTCGAGGTCGTCGACGCGGGCCGTGGGATCGGTCGCCGCCTGGTGCAGCAGCCGTACCAGACGGTCCGTGAGGGAGTGGGCGGTGGCCGGGTCGAAGAGGGCGGTGGAGTACTCGAGGACGCCGTCGACCCCGGCCGGGGTCCCGTCCTCGGTGTGACGTTCGCCGAGGCCGAACGACAGGTCGTAGCGGGCCCACTTGGCGGTGCCGCGCTCCACCGTCGCGGTCAGGTCCGGCAGGTCCAGCGCGGTGCCGGACGCGTGCTCCAGGGTGAGCATGACCTGGAAGAGCGGGTGCCGGGCGAGGGAACGCTCCGGGTTCAACTCCTCGACCAGCCGTTCGAACGGCAGGTCCTGGTGGGCGTAGGCCGCGAGATCGGTCTGCCGGACCCGGTCCAGCAGTTCCGCGAAGGCCGGGTTGCCGCTCGTGTCGGTGCGCAGCACCAGCGTGTTGACGAAGAACCCGACGAGGTCGTCCAGGGCTTCGTCGGTGCGGCCGGCCACCGGGGTGCCGAGCGGGACGTCGGTGCCGGCGCCGAGCCGGGTGAGCAGCGCGGCGACACCGGCCTGGAGCACCATGAAGAGGCTGACGCCGTGCACCCTGGCGAGGGCGGCCAGCCGTCCGTGCAGCTCCGCGTCCAGGGTGAAGCGGACGTCGTCGGCCGGGTGCGGCCCGCCCGCCGTGCGGTGCCGGTCGAACGGAAGGGGGGTCTCCTCGGGGAGTCCGTCCAGGGTGTCGCGCCAGAAGGCCAGCTGGCGGGCGATCTCCCCCGGCTCTGCCCCGCCTTCGGCACCTTCGCCTTCTTCGACTCCTTCGGCACCTTCGCCTTCTTCGACTCCCTCGTCGCCGAGGACGTCCCGCTGCCACAGCGCGTAGTCCGCGTAGCTGACCGGCAGCGGCTTCCAGCCGGGAGCGGAGCCGGTGGTGCGGGCCGTGTACGCGGTGCCCAGATCGGTGGCGAAGGGCCGCCACGACCAGGCGTCACTGGCGATGTGATGCATCACCAGCACCAGGAGGTGCTCCTCCGCGCCCAGTTCGACGAGCGTCGCGCGCAGCGGCGGTTCGGTGGTCAGGTCGAAGCCCCGGCCGGTCAGTTCGGCGAGCAGCTCCGGTGCGTCTCCCTCGGCCGCCGTCCGGACGGGCAGGCCGAGATGGTCCGTGCCGTCGAGCACGCACTGCACGGGCTCGCCGTCCACGGCGGGGAACACCGTACGCAGCGTCTCGTGCCGGACGGCCACGTCACGCACCGCGTCGCGCAGCGCGGCGCGGTCCAGTCGCCCCCGCAGCCGCAGCACGGCGGGCACGTTGTAGAGCGGGCTGTCCGGGTCCATCCGGTTGAGGAACCACAGCCTGCGCTGGGCGTACGACACCGGGACGTGCTCGGGGCGCGGCATCGGCGCGAGCGCGGGACGGGCGTGCTCGGCGTCGCGCAGCAGGCTCGCGAGGCCGGCCGGGGTGGGCCGCTCGAAGAGGGCGCGCAGTGGGAGTTCGACGCCGAGGACGGACCGCACCCGGTTGACGAGACGGGTGGCCAGCAGCGAATGCCCGCCCAGGTGGAAGAAGTTGTCGTCCGCTCCGGCCCGGCCGATGCCCAGGATCTCGGCGAACAGCGCGCACAGCACCTCCTCCTCGGGGGTGCGCGGCGCGCGGCCGGCCGGGACGTGCGAGTCGTCCGGGACGGGCAGCGCGGCCCGGTCGGTCTTGCCGTTGGCGGTCAGCGGCAGCGCGTCGAGGACGACGACGTCATTGGGAAGCAGGTAGGGGGCGAGGCTCCCGGCGAGGTGTGCGTGCACCGACTCGGCGTCGACCTCGGCTCCCGGCCCGTCACCCGCGGGGTCGCGCGGGACGACATAGGCGGCCAGGCGCAGGTCTCCGGGCCGGTCCTCGCGCAGGGCCGCGGCGGCGGACGCCACACCGGGCACCCGCAGCAGGGCCGCCTCGACCTCGCCGAGTTCGACGCGGTGGCCGCGGATCTTGACCTGGTCGTCGGCACGGCCGACGAACTCCAGTGCGCCGTCGGCGTTCCAGCGGACCCGGTCGCCGGTGCGGTACATCCGGGAGCCGGCCGGGCCGTGCGGGTCGGCGACGAACCGCTCGGCGGTCAGGGCGGGCCGGTTGGCGTAGCCCCGGGCCAGGCCGTGCCCGGCGACGTACAGCTCGCCGACGGTGCCGTCGGGGACCGGGCGCAGCCGCGCGTCCAGGACGTAGGCGCGCGTGTTCCACATCGGACGGCCCAGGGGCACCGGCCCGTGCGGGACGGGTCCGTCCTGCGGGAGGCGGTGGTCGAGGCAGCCGACGGTGGTCTCGGTCGGGCCGTAGTGGTTGATCAGTGCCAGGCCGGGGCGGCCGGCCCGGCGGCCGGTGAGCTGCTCGCCGCGCAGGGCCTCGCCGCCGGTCATCAGCTCGGCGTGCGGGGCGAGGACGTCCGGCATCAGCTCCAGCAGCGGCAGATGGCTCGGCGTGACCTTCAGGAAGGTCAGTCCGCCGGGCACGTCGAGCCGTTCGTCCAGGTCACCGACGTGCAGGCAGCCGCCGGCCAGCAGCGTGCCGTACAGGGTGGTCAGGCCCAGGTCGAAGGAGAGCGACGAGTGCAGCAGGGTGCGTCCGGCCAGGCCGGGGTAGGTCCGGGCGGCGCGGGCCGCGTAGTCGGTGAGGGCTCGCTGCGGGACGACGACACCCTTGGGGGCGCCTGTGGAGCCGGAGGTGTAGATGACGTAGGCCGCCTGGTCGGGCGAGGGCGGGCCGAGCGGGTCCGGCGCCTCGGAGGACATGCGGCGCAGTGCCGCGCGGGTCTCCTCGGCGTCCAGGACGAGGAGCCGTTCGGGTCCGTCGGCCAGGCCCGGCGCGCCGGCCAGGGTGTCCTCGGTGGTCAGCAGGACGGCGGCGGCCGCGTCCTCGCGGATGAAGTCGAGCCGGCCGCCGGGCTGTTCGGTGTCGAGCGGGAGGTAGGCCGCGCCCGTCTTGCCGACCGCGAGCATGGCGACGACCGCGGTGACGGAGCGGGGCAGCGCGAGCGCGACCAGGCCCTCCGGGCCGATGCCGCGGCTGGTGAGCAGCCGGGCCAGCCGGTTGCTGCGGGCGTCCAGCTGGGCGTAGGTGAGCACCTCGGTGCTGTCCGCGACCGCCGGGGCCTCCGGGGTGCGGGCGGCCTGCCGGGCGAACAGGGGCGGCAGCGTGCTCCCGGGGAGGGCGTGCGCGGTGTCGTTGCGGCCGTGCAGGAGGTCGGCGTGTTCCTCGGCGGCGAGGATCTCCAGGTCGCCGATCGAGCGGTCGGGCTCGGCGACGGCAGCGCCCAGCAGCCGGACGAACCGGGCGACGAGACGCTCGACGGTCGCCCGGTCGTACAGGTCGGTCGCGAACAGGGCCTGGGCGCGCACCCCGCCGGGGGTGCCGTCCGCGGCCTGTGTCTCGCCGAGCCGCAGGGCCAGGTCGAAGCGGGCCGTGTCGTCGTCGCGCCGTACGACCTCGGCGGTCAGGTCCGGGAAGGCGGGCACGGGCGGCGCGGCGTTCTGCAGCGACAGGGACACCTGGAACAGCGGGTGGCGGGCGAGGGACCGCTCGGGGTTCAGCTCCTCCACGATCCGCTCGAACGGCAGCTCCTGGTGGGCGTAGGCGGCCAGGCCGGTCTCCCGGACCCGGGCCAGCAGCTCCCGGAAGGCGGGGGCGCCGGAGGTGTCGGTGCGCAGCACCAGTTCGTTGATGAAGACGCCGACGAGGTCGTCGGAGGCGTCGTCGGTGCGGCCCGCGACCGGGGTGCCGAGCGGGATGTCGGTGCCGGCGCCGAGCCGGGTCAGCAGTGCGGCGAGCGCGGCCTGGAACACCATGAAGAGGCTGACGCCGCTCTGCCGGGCCAGGACCAGCAGCCTGCGGTGGAGCTGGGCATCGAGTTCGAAGGGCACCTGGTCGCCGCGGTGGGTGGCGAGGGCCGGGCGGGGCCGGTCCGCCGGCAGCGGCAGCTCCTCCGGAAGCCCCGCCAACTGCCGCTTCCAGTAGGACAGCTGCTGTGCGGACAGGCTCTCGGGGTCGTCCTCGGCGCCGAACAGCTCTCGCTGCCACAGGGCGTAGTCGCCGTACTGGACGGGCAGCGGGGTCCAGCGCGGGGCGGCGCCGGAGCGGCGGGCGGAGTAGGCCTCGGTGAGATCGCGGACCAGGGGGCGCATCGACCAGGCGTCACCGGCGATGTGGTGCAGCACCAGCACCAGCACGTGGTCGTCCGGACCCACGGCGAGCAGGGTGGCCCGCAGCGGGATCCGGGCCGAGAGCACAAAGCCCTCCCGGGTGGCCGCCGCGACGTCCCGGGCCAGGTCGTCCGCGCCGGTGGTGCCGGTGCGCAGCACCTGGGCGGCCGCCTCGGCGGGGCCGAGTATGTGCTGGTACGGCTGTCCGTCGCGCTCGGGGAAGACGGTGCGCAGGGACTCGTGGCGCTCCAGCACGTCGGCGAGGGCCGCCCGCAGCGCGTCCAAGTCGAGTGCGCCGCGCAGCCGCAGCGCCATGGCCATGTTGTAGTGGGAGGCCTCCGGGTCCATCCGGTTGACGAACCACAGGCGGTGCTGGGCGAAGGACAGCGGCAGGGTCTCGGGGCGTTCCCTGCGCACCAGCGCGGGACGGGCGGCCGCTGCCGTGTCGACGTACCGGGCCAGACCGGCCACCGTCGGCGCCTCGAACAGCGCCCGGACCGGCACCTCCGCGCCGAGGACCGTGCGGATCCGCGAGACCAGGCGGGTCGCCAGCAGCGAGTGACCGCCCAGCTCGAAGAACCCGTCGTCGATACCGACCCGTTCCAGGCCGAGGGTCTCGGCGAACAGCCCGCACAGGATGTCCTCCTGCGCGGTCCGTGCCTCGCGCCCCTGCCGTGCGCCCAGGTCGGGGGCGGGCAGCGCCTTGCGGTCGGTCTTGCCGTTCGGGGTCAGCGGTACGGCGTCCAGCGCCACGATCGCCGAGGGGACCATGTACTCCGGCAGCAGCCCGGCCGCATGGCGGCGCACCGCCGTGACGTCCGCCTCGGCGGGCACCACGTATCCGACCAGCCGCTTGTCGCCGGGCGTGTCCTCCCGGACCATCGCCACCGCGCGGGTCACCCCGTCGGCACCGGCCAGCGCCTGCTCCACCTCGCCGAGTTCGATGCGGTGGCCGCGGATCTTGACCTGGTCGTCCGCCCGGCCCACGAACACCAGCCGGCCGTCCGGCGCCCACTGGACCACGTCACCCGTGCGGTACATGCGCGAGCCCGCCGGACCGAACGGATCGGCCACGAACCGGCCCGCCGTCAGCCCCGCACGGCCCAGGTAACCACGCGCCACACCGTCACCGGCGATGTACAACTCCCCCGCCACACCCGGCGGAACGAGCCGCAGGGCACCATCGAGGACGTACACCCGCTGGTTGGCCAACGGACCCCCGATCGACACCTCCGCCCCGATGACCGGAGCCGACGTCGACCAGATCGTCGTCTCCGTCGGGCCGTACAGATTGCGCACGGAGGCCGCGCCCGTGGCCAACTGCCCGGCCAGGGAGGCGTCCAGGGCCTCACCACCGACCAGGACCCGCAGGCCGTCGACCGCCCGCGGCGCCTGCTCCAGCAGCGCCCGCCACAGGCTCGGCGTCGCCTGCATCACCGACACGCCCTCGGCGCGGACCAGTTCGCCGAGGACGACCGGGTCGCGTACGTCGTCGCCCGAGGCCAGCACCACCGTCGCGCCGGAGACCAGCGGCAGGAACACCTCCAGCAGCGCGATGTCGAACCCGAAGGTCGTCACCGCCAGCCAGCGGTCCCCCGGTGACAGCGCGACGTGCGACGCCATCGTCCCCAGGAAGTTGCGCAGTGCGCCGTGCGGGACCACCACACCCTTCGGGCGTCCTGTCGAACCCGATGTGTAGAGCACATACGCCGCATCGCCGGCCGTCACCTCCGCTGCCGTCACCGGCCGCTCGGCCGGGGGCACCTCTTCCACGAGCACCGCGCCGGGCACCACGGACGCCGTCTCCCGCGACGCCAGCACCACAGCAGGCGCCGCATCCCCCAGCACGAACGCCACACGCTCCGCCGGGAAACCCGCATCCACCGGAAGGAAGGCAGCACCCACCCGCCCGACAGCAAGCATCGCCGCCACCGCATCCACCGAACGCGGCAACACCAGAGCCACCACCGAACCCCGGCCCACCCCACGCCGCAGCAACTCCGCAGCCAGCGCATCAACCCGGGCATCCAACCCCGCATAAGTGACGGAATCCCCACCACAACACACGGCCACCACATCCGCAGACACAGCCACCCGCCGAACGAACTGCTCAGGAAGCAACCCCGCCGGCAACACCTCAGCCGCCGCATTCCACTCCCCCAGCAGCAGCCCACGCTCCTCGGCCGAGAGGACGTCGGCGGCCGCGACGCGGCTGTCCGTGCTCAGGACGGCGGCCCGCAGCATCCGGACGAAACGGTCCAGCAGGGCCTCGGCCGCCGGGCGGTCGACGAGGTCGGGCCGGTGGTCGAGGCGGACGTGGAGGTCGTCGCCGCGCTGGGAGACGACGAGGGTGAGCGGGTAGTGGGTGGCGTCGCGGCCCTTGGCGCCGACCAGGCGGAGCCCGGAGTCGAGGGGGGCCGAAGCGGCCGCGTCGACCGGGTAGTTCTCCACCAGGACGGCGGTGTCGAAGAGGTCGCCGGTGCCGCTCAGCGACTGGATGGCGGACAGGCCCAGGTGCTGGTGGGCGCCCAGGGCGGACTGTTCGTCCTGCACCCGGGTCAGGGCCTCGGCCCAGGTCTCGGCGGCGTCGAGGCGGACGCGCACCGGAACGGTGTTGATGAACAGGCCGATCATGGTCTCGACGCCCGGGATCTCGGCCGGGCGGCCGGAGACCGTCGTACCGAAGACGACGTCGTCCCGGCCCGTCAGCCGGCCGAGGAGGGCGCCCCAGGCGGTCTGGACGACGGTGTTGAGCGTGACGGCGTGCTCGGCGGTGAGGCGGGCCAGGCCCGTGCGGAACTCCGCGGGCAGGGAGGTCTCGACGCGTTCCGGCAGCCGGGGTTCGGCGGCGGACAGGGCGCCGGGGCACAACCGGGTGGGCCCGTTCAGGCCGTCCAGGGCGGCGCGCCAGGCCCGTTCGTCGGTCTGCCGGTCACGGCGGCCGAGCCACTCCAGGTACCGCCGGTAGGGCGT
Source organism: Streptomyces sp. NPDC044064 (assembly GCF_056434245.1). Lineage (NCBI taxonomy): Bacteria > Bacillati > Actinomycetota > Actinomycetes > Kitasatosporales > Streptomycetaceae > Streptomyces > Streptomyces sp. NPDC044064. The sequence goes on from NZ_JBWKFN010000042.1 coordinate 7,326, forward strand.
GGCGGGGGCGAGGGCCTCGGCGCCGCGGTCGTAGGCGGTGAAGACCTCGCGCAGCAGGACGGGGACGGACCAGCCGTCCATCAGGATGTGATGGTTGGTCAGGACGAGGCGGTGCAGGTCGTCGGCGCGGCGGACGAGCAGGCAGCGCAGCAGGGGCGGTGCGGCGAGGTCGAACCGCTCGGCGCGCTCCGCGTCGCAGAGCCGGGCCAGCGCGCTGTCCGCCTCCTGCGCCGGCAGACCGCCGAGGTCCTCCTCCCGCCAGGGCAGATCGACCTGGCGCGGCACGAACTGCACGGGCTTGCCGGAGCGCACCGCCCGGAAACCGGCCCGCAGGTTGGGGTGCCGGCGCAGCACCGCGGTGACGGCCTCGCGCAGCCGGGCGGGGTCCAGCGGGCCCGCCAGGTCGACGAACAGCTGGACGGTGTAGGCGTCCTGGCCCGCGCCGTCGTCGTACAGGGAGTGGAAGAGGAATCCTTCCTGGAGCGGCGACAGCGGCAGCACGTCCTCGATGCCGGACGGGCCGCGCCCCCTGCCGGTGTTCTGTGTCGTCACTTCACTGCCTCCAGTCGGACTCGAGCTCGTCGATCTCGTCCTGGAGGAGGTCCACCAGGGAGAGATCGGCAGGGGTGGCGGGGTCGGCGTCCGGGCCGGGTGTCGCCCCGGTCAGCGCGTCCAGCGCCTCCCACCACAGGTTGGTCAGGGCCGCGATCTCCGGCTCGTCGAACAGCGCGCCGGGCCAGGACCAGGTGGCCTTCAGCCGCGGGCCGTCGGGGCCGTCGTGGACGATCGCGTTCAGTTCCAGGGCGTGCGCGAACGGCATGCCGGGGTCGGTGGGCGCCACGGTCACCCGCTCGGGTGCCGCGCCCCAGGTGGTGGGGCCGTCGCCGCCGGTGCGGACCCGGCCCAGGTAGTTGAAGGCGATCTGCGGGCTGTGCCCGGCGGCGAGCAGCGGTGCGGTCCTCGGGTTGAGGTGGCGCAGCAGGCCGTGGCCGGTGCCCTTGTCGGGCAGGGCCCGCAACTGCTCCGCGACCCGGGTCAGCGCCCCGGCGAGGGAGTCGGGGTCCGCCGTCTCGTGCCAGCGGATGCCGGGGTCGAGGCGCAGCGGGTGCATGGCGGTGAACCAGCCGACCGTGCGCGACAGGTCGGCGGTGTCGTCGCCGTCACGGCCGTGGCCCTCGCGGTGGATCAGAACGGGGCTGCCGCCGCCGGTGCCGCGCCGCCGCCGCCACTCGGCGAGGGCCAGCGCGAACCCGGTGAGCAGGGACTCCTCGGCTCCGGTCGTGAGCAAGGCCTCGGTCCGCTCGGGCGGCAGCTCGGCGGTGTGGTGGCGGGCGGTGCCCTTGGTGTGCTCGGCCGGATCCAGCGGCCGGGCGGTCAGCCTCGGGTCGGGGGCGGCCGTGAGGCCTTCCCACAGGGCGAGTTGGTCCTCGGCCGCCGGGGAGACGGCCCGTTCGGCGAGCCGGTGCGCCCAGGTGCGCAGCGAGGTGCCCACCGGCGCGAGCTCGCGGTCGCCGTCGAGCCACGCGTCCATCAGGTCGGGGGCCAGGATGCGCCAGGACACTCCGTCGACGACCAGGTGATGGGCCATCAGCAGCAGGCGTCCGGGACGGTCGGCGCCGGCGTCGAACCAGACGGCGCGCAGCATGTCGCCCTTGTCGGGGTCGAGCGAACGGCGGGTCTCCTCGGCCTCGCGGGTCAGCAGTGGCTCGAGGTCCGTCTCCGGTACGTCCGCGACGTCGACGCGGCGGACGTGGCGGGTGGCGTCGGCGGTCTCGGCGGCGGGGATCTCCAGCCGCCAGGGGCCGGGTTCGGCGCGATCGAGGCGTCCGCGCAGGGCGTCGTGCCGTTCCAGCAGCGCCTGGACCGCCTCGGTCAGGGTGTGCTCGGTCAGGCCCGCCGGGACCCGGAGCAGCACGGACTGGTTGAAGCCCTCGACCGGGCCGCCGAGTTCGCGCAGCCACTCCATGATCGGGGTGGCCGGCACCTGTCCGGTGCCGTCGTCGTCGACCGCCTGGTCGCCTGCTTCGGCGGCCGCCCGGGCGAGGGCGGCGACCGTCTGGTGCTGGAAGACGTCCCGGGGGGTGAGGGCCAGGCCCGCTTGGCGGGCGCGGCTGACCAGCTGGATCGAGACGATGCTGTCGCCGCCGAGGGCGAAGAAGTTGTCGTCGGCGGTGACGTCGGCGACGCCGAGCAGGTCGGCGAAGAGCGTGCACAGCAGCCGCTCGCGGGCGTCGCCCGGTGCCCGGCCGCCGGTGGCGGAGCGCTCCGGTGCGGGCAGGGCCGCGCGGTCGAGCTTGCCGTTGGCGTTGAGCGGCAGGGCGTCCAGCGTGACGAAGGCGTCGGGGACCATGTAGTCGGGCAGCAGCCCGGCCGCATGCCGGCGCATCGCCGTGACGTCCAGGTCGGCCGGTACGACGTAGGCGACAAGACGCCGGTCGCCGGGCCGGTCCTCGCGGACGGTCACGAAGGTGTGGGCGGTGCCGGGGAAGGAGGCGACCGCGTTCTCCACCTCGCGGGGTTCGATACGGAAGCCGCGCACCTTGACCTGGTCGTCGCCGCGGCCGACGAACTCCAGTGCGCCGTCGGCGTTCCAGCGGACCCGGTCGCCGGTGCGGTACATCCGGGAGCCGGCCGGACCGTAGGGGTCGGCGACGAACCGCTCGGCGGTCAGGGCCGCGCGGCCCGCGTAGCCCCGGGCCAGGCCCTCTCCGGCGACGTGGAGTTCGCCGACGACGCCGTCCGGTACGGGACGCAGGCGGTCGTCGAGGACGTAGACGCGGGTGTTGTCCAGCGGGCGGCCGATGGGGACCGCGCCGCGCTCCAGGTCCCGCGGGGTGAGGGTGTGGTGGACCACGCACAGCGTGGACTCGGTGGGGCCGTAGCTGTTGGTGATGCGGGCGGCCGGGGCGTGGGCGAGGACCTGGCGGACGCTCGTCGCGGCCGGGGTGTCGCCGCCGACGCAGATGTCGCGCAGGTGCCGGAAGCTGTCCGCGTGGTGCTCGGCGAGCAGCCGGAACAGGCCTTCGCTGAACAGGCCGACGGTGACCCGGTGGTCGGTCATGGTGCGGGCTAGGGCCGCGATGTCGGTGGCCTCCGCGTCGCAGACGACGATCCGGCCGCCGCTCAGGAGCGGGCCCCACAGTTCGTACGTCGAGGCGTCGAAGGTGGTCGGCGAGTGGAACAGGACGCGGTCCTCGGGGCCGTGGCCCCAGTAGCGGTCGCGGGCCAGTCCGGCGACCCCGCGGTGGGTGACCGCGACGCCCTTGGGCGCTCCGGTCGAGCCGGACGTGTACATGATGTAGGCGAGCGCGTCGGGGCGGACGGCGGGCCGCGGACGGGTGGCCTCCGGCCGGGACCGGAGCGAGGGGTCGTCGACCAGGACCAGCGGGGCCGCGCCCTTCGGGACGAGAGGTGCGGTGGCACGGTCGGTGACGACGGCCACGGCGGCGGTGTCCGCCAGGATGTGCCGCAGGCGGGCCTCGGGGCTGCGCCCGTCCAGGGGTACGTACACCGCACCCGCCTTCGCCACCGCCAAAGCGGCCACGACGTGGTCGACGCGCCCGCCGAGGAGCAGCGCCACCCGGTCCTCGGTGCCCACACCCCGCTCGGCCAGCGCGTCGGCGAGGGCCTCGGCGCGGGCGTCGAGCTGGGCGTAGGTGAGGGTCAGCTCCGCGCTCTGCACGGCCGGGGCATCGGGCGCCCGGGCGGCCCGCTCCGCGAACAGCTCGGGCAGGGCGGCATCGGGGCGGGCCACGGAGGTGTCGTTGCGGTCGGTGAGCAGCGTGTGCAGCTCGTCCTCGGCCAGCACCGGCAGGTCGCCGATGCCGCGGTCGGGCTCGGCGACGGCGGCGGTGAGCAGCCGGGTCAGCCGGGCCGCGAACGCCTCGGCGGTGGCGGCGTCGAAGAGGTCGGTGGCGTACTCGATCTGCCCTGCGATGCCGTCGGGCCGGCCCTCGTCGGTGTGCCGCTCCCACAGGCTGAAGGAGAGGTCGAACTTGGCCACGGGGGCCTCGGTGGCCTCCACCCGCACCGGCAGGCCGCCCAGTTCGGCGTGCGGCCGGTCACTGATCGCGTTGTGCAGCACCAGCATCACCTGGAACAGCGGGTGCCGGGCCAGCGAGCGCACCGGGTTGATCTCCTCCACCAGGCGCTCGAACGGCAGGTCCTGGTGGGTGTAGGCGGCCAGGTCGGTCTCCCGGACCCGGGCCAGCAGTTCCCGGAAGGTCGGGTCGCCGGAGGTGTCGGTGCGCAGCACCAGGGTGTTGACGAAGAAGCCGACCAGGTCGTCCAGGGCGTCGTCGGTGCGGCCCGCGATCGGGGTGCCGAGCGGGATGTCGGTGCCGGCGCCGAGCCGGGTCAGCAGCGTGGCCAGGGCGGCCTGGAGCACCATGAAGACGCTGACCCCGCTCTTGCCTGCCAGCTCCGCGAGCGCGGTGTGCGCCGCGGCGTCCAGGGCGAGGGGCACGTTCGCGCCGTGGTAGCCGGCGGCCTCCGGGCGGGGCCGGTCGGCGGGCAGGTCCAGCTCCTCCGGCAGCCCGGCCAGGGCCTCGGTCCAGTACGCCAGCTGCCGGGCCAGCGGACTGTCCGGGTCCTGCGGGTCTCCCATGACCTCCTGCTGCCACACCGAGTAGTCGGCGTACTGCACCGGCAGCGGACGCCAGTCGGGCGCGGCGCCGCGGACCCGGGCGGTGTAGGCACGGCCGAGGTCGTGCAGGAGCGGGGCGATCGACCAGCCGTCGGTGGCGATGTGGTGCACGGCCAGCACGAGAACGGCTTCGTCGGACTCGCCGGCGCCGGTCAGCAGCCGGGCCCGCAGCGGGGGTTCGCAGACCAGGTCGAAGCCTCGGGTGACGGTCTCGCGGATCGCCTCGGCCGGGCCCTCGGGCCCGGTCTCGGTCTCCTCCAGCACGGGCGCGCCCTCGACCGGTCCGAGGACCCGCTGCCAGGGCACACCGTCCCGCTCGGGGAAGACCGTGCGCAGGCTCTCGTGCCGGGTGACGACGTCGCGCAGCGCCTCCCGCAGCGCGGCCCGGTCCAGGCCGCCGCCGATGCGCAGCACCAGCGGGACGTTGTAGGTGGCGTCGTCGGCGCCCTCCAGGCGGTTGAGGAACCACAGGCGGCGCTGGGCGTAGGACAGGGCGACGCGCTCGGTGCGCTCGGCGGGCACCAGCGGCGGCCGGGTGTCCTTGGCCGAGCCCAGGCGGGCGGCGATGCCGGCGACGGTGGGGTCGTCGAACAGCGCCTTGATGCCGATCCGGGCGCCCAGGGTGGTGGCGATACGGCTGAGCAGGCGCATCGCGAGCAGCGAGTGGCCGCCCAGGGCGAAGAAGTCGTCGTCGATGCCGACCGGTCCGGTGCCCAGGATGTCGGCGAACAGACCGCAGAGGATCTCCTCCTCCGGGGTGCGCGGCGCCCGTGCGACGGGGCCGGACGGGGCGGCGGGGTCGGGCAGCGCGGTGCGGTCGACCTTGCCGTTGGCCGTCAGGGGCAGCCGGTCGAGGACGACCACGGCGGACGGCACCAGGTACGCGGGCAGCGCCGCGGCCGCGTGGGACCGCAGCCCCTCGGCGACGCCGGGGCCGGCCTCGGCGGCGACGTAGGCGACGAGCCGCCGGTCACCCGGCTGGTCCTCACGGACCAGGCAGACGGCCTGGGTCACCCCGGACGCGGTGAGCAGGCGCGCCTCCACCTCGCCCGGTTCGATGCGGTAGCCGCGCACCTTGACCTGATGGTCGGCACGGCCGACGTAGGTCAGGAGTCCGTCGCGGCTCCAGCGGACCCGGTCGCCGGTGCGGTACATCCGGGACCCGGCGGGGCCGAACGGGTCGGCCACGAACCGCTCGCCGGTCAGTGCGGGGCGGTGGAGGTAGCCGCGGGCCACGCCGGTGCCCGCCACGTACAGGTCACCGGTGACACCGTCCGGCACCGGGTTGAGCCGGGCGTCGAGGACGTAGACCCGGGTGTTGGTCATGGGCCGGCCGAGCGGCACCGGTCCGGCCGGGAGCGCGCTGCCCGCGGGGACGCAGTGGTCCAGGCAGCCGACCGTGGTCTCGGTGGGGCCGTAGTGGTTGACGACCTCGACGCCGGGGTGGCGCTCGCGCCAGGCGGCGAGCTGCTCGGCGTGCAGCGCCTCGCCGCCGATGACGAGCTGGGCGGTGGGCGAGCAGGCCTCGGGCAGCTCCAGCAGCATCGGCAGGTGACTGGGCGTCACCTTGGCGAAGGTGAGACCGCCCGGCACCCGCAGCCGTTCGTCCAGGTCGGCGACGTACAGGCAGCCGCCGGCCAGGAGGGTGCCGTACAGGCCGGTGAGGCCCAGGTCGAAGGAGAGCGGCGAGTGCAGCAGGGTGCGGCCGGCCAGACCCGGGTAGCGGGCGGCGCAGTACGTGGCGTACTCGGCGATCGCGCGCTGCTCCACCACGACGCCCTTGGGGGTGCCGGTGGAGCCCGAGGTGTAGACGACGTACGCGGCGTCGTCCGGGGTGAGCGGGGCGCCGCGCTCGGCGTCGGAGAGCGGGCCTGCGGCCAGCCGGGCGAGGGCCGCCTCGGTGTCCGGATCGTCCAGGACGACGGTGGTGCCGGGCCGTTCGGCGAGGTGCGGGGCCGTCTCCACGGCGGCCCGGGTGGTCAGCAGCAGTGCCGGACGGGCGTCGTCGAGGAGGGTCCGGACGCGGTCGCCGGGCTGGTCGGGGTCGAGCGGCAGGTAGGCGGCTCCGGCCTTCCCGGCAGCGAGCATCGCGACGACCGCCTCGGCCGAGCGCGGCACCGCGAGCGCCACCACGGACCCGGCGCCCGCTCCGTGGGCCAGCAGCAGCCGGGCCAGCCGGTCGGAGTCCTGGTCGAGCCGGGCGTAGGTGAGTTCCCGCGGGCCGCAGACCACGGCGGGCGCCTCGGGCGAGCGGGCCGCCTGCGCGGCGAAGAGCTGCGCGAGGGTGTGCCGGGAGACCTCCGCCGCGGTGTCGTTGCGCCGCCGCAGGGCCTCGTCCCGCTCGGCGGCGGAGACGATCTCCAGCTCGGTCAGACGCCGGGCGGGGTCGGCCAGGGCCGCCTCCAGGAGCCGTACGAAGCGGGTGGTCAGGGACGCGACGGTGGCCTGGTCGAACAGGTCGGCGCAATAGCCTGCCGCGGCGGTGATCCCGGCCGGCTCGCCCTGCTCGCCGAACCGTTCGGCGACGCTGAACAGCAGGTCGAACTTGGCCAGATCGGGGTCCTGCTGGACGAACTCGGCGGTCAGGCCTGGCAGGTCGGCCGCCGGGCGCCCGAGGTTCTGCAGGACCACCTTGGTCTGGAACAGCGGGTGCCGGCCGGCCGAGCGCACCGGGTTGAGGGCCTCCACCAGCCGCTCGAACGGCAGGTCCTGGTGGTCGAAGGCGTCGATATCGGCGCTCCGGACCCGGGTGAGCAGTTCGCCGAACGTCGGGTCGCCGGAGGTGTCGGTGCGCAGCACCAGGGAGTTGACGAAGAAGCCGACGAGGTCGCGGAGGGTGTCGTCGTCCCGGCCGAAGACCGAGCCGCCGATGACGATGTCCTCGCCCGCTCCGACACGGGTGAGCAGGGCGGCGAGCGTGGCGTGCAGCACCATGAACGGCGTCACGCCGTGCTCGCGGGCCGTGCGCAGGACGGCCCGGTGGGTGCCGGCGCCGATCTCGAAGGGGACGAGGCCGCCGGTGCGGCCGCTCTCGCGCGGCCGGGGCCGGTCGGTGGGCAGCGTGAGTTCCTCCGGCAGATCCGCCAGGGCGCTCTTCCAGTGGGCGAGTTGACGGGACAGCACGCTGTCGGGGTCGTCCTCGGCGCCCAGCCGCTCGTGCAGGCGCAGCGCGTGGTCGGCGTACTGGACGGGCAGCGGGGCCCAGTCGGGGGTGCGGCCGTCGAGCGCGGCGCGGTAGGCGGCGGACAGGTCGCTCAGCAGCGGCGCGGTCGACCAGCCGTCACTGGCGATGTGGTGCACGACGAGCACCAGGACGTGCTCCTCGGGACCGCGCGCCAGCAGGGCTGCACGCAGCGGCGGTTCGGTGGCCAGGTCGAAGCCCCGGCCGGTGACGGCCGCGATCAGGGGCGTCTCGTCCCGGCCGGCGGCGTCGACGACGTCCAGGCGGGGCGCCGGGCCGGCCGGCAGCACGACCTGACGCGGGGTGCCCTCGGACTCCGGGAAGACGGTGCGCAGGGTCTCGTGCCGGGCCACCAGGGCGGCCAGGGCCGCTTCCAGGGCAGGCCGGTCGAGGGCGCCGGTGAGCCTCACGACCAGCGGGATGTTGTAGGAGGCGTCGGCGGGGTCGAGCCGGTTGATGAACCACAGGCCGCGCTGGGCGGGCGAGAGCGGCAGCACCTCGGGGCGGGACCGCGGGGCGAGGACCGCGCGCGCCGGCGGGCGCAGGCCGAGCGCGGCCGCGAGGCCCGCGGGGCTGGGGTTGCGGAAGACGGTGGCGACGGAGACGTCCGCGTCCAGCGCCGAACGGACCCGCGCCACCAGGCGGGTGGCCAGCAGGGAGTGGCCGCCGAGCTGGAAGAAGTCGTCGTCGGCGCCGACCCGTTCCACGCCGAGGAGTTCGGCGAAGATCCCGCACAGGATCTCCTCCTGCGCCGTGGCGGGCGCCCGGCCGGCCGTTCGGGTCAGGTCGGGCACGGGCAGCGCCTTGCGGTCCACCTTGCCGTTCGCGGTCAGCGGCATCGACCCGAGCGCCGTCCAGGCGGTGGGGACCATGTGCTCGGGCAGCACCCGGGAGACCGCCTCGCGGACCGCCTCGGAGTCGGCGCCGCCGACCAGGTGGGCCACCAGCCGGCCGTCGACGACCGTGGCCGCCGCGTCGGTGACGCCCGGCACCTCGCGCAGCCGGGCCTCGATCTCGCCCAGCTCGACCCGCTGGCCGCGGATCTTCACCTGCGCGTCCCGGCGGCCCAGGAACTCCAGCTGCCCGTCGGGCAGCCGGCGTACGCGGTCGCCGGTGCGGTACAGCCGGGTCCCGTCCGCCGCGAAGGGGTCCGCCACGAACACGCCGGCGGTGCGCGCCGGGTCGTCCAGGTAGCCGCGGCCGACTCCGGTGCCGGCGACGTACAGGTCACCGGGGACACCGGCGGGCACCGGCCGCAGCCGGTCGTCCAGCACGTACAGGGACGTGTTGCGCACGGCCCGCCCGATCGGCGCGCTCACCCGCTCGGATCCGGCCGAGGCGGCGGTGATCACGGCGTGCGTGACGTCGTCCGAGCACTCGGTGGGGCCGTAGGCGTTGACCACCGGCACCGCCGAGAAGCGCGCGAACCAGCGGCGGCACAGCTCGGCCGGCAGGTCCTCGCCGGTGACGACGAGCCAGTTCAGCGCGGGCAGTTCGGGCAGCTCGGCGCCCTCGTCCCAGGCGTCCAGCGCGGCCCGCAGCAGCGACGGCACGACTTCCAGCACGGTCACCGCGTCCCGCCCGGCCGCCCGGAACAGGCCGACGGCGTCGACGGCCAGTTCCTGGCCGACGGCCACCACCCGGCCACCGACCACCAGTGGCGCGAGCATCTGCCAGACGGAGACGTCGAAGGTGAGCGGCGCGTTCTGCACGACCGCGTCGCGGGCGTCGAGGGCGAGGTCCTCGATCTTGGCCAGCAGGTGGTTGTTCATGCCCCGGTGGTGCACCATCGCGCCCTTGGGCCGACCGGTGGAACCGGACGTGAACAGTACGTACGCCAGCCGGTCCGGGACGGCCGGGACGGCGACGGCCGTCCCGGCGGTCAGGTCGCCGTCCAGGGCCACCGTGTCCGTGCCGAGCCCGGCCGCGAGGCCGGTCAGCCCGGGTCCGGCGAGCACCAGCCGTACTCCGGCGTCGGCCACCAACTCGGCGGAACGGGCCACCGGTGAGCGGGTGTCCAGCGGCAGGTACACGGCGCCCGCGGCGAGGATGCCCAGCAGCGAGGCCACGGCCCAGCGGCCGCGCTCCGCGAGCACGGCCACCACCGGCTCCGGCCCGGCGGGCAGCGCGCCGACCCGGGCGGCGATCCGGTCCAGCAGGTCGACGAGTTCGGCGTACGTCAGCTCGCCGTCGTCGTCCGACACCGCGACCGCATCCGGCCGGCGCGCGGCCGTCTCGCGCACCCGGCGCACCACGTCCGTCAGGGACTCGTCGGCCGCCGTGGCGTTGAACTCCACCAGCTCCCGGCGCAGTTCTCCGTCGGTGAGCAGCGGTACGTCGCCGACGCGCAGCTCCGGGTCGTCCGCGACGGCGGTGAGCAGCCGGGCGAAGCGGTCCAGGAGGTCCTGGGCGGTGCCCGCCTCGAAGGCGTCGGTGCGGTACTCCAGGGCGACGAGGATGCCGTCGGGGGTGCCGGAAGCGGCGTGCTCCTCGCGGACGTTGAAGGACAGGTCGAACTTGGCCGTGGTGTTCGGCACGTCCATGAGTCCCAGCCGCAGGCCGGGCAGTTCGGGCAGCGGGCGGCGCGCGCCGTCCATGGACAGCATCACCTGGAACAGCGGGTGCCGGGAGGCGGACCGCACCGGGTTCAGGGCCTCCACCAGCCGCTCGAACGGCAGGTCCTGGTGGGCGAAGGCCGCGAGGTCGCCCTCCCGCACCCGGGCGAGCAGCTCCGTGAAGGAGGGGTTGCCGGCGGTGTCGGTGCGCAGCACCAGCGTGTTGTTGAAGAAGCCGACGAGCGGCTGGAGCGCCTCGTCGTCGCGGCCGGCGACAGGGGCGCCGAGCACGATGTCGTCCCCGGCGCCGAGGTGGGCGAGCAGGGCGGACAGACCGGCCTGGAGCACCATGAAGGGAGTGGCGCCGGCGGACCGGGACAGCGCGGCGAGGCGGGCGTGGGTGTCCGCGTCCAGACGCGTGGTCAGGGTGCGGGCCCCGGGCGCGCTCGCGGTGGCTGCGGGCAGCCGGTCGAAGGGCAGGTCGAGGTGGTCGGGCAGGCCCGCCAGCCGGTCCTGCCAGTAGGCGAGCTGGCGCACGGCCGCCTCGGAGGGCGCGTCCTCGTCGCCGAGCAGGCGCCGCTGCCAGACGGCGTGGTCGGCGTAGCTCACCGGGAGCGGGGCGAGCTCGGGTGTACGGCCCCGGGTACGGGCCGCGTAGGCGGTGAGCAGGTCGTTCAGCAGGGGTGCGACGGACTCGCCGTCGGCGGCGATGTGGTGCAGCAGGAGCAGCAGGACGTGCTGCCCCGGGGCGAGGGTGAACAGGGTGACCCGCAGCGGCGTCTCGGTGCCGAGGTCGAAGGGGCGGGCGGTCTCCTCGGCGAGCAGGGCGGGCAGTTCGGCCGTGGCCGCGGCCCGGCGCCGCGGGGCGGGCCCGTCGCCGGGCGGCGTGATGTGCTGGCGGGGGGTGCCGTCACGGTCGGGGTAGACCGTCCGCAGCACCTCGTGCCGGTCGGTGAGGTCGGTGAGGGCGGCCGTGAGCGCCTCGGTGTCCAGGTCGCCGTCGAGGGTCAGGACGAGCGGGATGTGGTACGCGCTGCTGGGGCCCTCCAGACGGTGCAGGAACCACAGCCGGCGCTGTGCGGCGGAGAGTTCGGGGTCTCCGTCGTGCTCCACCGGCGTCAGCGCGGGACGGGCGGGCGCGGCGTCGGTGAGCCGCTCGGCCAGGCGGCGCACGGTGGGCGCCTTGAAGACGGCCTCGACTCCGCACTCGACACCGAGTTCGGCGCGGATGCGCGGGGTGAGGCGGGCGGCGAGCAGGGAGTGGCCGCCCAGGGCGAAGAAGTCGTCGTCGAGTCCGACCTGGGGGGTGCCGAGTGCCTCGGCGAACAGGGCGCACAGGCGCTCCTCGCGCGGGGTGCGCGGCGGGGCGTACGGCGTGGCGGGCGCGCCGCCGGTTCCGGCGCCCGGGTCGGGCAGGGCCTTGCGGTCGGTCTTCCCGTTGGGGGTGACGGGGATGGCGTCGAGGACCGTGAGTGTGGCGGGCACCAGGTAACCGGGGAGGCGGTCGGCCAGGGCGGCGCGCAGGGCGGCGAGGTCGAGGGTGCGGCCGTCGGCGGGCACGACGTAACCGGCCAGGGCGGGCACGCCGGTCCGGTCGGTGCGTACCGCCACGGCGGCCTGGGCGACCGCGTCCAGCTCGCGCAGGGCGGCCTCGGCTTCGCCGGGCTCGACCCGGTAGCCGCGGATCTTGACCTGCTCGTCGGCCCGGCCGGCGTACTCCAGGGTGCCGTCGGGGCGCTGCCGCGCCAGGTCGCCGGTGCGGTACATCCGCTCTCCGGGCAGGCCGTGGGGGTCGGCGACGAAGCGCTCGCCGGTGAGCGCCGGCCGGCCGAGGTAGCCCCGGGCCAGGGAGGCTCCCGCCACGTACAGTTCGCCGGTCACGCCGGGCGGCACCGGCTGCAGGGCGGCGTCCAGGACGTAGGTCCGGCTGCCGGTGACGGCGCGGCCGATCGGGGGTTCGCCGGGACCGGAGAGGGGTTCGCTGATGGTGGCGCAGACGGTGGTCTCGGTGGGGCCGTAGCCGTTGAGGAAGAGCCGCCCGGCCGACCAGCGCTCGGCGAGGTCGCCGGAGCATGCCTCGCCCGCGACCAGGATGGTCAGGTCGGCGGGCAGGTCACCGGCGGGGTCCATGACGGCGAGCGAGGACGGCGGCAGGATCGCGTGGGTGACACCGGCCGCGCGGGTGAAAGCGGCCAGCGCCTCGCCCGGCATCAGGTGCTCGGCGGGCGCCAGCACGAAGGACGCGCCCGCCAGCAGACCCATGCACAGCTCCGGGACCATGGCGTCGAAGCCCAGCGAGGCGAACTGCAGCACACGGCTGCCGGGCCGTACCCGCATCTGCCCGACGAAGGTGTCGGCGAGGTGCGGGACGCCGCGGTGGGTGACCACGACGCCCTTGGGCCGGCCGGTGGAACCGGAGGTGTAGATGACGTAGGCCGGGTGGTCCACGGTGAGCGGGGCGGTGCGCTCGGCGTCCGTGAGATCGCCGCCCGGCCGCCCGGCCAGGGCGGCCGCCACCGTGGGGTCGTCCAGCACGAGCGGCGGCGCGGCCCCGGCGGCCTCGCCGGCGAGCGGTGCGGTGGTGGAGTGGGCCAGCAGGCAGGAGGGCCGGGCGTCGCCGAGGACGTGCTCGATCCGGGCCCGGGGATAGGCGGGATCGAGCGGCAGGAACGCGGCACCCGTCTTGAGCACGCCGAGCACGGCCACGACGAGATCGGCGGAGCGGGGCAGCAGCAGGGCGACCCGGTCCTCGGGGCCGATGCCGCGGGCGGTCAGGTGCCGGGCCAGCCGGTTGGCCCGCCGGTTGAGTTCGGCGTAGTCGAGCACCGTGTCGCCGAAGCGGACGGCCGGGGCGTCGGGGAAGCGGGCCGCGGTCCGCTCGAACAGGGCGGGGAAGGTGGCCGTGGGATCGGCGGCGACCGGCTCGGCGGCGGGTACGACGAGGGCGCGTTCGGCGTCGTCGAGGAAGCCGAGGCGGCCGACGGGGGTGGCGGGGTGCTCCAGGGCGCGGGCCAGGCGGCCCAGGAAGCGGACGTACCGCTCCTGGTGGGCGGCGAGTTCCGCGGCGTCGTACAGCTCGGGGTGGACGTCGAAGTCGACACGGATCGCGCTGCCGTCGGAGCGGTCGTACACCGAGATCGCGAGGTCCTCGATGAGGCGCAGCGACATGTTGCGGGCGTCCGCACGGTGGCCGCCGAAGCGGATGTCGTAGGAGAACGGGACGACGTTGAGCAGCGGCCCGAAGAAGCGCCGGTACTCGTGGCCGAGGCCGAGGTCACGGCGCAGGTCCTCGCCGCGGTAGCGCTGGCGCGGCACCAGTTCGCGCAGGGCGGTCCGGGTGCGGTCGAGCAGTTCGCCGACGGTGGTGGCGGAGTCGACGGCCACCCGCAGCGGCAGCACGTTGGCGACCATGCCGGGCGCCCTGCGGACCTCGTCGTGGGTGCGCGCGGTGACCGGCAGACCGGCGACGACGTCGGTCAGGCCGGTCAGGCGGTGCAGGTACGCCATGGTCGCGGCGATGACGATGCGGGAGCGGGCGACGCCGATCCGCTCGGCCGCCGCGGTCAGTTCGCCCTGGACGTCCTCGGGCAGCAGGGCGGTACGGCGGACGAACTCGGCGGACGGCTTGAGGGGACGCGCCGAGAGCGCCACCGGTTCGGGCCGGTCGGCGAAGCGGTCGGTCCAGTGGGCGCGGTCCTCGTCGAACGCGGCGGACGCGCGGTAGGCGGCGTCGTCGTCGAGCAGGACGCGCACGGAGGCGAACGGCGACGGCCCGGGATCGGTGCCCTCGGCCAGGGCCGTGTACAGGTGTGCGGCACGCCGGACCAGGAGGGAGGCGCCCACTCCGTCGAGGAGGATGTGGTGGTAGGCGTGGTACCAGAACCACCTGTCCTCGCCGGCCCGGAACAGGGCCTGGGTGAACAGCGGTGAGCGGGTGAGGTCGACGCGGCGGCGCAGGTCGCGGCTCATCCACTCCTCGGCCGCCTGCCGGGGGTCCCCGGCGGCGGAGACGTCGACGACGTGCAGGGTCCACTCGGGAGCCGGGCCGACCGTCTGCCGGGGACCCTCGTCGGTCTCCAGGAACCGCACGTGCAGCGCGTCGGCCTCGTCGACCAGGCGCCGAAGTGCCCGCTCGAAGAGCTGCGGGTCGACCGGTCCGTGAATTTCCAGGTATTCAGCCGCCCGGAATATCGGGCTGTCCGGGTCCATCTGCTGCGCGAACCACACCCCGGCCTGGGCGCCGGTCAGAGGAAACTTCCGCGCACCGTCGACAAAAGACTGAAATCGCTCCATGACTCCTCGTCAATTCACCCGGGTATATGCGGCGGACACCGACGACGGGCGCACCTTCGCCGCCGTGCTCGATTCACCTGGATCGGCCCGCTTGCCATGTCGGAGACTAGGTGCGGCCGCCTCGTCCGACCTGGACGGTGGCTGGACGAGGAGCTGCCTCTGCCGTTCACGGCGGCGTCCGCGCCGGAAGAATGGGCCGGGCCATTGGAGATCAAGAGGCAGCGTCATTCGCTTGGTTCCCGGTTCGATCGCTGCCGCGGCACGAGGAGAGCTGACATGTCGACCGCCCCGCCGGTGAGCCAGGAATTCACGGACACCGGACTCATGGAAACAATCGCGACTCGGGACGAGTTGCTGAACCGCGTCGAGCTGCGCCTGCGGAATTTCCTGGACGAGGAACGCCGGGTGTGGAAGTCACGCAACCCGGATTCCGTCGAACTCGTCGACTGCGTCGCGCGCATGGTCGGCAGCGGCGGCAAGCGGCTGCGCCCCGCGTTCTGCGTGGCCGGCTATCTGGCCGCCGGTGGCGACCCGGACAGTGCGGAGATCGTGGACGTCGCCGCGGCGCTGGAGCTGCTGCACAGCTTCGCGCTGCTGCACGACGACGTGATGGACGAGTCCGAACTGCGCCGCGGCGCCTCGACGGCACAGGTCGCCCATGCCGAGCTGCACACCGAGCGGGGCTGGCGCGGGACGGCCCGCCGCTACGGCGAGAGCGTCGCCGTCCTGGCGGGCGACCTCGCCCTGGTGTACGCGGAGCGGCTGCTCGCGGGCTGCCCGGAGCGGGTGCGGCCGGTCTGGGGCGAGCTGTGCACGGAGTTGATGGTCGGTCAGTTCCTGGATGTACGGGCCGCCGCCCAGTTCGCCCCGGACGCGGAACTGTCCAGCTGGATCGCGCTGTTCAAGTCCGGCCGGTACACGGTCTTCCGGCCGCTGGCCATGGGTGCGCGGCTGGCCGGTGCGGACGAGCTGGTGGCGCCGTTCGAGGCGTACGGGCTCGCGGTGGGCGAGGCGTTCCAGCTGCGCGACGACCTGCTGGACGCCTTCGGCACCTCGGCGGCCACGGGGAAGCCGGCCCGGCTGGACTTCAAGCAGCACAAGATGACGCTGCTGATGTCTCTGGCGCTGCAGACGGTGCCGGAGGTACGGGAGCTGGTGGGTGACGACCTGTCCGCGACCGACCCCGACGAGCTGCACGACCTGCTGCTGCGGACCGGGGTACGGGACCGGGTGGAGTCGGTGATCGCCGACCGGCTGGCGGCGGCGGAGGACGCGCTGCGCGGGACGGTACGGGCCGACTGGGCCGAGGGGCTGCGGCGGATGGCCGTGCAGGCGGTGTACCGCGACCACTGAGCCGGACGGCCACGGCCACCGGACGGGACGACGAAAGGGGGGAGGCCACCGGGCCTCCCCCCTTTTTTCGTGCGCTCAGCCGGACATGGCCACCAGGATGCGCCGCCGCCCCGTGTACGCCCGCCTGCCGTGCGCCACGGCCACGTTGTCCACGAACAGCAGGTCGCCCACCTGCCAGTCCACGTCGACCGCCAGCCGCATCCCGGTCTCCTGGATGTGCCGGACGTACGCGTCGGGGATCGGCGAACCGTCCGCGAACACGGCGTGCTGCGGCAGTTCGTCCTCCGGGACGACCGCGGCCAGCGCCGCCGCGTCCTCGCCGAGTCCCGCCGGGTGGAACTGGTCGGCCTGGTTGAACCACACCTCGGTCCCGGTGACCGGGTGGGTGAGGGTGGCCGGGCGCAGCAGGCTCACCCGCAGCGAGCCGTCCGCGCGCCACTCGTGGTCGGCGCCCGTACCGGCGAGGAACTCCTCGACCGCCGTCCGGTCGTCCGTCTCGAAGGTGGCCTGCCAGCTCTTGCCGAAGCCGACACCGTCGTGCAGGTTCTGCGTGTACCGCACCCCGCCGGCGAAGGCCTCGCGCACCTCGGCGTCCAGCGAGTCGAGCCACAGCTGCCCGTCGACCACCGGGGTGGCGCCGCCGGTCTCGGCGGCGATCGCACAGTGGAAGAGGATCCGCGACGGCCAGGAGCTGGCGTACGACATCTCGTTGTGCATGGAGATCTCGTACTCGGCCGGGTACTCGGTCGAGGTGTAGAGGTTGCGGCCGACCTTGGTGCGCGGGGAGTTGCCGTGCACGTAGGCCAGCCGCTCCGGCAGCAGCAGGCCGGCCAGGCCGTCGTAGCTGTCCTCGGTGACGAAGAAGCCGCGCAGGACGACCGCCTTCTCGCGGACGAGGAGGTCGTCGAGGTCGGTGCCGCGCAGGTACTCGGCGAGCCCGTCGGGGCTCGCGGCGACGCCCGCCTCGGCGGGCCCGACCAGTTTCGGTGCCCAGGTCGTGCTGGTCTGCGTCATGGTTGTTCCTCCTTGGTGCCGGCCCGGTCGCCGGTGCCGAAGTGCGGGGACCTGCGCTCGCGGAAGGCGGTCACCGCCTCGTGGACGTCGGGTGACTTGGCCGCCATCACCTGGACGGGGATCTCGCGCTGCAGCGCGGCCCGCAGCGACGGGGCGTCGATGTTGGACTGCAGGACCTGCTTGGTCAGCCGCAGCGACACGGGGCTGTTGCCGGCGATCTGCCCGGCGCTCTCCATGACGACGGGCAGCAGGTCCTGGATGGCGCAGACCCGGCCCGCCAGGCCCCGCTGGAGAGCCTCCTCGGCGGTCACGAACCGGCCGGTGAGCAGCATCTCGGAGGCGAAGCCGAACCCGGCGATCCGCGGCAGCAGCCAGGACGCGCCCATGTCGCCGCCGGACAGGCCCATCCGCACGAACGCGGCCCGCAGCCGGGCGCGGGCGGTGAGCACGCGGACGTCGGCGGCCAGGGCGAGCGAGAGCCCCGCGCCGGCCGCGACCCCGTCGACGGCGGCGACGACGGTCTGCGGCAGTTCGCGCAGCGCGGCGATCACCTCCGCCTGGCGCTCCAGCAGGGCGGTCAGCTCCAGCGGCGGCAGCGCGGCCACCCGGCCGACCTCGGCGACGTCGTACCCGGAGCAGAAGGTCTCCCCCGCCCCCCTGAGGACCAGCACCCGCACCGAGGGGTCGGCGGCGAGCTCGGCGCACAGCGCGCCGAGCTCCTCGAAGACCTCCTCGGTCAGCGCGTTGGCGCGGTGGGGACGGTTCAGGGTGGCCGCCACGACACCCTCGCGCGGCCGGGTCACCAGGACGACGGGCGCCTTCTCGTGGGCGGTCATGCCCGTACCTCCTGGGGTGTCGCGGCCGCCGCGGTGAGCCGGCCGTGCAGGAAGGCCAGCGCGCCGGGCAGGGCGTCGTTCACGAACTGCCAGTCGTGGCCGCCCGGCAGTTCCCGGTACTCCATCGGCCAGCCCCGCTCCCGCAGAGCGTCGCGCACGGACCGGTTCATCCGGACCATGCGGTCGTGGTCGCCGGTGCCGACGTCCAGGTACAGGGCCGGCGGCGGCAGCGGGTCCTCCCGCGCCATCAGCCGGTACGGGTCGTAACTGCGCCGGGTCTCGCTGCCGGGCGGTCCCCACACGCGCTCGTGGCTCTCGACCGTGGGCATCACGAAGTCCGCCTCGCCGCGGTGCTCGTGGTAGGGGTCGCCGATCCGCCGGGGGGCCTCGAAGGCGCCCGCGTGCGAGGTGACGGCCGAGAACAGGGCGCGATGGCGCAGCGCCAGGAAGAGCGCGGTCGCCCCGCCCATGGAGAACCCGCCCACGGCCCGGGCCGAGCGGCGGGCGAGCGTGTTGAACCGGGCGTCGACGGCGGGCAGCAGTTCCTCGGTGAAGTGGTCCTCGTAGCGCAGGCCCGCGTGGTCGTTGACGAACCAGCGGCGCCCGCTCTCCGGCATGACCACCACGAGCCGGCTGCCCCGCAGGTACTCCGCGAGCCGGGTGCGCTCCAGCCAGGTGCCGCGGCCGCCGCCGTAGCCGTGCAGCAGGTAGAGCACCGGGTGGCCGGGGCCGTGCGGCTCGTAGCCGTCCGGCAGCAGGACCGTGGCGCGCTTGGTGCGGCCGAGGATCCGGCTGGGCACTTCCAGGGTCAGTGGTTCACCAGGCACGGTTCCTCCTCGGGACGCGGGCGCGGCGGCGCGGCCAGCGCCCGGCGGTCGACCTTGCCCGTCGAGGTGCGCGGGAAAGCCGTCAGGAACCGGAACTCCTGCGGGACCATGTAGCGCGGCAGGTGCTCCAGGCAGTGCCGGCGCAGCGCGTCCGGGTCGGGGCGGGCCCCGTCGGCGGGGATCACATGGACCTCCAGCGCGGTGGCGTCGGGGTCGCCGCCGGGGTCCGGTACGGCGACGCAGGCGGCCTCGTGCACCTCGGGCAGTTCGAGCAGCCGGGCCTCGATCTCCTCGGGTTCGACGCGGTAGCCGCGGATCTTCACCATGTGGTCCCGGCGGCCCAGGTAGACGTACCCGGTGCCGGCCTCGTGGCGGACCAGGTCACCGGTGCGGTGCACCCCGGCCGGGCCCTCGGGGGCGCCCCAGTAACCGAGCATCACCGAGTCGCCGGCGATGACCAGTTCGCCCTCGGCGCCGGGGACGTCGTCGACCGGGCGGCCCTCCGCGTCGTGCAGGGTGGCCAGGGCGTAGGGGCAGGGCCGGCCGATGGGCGGCGGGGCCGTCCGGCCGGGGGCGAGGTCGTCGCCGGTGACCCGGTGGAAGGTGCACACGTTGGTCTCGGTCGGCCCGAACAGGTTGTAGAGGGCCGCCTCGGGCAGGGCCTCGCGCAGCCGCCGTACGTGCTTGAGCGGGAACGGCTCCCCGGCGAACAGGACCGTGCGCAGCCCGCTCGACTCCAGCAGCTCGCGGTTCTTCGCGTCGAGCATGCGGATCAGGGCGCCCGGCACCGAGTACCAGACCGTGATCCGTTCCTCGGCGACCAGCCGGTTCAGGGCGACGCCGAGCCCGCGCCGGTTCTCCGGCACCAGGACGAGGCAGGCGCCGGCCCGTACGGTGGCGAACAGGTCGAAGACGGAGAGGTCGAAGTGGACCGGGGCGTGCGAGGACACCCGGTCGGCGGCGGTCAGCCCGGTCTCGGCCACGGCCCAGTCGACGAACGCCAGCGCGTTGCGGTGCGAGAGCATGACCCCCTTCGGGGTGCCCGTGGAACCGGACGTGTACAGCACGTAGGCGAGGTCGTCCGGCGCGGCCGGGGCGGGCGCGACGCCGTCGGCCGGGGCCAGTTCCAGCGCGGCCTGCCAGCCCAGCCGCGGGGCGCCCTCGGGGCGTCCGTCCGGCGCCGGGTCCGGCGTGTCCGTCACCACGACGAGCCGGAACGGGTCGTCGTCGCCGGCGTTCTGCTCGTCCAGCAGGGCGAGCCGGCCGCTGTCGGTGACCAGGGCCGCGACGGAGCAGTCGCGCAGGATGTAGGCGGCGCGGGCGGGCGGGGCCGCGGGGTCCACCGGTACGTAGGCGGCGCCCAGCCGCAGCGCCGCGTGGACGGCTACGACGGTCTCGGCGGACTTGGCCAGCCACAGCCCGACCCGGTCGCCGGGGCCGACGCCGGCCTGCCGCAGCGCGGCGGCCAGCGCACCGGCGGCCCGGTCCAGTTCGGCGTAGGTCAGCGTCCGCTCGCGGTCGCGCAGCGCGGGGGCGCCGGGCCGCTCGGCGGCGGCGCGCGTGAGCAGGTCGGCAAGGGTCGTCACGGTGTGTGCCTTCCGTCCGCGGTGTGCCGCGCCCGGACGGTGAGGCCCAGCTTGTCGGCCATCACCTTGCGCTGCATGTCGGAGGTGCCGGAGGAGATCCGGGTGCCGAGGGCGTCCCGGAGATTGCGCTCGGCGTCGGTGGCGGTGGTGTAGCCGAGGCCGCCGTAGAGCTGGACGGCGTCCAGGAAGGTCTGGACGGCGGACTCGCTGGTCTCCAGCTGGGCGGCTTCCGGGAACACCGAGCCGGTGTCGCCGCGGCCCAGGTCCCAGGCGGCGCGGTAGGTGAGCAGCCGGGCGGCCTCCAGCCGTATCTGCATGCCGACCACGCTGTGGGACACGGAGGGGAAGCGGCCGATGATGCTGCCGAACTGCTCGCGGCTGCGGGCGTACCGGGTGCACTCGTCGATCTGGCGCTGCATGGTGCCGAGCAGCGGGGCCAGGATGAGGGACCGTTCCCAGGCCATCGCGGTGGCGAGGATCCTCGACCCCTGCTTCTCCGCGCCGAGCCGGTTCGCGACGGGGATGCGGCAGTCGCGCAGGACGATCTCGCCCCAGGGCGCGGTGCGCAGCCCCGTCTTCTCGAAGCCGCTCTCGACGGTGAGGCCGGGCGTGTCCCGGTCGACGAGGAACGCGGTGACGCCGGTGAATCCCAGCTCGGGGTTGACGGTCGCGTAGACGATGAACAGGTCGGCCACCGGCGCGTTGGTGATGAACCGCTTGCCGCCGTTCAGCACGTAGTGGTCGCCCTCGCGCCGGGCCACGGCGGACAGCGACAGTGCGTCGGAGCCGGAGCCCGCCTCGGTGATCGCGTGGGCGCCGATGCTGCTGCCGTCGACCAGGGCCGGCAGGTGGCGGCGCTGCTGCTCCTCGGTGCCGAAGAGCAGCAGCGGCAGCTCCACCGCCCACAGGTGGGCGCCGGCGGCGATCAGCAGCCCGTTGTCCCGGCAGCCCCGCCCCAGGCCCTCCAGGGCCAGCGCGCAGGTCAGCGGGTCGAGGCCGAGGCCGCCGTACTCCTTCGGGACGGGCAGCGCGAACACCCCGGCGTCCGCGCAGCGCTGCCAGTCGCCGGGCTGAAGGGTCCGGGTGCGCTCCCGCTCCTCCAGGTCGCCGCCCAGGGCGGTGGCGCCGAGTTCGCGCAGCCGCTCCGCCAGCGCCGTCTGCTCGTCGGTGGGGGCGAGTCTCATGACACCGCACCCGCGGGCTCGGCGTCCGGCAGGGCGGCCAGCGAGGCGGCGATGGTCTCGTCGGAGACCACGTGGTCGTCCAACTGCCCGGACAGGTACTGCTGGTAGGCGGACAGGTCGAGCATGCCGTGCCCGCTGATGTTGAGCAGGATGACCTTCTCGGTGCGCTCCTCGCGGGCCCGTACGGCCTCGTCGACGGCGGCCCGCACGGCGTGCGCCGACTCGGGTGCGGGCACCAGGCCCTCGGCGCGGGCGAACAGCACGCCCGCCTCGAAGACGGTGTTCTGGCCGTAGGCCACGGCCTCCATCAGGCCCTGGTCGTACAGGGCGCTGACCAGTGGCGCGGCCCCGTGGTAGCGCAGCCCGCCGGCGTGCACGCCCGGGGCCTCGAAGGCGTGGCCGAGGGTGTACATCTTGGTCATCGGGGTGGTGCCGGAGATGTCGTTGTAGTCCCAGGCGTAGCGGCCCCGGGTGAGCTTGGGGCAGGCCTCGGGCTCGACCGCGACGAGCCGGGTGGCGGCGCCGGTGCGCAGCCGCTCCCGGTGGAAGGGGAAGGCGAGACCGGCGAAGTTGCTGCCGGCGCCCATGGAGGCGACGACGACGTCCGGGAACTCGCCGACGGCGGCGAGCTGTTTGAGCGCCTCCTCGCCGATGACCGTCTGGTGCAGCAGGACGTGGTTCTCGCCGCTGCCCACGCAGAACCGGCCGCCCGGCACGGACCTGGCGTACTCCAGCGCCTCGGCGTTGGCGACGGAGACGCTGCCCGCGCTGTCGGGCCGCTCGGCCTGCAGCCTGCGCCCGGTCTCGGTCAGCCCGCCGGGGCTCGGCACGACCCGGGCTCCGTGCAGCTCCATCAGCGCGCGCCGGTAGGGCTTCTGGTCGTGGCTGACCCGGACCATGAACACCGTGCACTCGAGGTCCATGGCCTGGCAGGCCACGGCCAGGGCGCTGCCCCACTGCCCGGCGCCGGTGCCGGTGGTGAGGTGCTCGACGCCGGACTTCTTGTAGTAGTACGCCTGGGCCAGCGCGGAGTTGAGCTTGTGGCTGCCCACCCCGTTGGCGCCCTCGTACTTGTAGTAGATGCGGGCCGGGGTGTCGAGGACGCGCTCCAGGGCCCGGGCCCGGACCAGCGGGGTGGGCCGCCAGCGCTGGTACTCGGCGCGGACCTCGGCGGGAATCTCCACGAAGCGCTCGCGGCCCACGCTGGCCCGGTACATCGACAGCGGGATGTTGGGGGCGAGCCCGGACGCGGCGCCCCGCTGCGGCGGGGTGCCGTCGGCGGGTTCGGTGCGCGGGCGGGCCCGGCGGACGTCGGCCGTCGGCACGTCCAGGTCGGCCAGGATGTTGTACCAGTGGGTGGGGACGTCGTCCTCGCCGAGCAGGATCTGGTTGCGGGTCACCTTCATGCCACGCCGTCCCGGACCGCGGTCGCCGGCATGTGCTTGCCGATCAGCGCGACGAGGTCGCCGACGTTCTCCAGGTCGGCCTCCATGATGTCCTCGTCCTCGATATGACCGCCGAATTCCTCCTCGACCGCCATCAGGAGTTGCAGCAGGTTGAGCGAGTCCAGGCGGATCACCGGAGAATAGAGCGATATGTCGTCGCGTATTTCCGCCGGCGTCAGCCGAAGATCCAGTACGTCGACCATGATTTCCCGGACGCGGCGGGCCACTTCGTCGTCGTGACCGATCATTTGCAGTCTCCTCCCAGCCGTTCGGTGATGTCGGCCAGAAGTGCTTCTTCGTGGTCCGACAGATAGAAATGCCCCCCGGAAAAGGCACGGAACGAGAACTCCGCGGAGGTCAGGTCCTGCCAGGCGCGCGCGTCGTCCGGGTCGACTCCGGGGTCGGCGTCACCGACGTACGCGGTGACCGGGGCGGCCGTCAGCCGGCCCGACGGTGGCCGGTAGGTCTCGATGAGCCGCAGATCCGCACGCATCGCAGGAAGCACGAGCGGACGCAGTTCAGGGTCCGCCAGCACCGCCTCGTCCATCGCACCGAGTTCACCGAACCACTCCACCATCGCGTCGTCGCTTCCGAGATGTACGTCCGTGTGGCTCCGCGGGCGCAGCGGGGAGGCTGCGGCGGACACGAACACCCGCTGTGGCCTGGCCCGATAGCGGTGTTCCAGGCGCAGCGCCACCTCGTAGGCGACCGACGCCCCCATGCTGTGCCCGAAGAGGGCGAAGGGCCGGTCGAGCAGCGGCACAAGGGCCGCGGCGACGCCGTCGGCGAGCGCCTCCATGTCCGGGAGGCACTCCTCGGCGAAGCGGTCCTGACGCCCCGGGTACTGCACGGCGACCACCTCGACCCCGTCGAGCGGGGCCTGGGCCCACCGGTGGAACGCCCCGGCGTTGCCGCCCGCGTACGGCAGGCAGAACAGCCGCAGAGAGGGTGACTCCAGCGGTCGGTATCTCTTGATCCACGCGCTGTCGCCGTGCGCTGGGCGAATGTGTGTCAGGGACACTGATGGCCTCTCCATCGGAAGACGAACACGACCGGCCAAATACGGTTCGCCACCCTAGCCACAAATTTCTTCGGTTGGCTGCTCAGGCCGGTGCGGAGGCAGTTGCCCATTCAGGTTGTCTCCAGTCCTCTGTGCGTCGGTTGGGCGAGGGTTTGACCTGCCTGTTGCACCGCCCGACGCATGAAGGGTCTTTTTCGACAGCCATGGATTCGCCAGTGATGGATTCACCAGTCATGGATTCGCTGCCACTTGGCTCGGTTTATCTGGACGGCCGTTGGACCGCTCCCGAGGGCCGGGAGACGCTTCCGGTCGAGAATCCGGCCACCGAGGCGGAGATCGCCCGGGTGCCGGCGTGCGGCGCCGCGGACGTGGCGCGCGCCGTGGCGGCGGCCGGCGCGGCGGGTGCCGGCTGGGCCGCGACGGACCCGGCCGCCCGGGCCGGGACACTCCTGTCGCTGCGCGACTCCCTCGCCCGGCACCACGACGAGATGGCGCGGTTGATCACCCTGGAGATGGGCTCGCCCATCACCTTCTCCCGGCGCGTGCAGGCGGGTCTGCCCCTGAAGGTGCTGGACGGGTTCGCCGAGGCCCTGACGGCTCGGCCGGACGAGGAGCGGATCGGGCACTCGCTGGTCGTGCGCGAGCCGGCCGGGGTGGTGGGCGCGATCACGCCGTGGAACTATCCGCTGCACCAGGTGATCGCGAAGGTGGGCGCCGCGCTGGCGGCGGGCTGCACGGTGGTGCTCAAGCCCAGTGAACTCGCCCCGCTCTCCGCGTACTTCCTCACCACCCTGATCGACGGCCTCGGCCTGCCGCCGGGCGTGTTCAACCTGGTGCCGGGCCGCGGCACGGAGGCCGGCCGGGCGCTCGCCGGCGCCGACGGCGTCGACGTGGTCTCCTTCACCGGCTCGCTGCGCGCCGGCCGGGAGGTCGGCTCGGTCGCGGGGGCCGGCGTCAAGCGGGTCTGCCTGGAGCTGGGCGGCAAGTCGGCGACGGTGGTACTGCCGGACGCCGACCTCGTCACGGCCGTCACCGACGGGGTGCACTCGGCCCTGCACAACGCCGGTCAGACCTGTTCCGCCCGCAGCAGGCTGCTCGTGCCCCGGTCCCGCCTGGACGAGACGGTGGACGTGGTCCGTTCGGCCCTCGCCGCCTATCGGCCGGGCGACCCGAACGACCCCGGCTGCCGGCTCGGCCCGCTGGTCTCACGGGACCAACGCGACCGCGTCCGGGAGTACCTGCGGGCCGCCGAGGCCACCGGCGCCCGCCGCGTCGCCGGCGCCGCACAGGACGACGTCCCCGCCCGCGGCCACTACGTGCCGGCCGGCGCCTGGACCGGCGTACCGCCCGACGCCCCGCTCGCCCAGGAGGAGATCTTCGGCCCCGTCCTGGTCGTACTCCCCTACGAGGACGAGCCGGACGCGATCCGCCTGGCGAACGCCACCCCCTACGGACTGGCGGCGACCGTGTGGTCCGCCGACCAGGACCGCGCCACAGCCGTGGCCCGCCGGCTCCGTGCCGGCCAGGTCGACATCAACGACGCGAACTTCAACCCGTCGGCCCCCTTCGGCGGTTACGGCATGTCCGGCACGGGCCGCGAACTGGGCCCGCACGGCATCCACGAGTTCCAGGAGACCAAGTCCCTCCAACTACCGGCCTGAACCGACGCCGCACTGCCCCAGCCGCGAAGGGGATGCCGAGCCGACGCCCCCCGCCTCCCCCCACACCCCACACCCCACACCCCACCGACCACCGACCGCCGACCGCCGACCGCCGACCGCCGACCGCGAGCCCGGATCTCCGCCGAGGGCGAAGTCGAGGGCGAAGCCGAGGCGACGCACGTCCGCAATCCCCGCACGCCGCCGACGGCGAGCACCCCCCCCCCACAGGGGCCACCCGCACCCGACGTCGAAATCCGCACGTGTGGTTCGGGTGGGGACCCGATCCCGCCGAAGGCGAAGCCGAGGCGGCACACACCGACGACGACCACGACCACGACGGGTGCCAGATGACCCTCCGCATGCCGCCCCTCCACTCCGACTTCCCCACCAGGATCAGCCCGTTCACCGACAGCGTCGAACAGAGCACCCGCGCCTTCGTCGCCCACTTCGGCCTCGTCCCCGACCAGGCCGCCCGCGACCACCACGCCCGCTCCCTGCTCGGCACCCTGATGTCCCGCGCCTATCCCCACTCCGGCGAGACGGAACTCGCCCTGGTCACCGACTGGATCAGCTGCATGCTGGTCCTGGACGACCAGTTCGACGAGACCCGGCTGGGCCAGGACCCCGACCGGCTGCGCCACGTGTGCGACGAGGTCCTGCGCTGGCTCCCCGCCGACGGCACCGTCCCCGCACTCCCGCAGAACCCGGTGGAGGCCTCCCTGAGCCGGGTGTTCCACCCGGCCTACGCGGACCTGTGGCGCCGTACCGCGCCGTACACCTCCGACACCTGGCGCGCCCGCTTCGCCGGCCACGTCGGGGCGTTCTTCGACACCTGCGTGTGGGAGTCCCGCAACCGCCTCACCGGCCGGGTGCCGGGCCTCGCCGAGTACATCGAGTACCGGGGCCGCGCCCTGATGCCGTACCTGGACCTGATCGAGGTGACCACGCACGCCGAGGTCCCCGAGGAGATCTACCGCCTGCCCGAGTTCACCGAGATGAACCAGGCGCTCTCCGACGCCGACCTGTGGACCAACGACCTCTTCTCCTGCGAGAAGGAGGCGCTGCTCGGCGACCCGCACAACCTCGTGCTGGTCCACCGGCACGAGCACGGCTGCGACCTGCAGACCTCGGTCGACGCGGTCGGCGCGATGGTCCAGGAGCGCTTCGACCGGTTCACCGAGCTGAGCCGGACCTTCCCCGGCCCCGCCCTGGCGGCCGAGCTGTCCCCCGCCGAGCGCGAGTCGCTGCGCCGCCACATCGAGGGCCTGCGCAGCTGGCTCAGCGGCCAGCTCCAGTGGCGCTACGAGACCGGCCGGTTCGACCCGACGCGGCCGGAGGTCGTCTCGGCCACCGGCTCGACCCCGCTGTAGCGGGCCCCCGACCCATGCGGATCACCAGCGATCGAGGTACTCGAATGCGAGACCGGTACGCGACCCTGAAACACCTGCAGACTCTCGATCCCAAAGCGGATCACGAGCTGATCCACCGCATATCCTCCGACCGTGAGTTCCCCTGGGACTACGGTCGCGGACTGGAAGTCGCGATCTGGCGCACCTGCTGTGTGCCCAGCATCTCCGAAACCCTGGACGGCAGCGGGGAATTCGCGCTGCGCGCCCAGAAACGGTATGACGACACCAGAATTCTGCTCGGTGAAATGGTGCGCGGCGGATACGACTCCGAGCGCGGCCGGCAGGCCCTGCGGCAGATCAACCAGGCGCACCGCCGCTTCACCATCGACAACGACGACATGCTCTATGTGCTGTCCACGTTCGTCTTCGAGCCGATCCGGTGGATCGACCGCTGGGCGTGGCGCCGGGTCAGCGAGACGGAGCGGCTGGCGGCGTTCTACTTCTACACGGAGGTGGGACGGCGGATGAACATCCGTGACCTGCCCACCGACGTGGACGCCTTCGAACGGTTCAACCGGGACTACGAGAAGGAGCGCTTTCGCCCCGCGCCCAGCAACGAGCGGGTGGGCGGCCACATTCTCCGGCTCTACGCCTCCTGGTACCCGCGTCCGGTGAGCGACGCGGTGGCCGCGACCCTGCCCTGCCGCCTGGACCGCGCGGCCCGGGACGCCCTCGGCATGCCGGAGCCGGCCGGATGGGTGCGCGGTCTGAACGCGCTGGGGCTGCGGGGCCACGCGGCGGCCGAACGGGTGGCGCCGGCCCTGATGGCCCGGCTGATGACCAGGCCCACCGCCCGGACCTACCCGGGCTACCCGCACGGCTACCGCATCGGCGACATCGGCCCCGACCACGTCACCCGGCCCACCGCGGGGGCGCGGCCGGAGCAGGTCATGACCGCAGGAAACGATCACTCATGACGTCGTTCAACGCGCCGACGACCACGGTCCACCCGCCGGGGCGGATCGGCGGCACCCCCCTGGTGCCGGTCCGTGTCCCGCTGCCGGACGGGTCCGTGCGGCTGTGGCTGAAGCTGGAGTGGCACAACCCCTTCGGCTCGATCAAGGCCCGCACGGCACAGGCCCTGCTGGACGCCCTGGAGGCGAGCGGGCGGCTGGGCCCGGGCAGCAGGGTGGTGGAGTCCACCTCCGGCAACCTCGGCATCGCGCTGGCCGGCCTGTGCGCCGCGCGGGGCTACGCCTGCACCCTGGTCGTCGAGCCGAGCACCCCGCAGGCCAGCGTGGGCCGTATGCGGGAACTGGGCGCCGACGTCGTCGTGGTGCGGGAGGTGCCGGGCGGCCGGACGCTGGACGCCCGGCTGCGGGCGGTCGAGGACCTGCTGCGCCGGGACCCCGGCGCCGTGTGGACGGACCAGTACCGCAGCCCCGCCAATCCTGGTGTGCACGAGAGCCGGACCGGGGCGGAGCTGGTGCGGGAGGCACCGGGCGGCGCGTACGACGCGGTCGCCGTGGCGGTCTCGACGGGCGGCACGCTGGCCGGGATCGCCCGTTCCTTCCGGGACCGGCTGCCCGCCGCCCGGGTCATCGCCGTGGACGCCGTCGGCTCCGCCGCGCTGGGCGGCCCGCCGGCCGAACGGCCCCACAAGCTCGCCGGGTTCGGCTCGGGCCGCCCCTCCGACTTCGTGCGCCCGCACCATGTCGACGACGTCGTCCGGGTGCGCGACGAGGACGCCGCAGCGGCCTGTGTGCTGCTGCGACGGGCCACCGGGCTGTCGCTGGGCGGAAGCTCGGGAGCCGCCGTGCTGGCCGCGGTGGCCCGGGCCGCCGCGGACCCCGCCCTGCGCGAGGTCGCCTGCATATGCCCGGACAGCGGCGAGAAGTACCCCCTCGGGGAGACCGCGGCGAAGGCCCGGGCCACCGCGTCGCCGGACGTCGCCACGGCTCTGGAGGCCCTGGCCGGCACCACCCACGCACAGGAGACAGCGATCCCATGACCGACTCCCCCATGCCACCGCTCACTTATCTCGGCAGCGCGGACGTGGCCGACGTGTGCGCCACCCTGCCGGTCGTCGACATCGTCGAGGACACCCTGCGGGCCGTACGCCGCGAGACGGCCGGGCTCACCCCCGAGGCCGCGCTGCGCTGGACGACGCCTTCCGGTGCCGCCGCGCGCAGCCTGATCCTGCCCGGCTGGTCCGGCGACGCCTACGGCTGCAAGATCATCAACGCCTCGCTGGGCAACCACCGCCTCGGCCTGCCCCGCGCCGCCGGGCTGATCGTCCTGAACGACCCGGAGACCGCCCGGCCCGCCTGGGTGATGGAGGGCGGACTGATCAGCGCCCTGCGCACCGCGGGCGTGTCGCTGGCCGCGCTGCGTGCCCTGCGGGATCCGGCCGAGGTCACCGAGGCGGCCTTCCTCGGCTGCGGACGGCAGGCCGAGGTGCATCTGGACCTGCTCGTGCGGACCTGCCCGAAGCTGTCCGAGGTCGTCCTGTACGACCAGGACCCGGGCAACGCCCGCCGGCTGGCCGCCCGGCTCGGCACCTCGGCACCGCAGCTGGCCGTGTCCGTCGTGACCGATGCGCGGGAGGCGGCCGGCCGGGCGCGGCTGGTCGTGGCGGTGACGACGACGACCGAGCCGTACGTCGAGCTGGACTGGCTGACGGAGGGTTCGGTCTTCGTCAACGTCTCGCTCGACGACGCGGCCGAGAGTCTGCTGATGGGCTGCGACGCGCTGTTCGTCGACGACTGGCAGCTGGTCGCCGAGGACGAGCACCGGCTGCTCGGGAAGCTCGCCCGGGCCGGCCGGATCACCGGCCCGGGCGAACCGGCGCCGGACGGCGGGCGAAGCGTCGACGCCACCCTGCCGGCGCTGGTGTCCGGCGCGTTCACGGGGACGGTCGGTGCCGCGGACCGGGTGGTGGTCAACCCGTTCGGCATGGGCGTGCACGACATCGCCGTGGCCGCGGCGGTCCGCGACCGGGCGGACGAACTGGGCCTCGGTGTGGCGCTGCCGCACTGACCCGGAGGGGCCGGTGCCGTCATGCGGACGGCACCGGCCCCTTCGGTCCGCTCACTCCCCCTCGGCCGGCTCCGGCCGCAGGCCCAGCACCTCGGCCGTGTGCTCACCGTGCGCCGGGGCCGCGTCGCGCAGCGAGTCGAGGCCCGCGCCGAACCGCACCGGGAACCGCACCTGGCGGCGCGGCCGGTCGGTGGCGGAGCCCGGCAGCGTGCCCACCAGCTCCCGCTCGGCCGTGTGCGGGTCCGCCAGCAGTTCCGCGGCGGACTCGTAGACCGGCGCCCAGGGGATGTCGAGGCCGGACAGGACCGAGGTCCACCAGGCGAAGTCGCGCTGCGCGAACACCCCGGCCAGCAGCTCGGCCACCTGGTGCTTGGCCCGGGTGCGGTCGGGCCGCCGGTCCCAGGAGTCGTCGTCCAGTTCGGGGAACTCCGGTGCCAGGGCGTGCCGGAAGACCAGCCAGAACTTGTCCTCGAAGGTGGCGAGGGTGATCCGGCGGCCGTCGGCCACCGTGAACACGTCGTTGTCCCCGGTGACCAGCGGGCTGTCCACCGGCTCGGCCCGCTCCAGCAGCGGCAGCGCGAACGGCCCGCTCCACGCCGCGGCCGCCTCGTGCAGGGAGACGTCGAGGTGCTGGCCCTCGCCCGTGGTGCGGGCCGCGAAGGCGGCGACGACGGTGGCGTACGCGGCGTACATCGCGCCGGCCAGGTCCGCCACGCGCACGCCCACCCGGTCGGCGCGGCCGGCGGTGCGATGCGGTACGGCGAAGAACCCGGACAGGGCGAGGAAGTTGAGGTCGTGGCCCGGCCGCCGCGCGTACGGCCCGGTCTGCCCGAAGCCGGTGACCGAGCAGAGCACGATCCGTGGATTGGCCTCCCGCAGCCGGTCGTAGCCGAGGCCCATCCCGTCCAGCACGCCGGGCCGGTACGACTCCACGACGACGTCGCTGTCCCGTACCAGCCGCAGCAGGTCCGCGCGCCCGTCCTCGGTCCGCAGGTCGAGCACGACCGACCGCTTGTTGCGGTTCAGTGCGGCGAAGGCGTCCGGGTCCACGAGCCGCCCGTAGTCGCCGAGTTGCGGGTCTTCGACCTTGACGACGTCGGCGCCCAGATCGGCCATCATCAGCGTCGCGAATCCCCCGGGCAGCAACCGGGACAGATCCAGAACCCGCAGCCCGGACAATCCGGGCCAGGCGCCCGCCAGATTTCGCGTCATGAAGAACTCCCAAGCTTTTCCGCGCAGTTCGGTCGCTGCACCGTAAAGCACCGGAAGAAACACGGAACTGGAAACAGCCTGAATTTCCTTCTGCCCCATTCCCCGTGACAGCCGTTTGTTTCCCGAGAATGTTCGCCGTCCTGGCCGAATGCGGCCGCCCCCGTCCGAAGGAGCCCGTTCATGCCCGCTGAGTCGTCCTGGCCCGCGGACCGGTCCGTCCCCCTCTTCGACCGGTCCGTCGGTGCGCTGCTGCGCGAGGCCGCGGCGGCCCACGGGGACACCGTCGCCCTGGTGGGCGTGCCCGACGGCGACGGGCCCCGGCAGCAGTGGACCTACCGCGAACTGCTCGCGGAGGCGGAGTCCGTCGCGGCGGGCCTGCTGCGCCGCGTGGAGGTGGGCGCCAAGGTGGCCGTATGGGCGCCGAACGTGGCCCGGTGGCCCGTGTTCGCCTACGCGGCCGCGCTGGCCGGCGTGACCCTGGTGACGCTGAACCCGGCGCTGCGCGCGGAGGGTCTGGAGCACGCGCTGCGCGCCTCCGGCACCGAGCTGCTGCTGCACGCCGAGCGCAGCCGCGACCACGACATGGCCGCGATCGTCCACGAGGTCGAACCGCGGCTGCCCGGCCTGCGGCACATCGTCCCCCTCGGCGCGTGGGACACGCTCCGGGCGAGCGGTCCGCTGCCCTCGGACGAGGAGGTCCGCGCGGTCCCGGCCCAGCTGCAGTTCACCTCGGGGACCACCGGGACGCCCAAGGCGGTCCTGCTCTCCCACCGTGCGGTGGTCAACGTCGCCCGTCTCACCTTCGAGGGGCTCGGCGTCCCGCGCGGTGTCACCGTGGTCTCCCCGCTGCCGATGTTCCACACCGCGGGCTGTGTCATCTCCACCCTGGGGCCGCTGTGGAGCGGCGGCACGTTCGTCCTGCTGGAGCGCTTCCACCCGCTGGCCCTGCTCGAGACGCTGCGGGAGCACCCGGGCGCCCTGCTCACCAGCGTGCCGACGGTGCTCACCTCCCTGTGCGAGGTGGCCGCCGCCGCCCCGGGACCGCTGCCGGCCCTCTCGGCGGTGCTCACCGGTGCCGCCCCGGTGCGCGCCCAGCTCATCCGCGACACCGAGGAGTTGTTCTCCACGACGGTCTTCAACCTGTACGGGCAGACCGAGACGGCCTCCGTCCTGACCCTGACCCGGCCCGAGGACTCCGCCGAGCTGAAGACCACCACGGTGGGCCGGCCGCTGCCGCACGCCGAGGTGCGGATCGTGGAGCCCGGCACCGGGGTGGTGCGGCCGCTCGGTGTCCAGGGCGAGATCTGTGCCCGCGGTTACCAGCAGATGCTCGGCTACCACGGCGACGAGGAGGCCACCGCCCGCAAGGTCGATACGGACGGCTGGCTGCACACCGGGGACCTCGGCTCGATGGCCGCGGACGGCACCCTGCGCGTCGCCGGACGCCTCGACGACCTGATCATCCGGGGCGGCGAGAACATATCGCCCGCCGCCATCGAGGAACTGCTGTGCACGGTGCCCGGGGTCCGCGACGCCGTCGTCGTCGGTGTCCCGGACGACAAGTACGGCGAGGTCGTGGCCGCCGTCCTGCAGCCCGCCGCGGACGGGCCGGAGCCCGACGCCGGGCAGGTGCTCGCCGAGTGCGCGCGCCGGCTGCCCCCGCACATGGTGCCCGCGGCGCTGTACCTGGCAACGGACCTGCCGCTCACCTCCTCCGGGAAGGTGCAGCGCTTCCGGGTCCGCGAACTGGTCCTGGCCGGCCTGATCCGCCCCCTGACGGCCCGTCCGGTCGCCGCCGCCCGCGGCTGAGCCGGGACGGACACACACGAGGACGCGAGGACAGCATGAAGATCTCGATGCAGCTGCGCTACGACGGCGACATCGTCCGGGCAGCCCGTGACGTCACCGCGCTCGAACGGGCCGGCCTCGACCTGATCTGGGTGCCCGAGGCGTACGGGTTCGACGCGCCCAGCTTCATGGGCGCGATCGCCGCCCGCACCAGCCGGGTGGAGATCGGCTCCGGAATCCTGTCGGTCTACACCCGTACCCCCGCCCTGCTCGCGATGACGGCCGCCGGGGTCGACGCCCTCTCCGAGGGCCGCGCCCATCTCGGTCTGGGTGCCTCCGGTCCGCAGGTCGTGGAGGGGATGCACGGCGTGCCCTACCGGTCCCCGGTGGACCGCACGCGGGAGACCATCGAGGTGATGCGCGCGTTCTGGCGACGCGCGGAGCCGGTCTCCTACGACGGCTCCGCGGTCCGGCTCCCGCTGCCCGCCGACGCCCCCGGCGCGACCGGCCTGGGCACTCCGATGCGGCTGCTGACCGCGCCGACGCGGCCGGAGGTCCCGGTGTGGGTGGCCGCCCTCGGCCCGCGCAACGTGCGGATGACCGCGGGGACGGCCGACGGGTGGCTGCCCATGTTCTTCGTGCCCGAGTGGTGCGACCGAGTCTGGGGCGAGGACCTCAGGGCCGGGGCCGCGGCCCGCGAACCCGGCCGGGCCCCGCTGATGATCTCCGCCGGCGGCCTGCTGGCCATCGGCGGCGACGCCGCCCGGCACCGCGAGCGGGCACGCGACCGGCTCGCGCTGTTCATCGGCGGCATGGGAGCACCCGGCCGCAACTTCTACTACGACCTGGTCTGCCGCTACGGCTTCCGCCGTGCGGCCGAAACCGTCCAGTCGCTGTTCCTGCGCGGCGAGCGCCGGGCGGCCGCGGCCGCGGTGCCGGACGCCCTGCTGGAGGCCACCACGCTGTGCGGCCCCGAGTCGTACGTGAAGGACCGCATCGCCGCCTACCGCGAGGCCGGTGTGACCCACCTGGAGGTCGCCCCGGTCCCCGGCGACGGGGAGACCGAGGCGGACCTGGTGGCCCGGGTGAAGGAGCTGTGCGGCTGAGCCGGGAGGTTCCGTTGGGATCACGCCGGATCGGGCCGGATCAGGCCGCGGCGTCCCCCCGGTGACCCCTGTCCCTGGCCAGGGCGGCCAGCCGGGTCAGGGGCAGGAAGGCGTACTCCCCGCCGGAGCGGGCCGGGCCCTCCAGGACCTGCCGGTCCACCAGGGCCTCCAGGACGTCCTCCGCCTCCCGCGGCGAGCAGCCGAGCAGCCCCACCGTGGCGGCGATGGTGAACGACCCGGCGCTGCCGACCAGTTCGGACACGGCGTCGCCCAGTCGGGTCCCGGCCTCCGGCAGCGCGCGGGCGATCCGGGCGGCCACGTCCAGGTCGCCCGTGACCAGCTCGTCGAGCCGCTTGCCCGGGTCCTCCAGGCGCTCGGCCAGCCGGGACAGCGGCCAGTGCGGACGCGCCGCCAGCCGCATGCCGGCGACCCGTACGGCCAGCGGCAGCCCGCCGCACAGCCGGGCGACGCGGTCGGCCGCGCCGCGCTCGGCGCTCACCCGGCCCTCCCCGATGACGGACGCCAGCAGGGCGGCCGTCTGGTCGGCGTCGAACGGGGTGATCCGGAAGTGCCGCGCGCCCTCGAGGCCGGACAGCGGCTCCCGGCTGCACACGAGCAGCGCGCTGCTGACCCCGCCCGGCACGAACGGCCGGACGGCCTGCTCCCCCGGTGCGTCGTCGAGGACGACGAGCAGTTGCCGCTTGCCCAGCAGGCTCCGGTAGAGCGCGCTGCGGGCCGGCAGCGACTCGGGCAGGGACTCGGCCGGCAGGCCGAGCGCGGCGAGGAAGCGGCCCAGCAGCAGCCGCACCTCCTCGGGCGTGCCGGTGCGCAGTTCCCCGTGCAGCACGCCGTCGCGGAACGTGGGCCGGGAGGAGGCCGCCACCCGGGCGGCCAGGATGGACTTGCCCACGCCGACGGGTCCGTACAGCGCCGCGATGGGCGCGGCACCGAAGGCCACCTGCGGTCCGCGCCCGGTGAGGTGGTGCAGGATCCGCTGCTGTTCCGGCCGGTCCACGTAGTCGCGGATGCCGGGCGGCATGTGGAAGGGGCGCACCGGCTCACCCGCGGTGCGGCGGGCGGCGGGGCGTGGCGCCGCCTCCTCGTCCGTGCGCAGGATGGCCGACTGGGCCTGGCGCAGTTCGTCGCCCGCGCCGATGCCGCTGTAGTTGCGCAGCCGCCGGTCGACGGCGGCGAACATCTCCAGCGCGGCGGCCCGCTGGCCCGAACCAGCCAGCGCGGCCACGAGCCGGGCGTGCACGCCCTCGTGCAGGCGGTGGTCCCGGGCGATGGGTCCGAGGTGGTCGATGACCTCCTCGTACCGCCCCTGCGGCAGGACGAGGTCGGCCAGCCGCAGCGCAGAGGTGACCCGCTGATTGCGGGCCTCCGTGGCGACCGGATGGTCCATGAGCCCGGGCCCCATGCCTTCCAGCACGGGTCCGCGCCACAGGGTCAGGGCCTCCTCGAGCAGGGCGATCTCACGCTCCGGCTGCTCCCCCTCACGCGCCTGACCGGCCAGCCGGGCACACCGGCGGAACCGGAGCAGGTCGAGCTGGTCCTCCTCGGGGACGAGCAGTTCGTAGCCGTTGGACCGGCGCATGAGCAGGGCGGGCGGCGCCTCGTCGCCCGTGTGCGTCTCCAGCAGCTGGCGGATGCGGTAGACGTAGGTGTGGATCAGCTGCCCGAAGGAGTCGGGTATGTCGTCGCCCCACAGGACGTTGGTGATCTCGTCGCGGTCGACGGGCTGGTTCACCCGCAGCGCGAGCAGGCCCAGCAGGCTCTGCTGCTTCGGGGTGCCCGCCGTCACCTCGGCCGGCCCCCGGCGCACCGAGAGCCTTCCGAGGATCTGCAGGGCGAGCGGTTCATGGGCGGCGTGGGCGGCCGGGTCCGACGGAGTCGGCACGGGCTCGGGGAACAGCACCGGCTCGTCGAGGACTTCGGCGAGCCGCTGCAGGGAGCTGGCCCGGGGTGCACGTACGCGGCCCTGTTCTATCTCGCGGAGCGTCCGCAGGCTGAGCCCCGATCTCTCCGCTACCGCGCGCTGGCTGACTCCCCGCCGGACGCGCGCATTCCTGACGATGGTGCCGATATCTCGGTGTGCGATCGGCGACATGCGATTTCGAAGCCCCCTCTCGGCATGAACGGAATGCATGATTCCTGAATTCAGTCCCACACCATGGAGTCGTCCGGGCCGACCGGGAGGTGGACTCCCGTGACACCGGAAACCACGGCGGTGGTCGGGGCCTGCTCATCCGCGGAAGCGGTGGCGGCCCCGATGCCGAGGAGGGCGAAGAGCGTGGCGAAAACGGCCAAGGCACGGTGAACGTTGCGGTTCATGAAATTCCCCCGTCATGAAGTCCCGGCTGTTTGCCGGGTCACGTCTTTGCTGACGTGACTTCACTCTTGCGTGCCGTCAGGGACATCTGAAGGGTTTACTGCTGGACGGAAGCGTCCCCGTCCGGTTCCGTCCAGCACTAATGACGGGTTCATGCCACCCCTGGATCGTCGCCGGCGGCCTCCCCGATGAACGCGTCGTGGTAGCGCGGGACGAGCACGCCACCGCAGGACTGCAGCACGTAGCCCCGCAACGGCCCCTCGTCCACCGCCCGGCGCGACAGGCGGAGCGCACCGCGCTCGGCATCGCGCAGCCTGGCCGTGACGTGGAAGAACCCCAGGGTGAGGGCCCCACCGGAGAGGGCGTGGACACTGACGTGCTCCAGGGCGTCGGCGGGCTCGCTCGCGGCCACCAGCCAGTCGACGAGCCCGTCGGGAACCCCGAGGGGAGGAGAGGCACACATTTGAACGTGAATGAGGTGCATGTCACGACCTTTTCGGCTGTCCGGCCACCCGAACAACCCCGCACCCTCGCCGCTTTCGGCCATGGAACAAAGCGGCCAGCCATTATTGGCTACCGCAACGCGGCGTTCCCATGCCATGATCAAATGGCCGTAACGATCGCCCCAAGGAGATTCGCCGATGCTGGAGCTGCTGGGCCTCGACACCAAGGCTGAAGCGGTGTACAGGTCCATGCTCGCCAATCCCGAGGCGGGAACCACGAACCTCGCCCGGACGACCGGTCTGCCCGAGCAGGAAATCCGTGACAGCCTCGACCTGCTGAGCGAACTGGCACTGATCCGCCCGCAGAATACGGAATCCGGAATTCCGCGCGCGGTGTCCCCGGATCTCGGGCTGGAGATCCTCCTGGCGAGACAGCAAGCGGAATTGGCAGTTCACCAATCCAGAGTCGAGGCGTCCAGAGCGGCGGCGGCGGAACTCATGGCGCAGTACGCGGACATGCGCCTGCAGGCGGCCGCCGCGGGCGGCAACTTCCTGTCCGGCGTCGAGGCCGTGCGGGAGCAGCTGGCCTCGATGACCCGCAAGGTCCGCGACGAGGTCCTGTGCTTCGCGCCGAACGGTGCCCACTCGGAGGCGAGCCTGCGTGCCGCGAAGCCCCTCGACGAGGAGCTCCTCGACCGCGGGGTGCGGATGCGCACCGTCTACCTCGACAGCGTGCGCAACAGCCCGCACACCCAGGCGTACGCCGAATGGCTCGCGGAGCGGGGCGGTGCGGTGCGCACGGCCCCCTCCCTGCCGGTACGGCTGATCATCACCGACCGCACCTGCGCCGTCATATCCGCCAACGCGCAGAGCTCCGGCGACGGAGCCGTGGTCATCACCGGCGAGGGCACCCTGGCCGCGCTGTGCGCCCTCTTCGAGAGCGTCTGGGCCACCGCGACCCCGCTGAGCGCGCTGCCCGAGCCCGACCAGCGTGGGCTCACACCGCAGGAGAGCCAGGCCCTGAAGTTCCTCTACGAGGGCCACACCGACGAGACGATCGCCAAGCGGCTCGGCATCTCGCCGCGCACCGCACGCCGGATCGCCAACACGCTGATGTCGAGGCTGGACGCCCGCAGCCGCTTCCAGGCCGGTGCCAAGGCGGTCCAGATCGGCTGGCTCTCCGCGGAGCCGGACTGAGGAACAGCGGCAGACCCGCCCGATGACAACGATGCCGGGCCCCGCACCGCCGAAGAGGCGGCGCGGGGCCCGGCATCATGCTGCGGACCCCGCCCGGGCTACCGGGCGTCGGCCTCGGCACCCCGGTCCGGCACCAGTGCCTGGTCCCGGAGCGCGGTGGCCCCGTGGCACTCGCGCACCGCGCCGCCCGCCGGCACCGCGGCGTCGAGCGCGGGGACCGCCCGCCGCCTGCGGTAGCGCGGCGGCACGAAGCGCTCCGCCCACCTGGGGGCACGCGGGGTGAAGCGGGGCAGCAGAAGCAGCACCAGGCCGACCGCGCTGAGGAAGACCACGCCCAGCACGATCCACATGGACGCCGAGTTCACCGAGTAGGCCAGCGCGCCGAAGGCGATCAGCGCCGACCAGAAGTACATGATCAGCACGGCCCGGCTGTGCGAGTGGCCGATCTCCAGCAGCCGGTGGTGCAGATGACCGCGGTCGGCCGCGAACGGGGACTGGCCGCGCCAGGTGCGGCGCACGATGGCCAGCACCAGGTCCGCCGCCGGCACGGCGATGATCGTCAGCGGGAGCAGCAGCGGGATGTAGACCGGCACCGTCTGGTGCACCGCCGCCTTCTCCGAGCCCGTGAAGAGGGCCAGCGCGTCCGGGTCGACCTGGCCCGTGATGGAGATCGCACCCGCGGCCAGCACCAGCCCGATCAGCATCGAACCCGAGTCGCCCATGAAGATCCGCGCCGGGTGCAT
This sequence comes from Streptomyces sp. NPDC044064, assembly GCF_056434245.1. Classification (NCBI taxonomy): domain Bacteria; kingdom Bacillati; phylum Actinomycetota; class Actinomycetes; order Kitasatosporales; family Streptomycetaceae; genus Streptomyces; species Streptomyces sp. NPDC044064. Next base: position 46,136 of record NZ_JBWKFN010000042.1, read on the forward strand.
GTTGTGCGGCAGGAAGCCCAGGCACATGCCCATCAGGATCGCCGCGAACAGGGTCGCCGGAGCGGCGGCCTCGATGCCGTACGAGTACCAGATCCGGTACGAGTACAGGAAGAACGCCGCCGCCGCGATGCACACCATGCCCGCAGCCAGACCGTCCAGGCCGTCGACGAAGTTCACCGCGTTGATCGTGATGACGACCAGGGCAACCGTGAGCAGCGTGCCCTGCCACTGGGTCAGCGCCACGTTGCCGACGCCCGGGATGGGCAGCCACAGGATCGTCAGACCCTGCATGACCATGACGCCCGCGGCGATCATCTGGCCGCCCAGCTTGATCAGCGCGTCGATCTCGAACTTGTCGTCCAGGACACCGATCAGCCAGATCAGCGCGGCCCCGGACAGCAGCGCCCGTGGCTCGTTGGATCTGGCGAAGACCTGGTTGAGGTTCGTGAGGTGGTCCGCGACCAGCAGACCGGCGCACAGGCCGAAGAACATGGCGATACCGCCGAGGCGCGGAGTGGGCTCCCGGTGCACGTCACGTGCCCGGATCTCCGGCATGGCTCCCGCCACGATCGCGAACTTCCGTACCGGCCCTGTCAGCAGATACGTCACCGCGGCCGTGATGCAGAGCGTCAGCAGGTATTCACGCACGGGCTTCCCCACAGGTCTCGCTGGCCATCACAGCCCACCACCCTAGCGAGCGACGCATATGGATGAGGACTTCCGGGTAGCGACGATGGTTGCACGAATGGCTGTGCACGTCGGTGCACACCGGGCTGTACGGGTGTGCGCCTACCCCCGCTCAGCCGGGATACGGCGGAAATCTGCCGGCCAGCTCGCGCACCTCCTCCCGGGCCCCGGCCGGTTCCGTCCCGCCCCGCAGGACCGAGACCAGCAGCATGGCGATCCTGGCCATCTCCGGCTCCCCCATGCCCTGTGTGGTCACCGCGGCCGTCCCCAGGCGCAGCCCGCGCCCGTCGCCGTGCGGCAGCACACAGCAGTCCAGGACGAACCCGGCGGCGGCCAGCCGGCCGCGCGCGGTGCGCCCGTCCACGCCGAGCGGGGCCGGATCGGTGGTGATCAGGTGGGTGTCCGTGCCGCCGGTGACGACCGCGAGGCCCTCGGCGGCCAGCTGGGCCGCGAGAACCCTCGCATTGGCGACCACCTGATGGGCGTACACGCCGAACGCCGGTGTCGCCGCCTCGCCGAACGCGACGGCCTTGGCGGCGATGGTGTGCATCTGCGCGCCGCCCTGGGTGAAGGGGAACACCGCCCGGTCGACGCGCTCGGCCAGCTCGGCGCCGCACAGGATCATTCCGCCGCGCGGGCCGCGCAGCACCTTGTGGGTGGTGGCGCACACCACGTCGGCGTACGGCACCGGGTTGGGCGCCGCTCCCCCGGCGACCAGGCCGATCGGATGCGCGGCGTCCACGATCAGATACGCCCCGACCTCGTCGGCCACCTCACGGAAGAAGGCGTAGTCGAGGTGGCGGGGGTAGGCGATCGAGCCGCACACGATGGCCTTGGGCCGGTGGTTGCGGGCCAGGTGGCGCACCTGGTCGTGGTCGACCAGCCCGGTCTCGGCGTCGACGCCGTAGCCGACGAAGTCGAACCAGCGGCCGGAGAAGTTCGCGGGCGAGCCGTGGGTGAGATGCCCGCCGTAGGGCAGCCCGAGGGCGAGGACGGTGTCTCCGGGGCGCAGCAGGGCGGCGTAGGCGGCCAGGACGGCCGAGGAGCCCGAGTGGGCCTGGACATTGGCGTGCCGGGCGCCGAAGAGCGCCTTGGCCCGCTCGACCGCGAGGCGTTCGGCGACGTCGACGAGTTCGCAGCCGCCGTGGTGCCGGGCGCCCGGATAGCCCTCTGCGTACTTGTTGGCTAGCGGCGAACCGAGGGCGGCGAGCACGGCCCGCGAGGTGAAGTTCTCGGCGGCGATCAGCTGCAGTGTCGTCGACTGCCGCTCCAGCTCCCCCTGCAGGATCTCGGCCAGCTCCGGGTCCTGCCGCCGCAGGACATCGGTCTCGAGGGTATGGGTGACCGACATGGCGGGCTCCCGGGCGGTCGACGGTGACGTAGGTCCAATGTAGGCCCGGGGCCGGTGGGGTGCGCGGTGTCACATCCGCGCGGTCACGCCCGTCAGCGCGGTCACCACCGGATCGAGCGCCTCATGTATCTCGTCCCCGATCGACCGGAAGAACGGCAGCGGCGCCCCGTACGGGTCGTACACCTCGTCCGCCTCGGCGGTGGGGGCCAGCAGCCACCCGCGTAGAGCCGCGGCCGCACGGACCAGCGCCCGCGCCCGCGCGACCACACCGTCCTCCAGCGGCGGCAGCGTGGCCGGATCTATCGCCCGGACCAGGCGGGTGAACTCCTTCAGCGTGAACGTCCGCAGCCCGGCCGAGTGCCCCATCGAGATCACCTGCGCCCGGTGGTCCCGCGTGGCCGTCAGCACCAGGTCGGACGTGATCACGTGCTCGTCGAGCAGCTCCCTGCCGACGAAGCCGGAGGCGTCCGCGCCGAACTCGGCCAGCACGGCCTCCGCGTTGGCCTCCATGGGCGCGCCCTCGTGGCCCCAGGTGCCCGCGCTCTCCACGATCAGCCCGCCGCCGAGTACGCCGAGCCGCTCCGCCACGAAATGGCGGGTCAGCCGCTCCGTGATGGGCGAGCGGCACACGTTGCCGGTACTGACGTGGAGGATGCGGAAGGTGTCGCGCGGCAACCCGAACGTCGTCGTCTGTTCCGCCGCACGTTCCCCGTTGCCTATGCCACGCCCCGCCTCAGGGGCCGTCAATTCGCCACCTCGAGGTCGGGTACGACCTTCCGCAGCTCGTCCGGGGAGATCGCGCCCTCGCGCAGCAGCACCGGGACCGGGCCGCTGACGTCCACGATGGACGAGGGCACGTTGCCCGGGGTGGGGCCGCCGTCGAGGTAGACGGAGACGGAGTCGCCGAGCATGTTCTGGGCGGCGTCGCAGTCCTCCGGCGCCGGGTGGCCGGTGAGGTTGGCCGAGGACACGGCCATGGGGCCGACCTCGGTGAGCAGCTCGATGGCGACCGGGTGCAGGGGCATGCGGACGGCGACCGTGCCGCGGGTGTCGCCGAGGTCCCACTGCAGGGACGGCTGGTGCCGGGCGACCAGCGTGAGGGCGCCCGGCCAGAACGCGTCGACCAGTTCCCAGGCCAGCTCGGAGAAGTCCGTGACCAGGCCGTGCAGGGTGTTCGGGGAGCCGATGAGGACAGGGGTGGGCATGTTGCGGCCCCGGCCCTTGGCGGCGAGCAGGTCGGCGACGGCTTCGGAGGAGAACGCGTCGGCGCCGATGCCGTACACCGTGTCGGTCGGGAGCACCACCAGCTCGCCCCGGCGGACCGCGGACGCGGCTTCACGCAGACCCGTCACGCGGTCGGTCGCGTCGTTGGTGTCGTATCGCCGTGCCATGTCTAGCGGGCCTCCTCGTACACGTACTGCGGGCTGGAAGTCGTCGGGGTGGTCACGGCAGCGCCCTGCGGGCGGTCGCGAACCGGGGGCGGTTGTTGAGGTCGGGGTGATCGGCCGCGTCGGCCCAGCCCCGCTCCTCGGTGAAGATCCACGGCACCTGGCCGCCCTGCGTGTCGGCGTGCTCGATGACGACGACACCACCGGGGCGCAGCAGCCGGTGCGCGGTGCGTTCGAGGCCCCGGATGAGATCGAGGCCGTCCTCGCCGGAGAACAGCGCCAGCTCCGGGTCGTAGTCGCGGGCCTCCGGGGCGACGTACTCCCACTCGGTGAGCGGGATGTACGGCGGGTTGGAGATGACCAGGTCGACCTGTCCGTCGAGGTCGCGGAAGGCGTCCAGGGCGTCGCCCTGGCGCAGGTCGACCCTGGACCCGGCCACGTTCTTGCGCGTCCACACCAGGGCGTCGTCGGACAGCTCCACGGCGTGCACGCGCGAGCGCGGCACCTCCTGGGCGAGGGCGAGCGCGATGGCGCCCGAGCCGGTGCACAGGTCGACGATGCAGGGCTCGACGACGTCCATGGCGCGCACGGCGTCTATGGCCCAGCCGACCACGGACTCGGTCTCCGGCCGGGGCACGAAGACACCCGGGCCGACCTGGAGCTCCAGGTACCGGAAGTAGGCCCGCCCGGTGATGTGCTGCAGCGGCTCGCGCTGCTCACGCCGGGCGATGACCTCCCAGTAGCGGGCGTCGAAGTCGGAGTCCTTCACGGAGTGCAACGCGCCCCGCTTCACGCCGTGCACGAACGCGGCGAGCTCCTCCGCGTCGTTGCGCGGCGAGGGCACGCCGGCGTCGGCCAGCCGCTGGGCGGCCTGGGCCACCTCCGCGAGCAGCAGGTTCACGCAAGTCCTCCGGTAACTCGTACGTGCCTTATGCGGCTGCCAGCTTCGCCGCCGAGTCGGCGTCGACGCAGGCCTGGATCATCGCGTCGAGGTCGCCGTCCAGGACCTGGTCCAGGTTGTACGCCTTGAATCCGACACGGTGGTCGGAGATGCGGTTCTCCGGGAAGTTGTAGGTGCGGATCTTCTCGGAGCGGTCGACGGTGCGTACCTGGCTGCGGCGGGCGTCGGCGGCCTCCCGCTCGGCCTCCTCCTGCGCCGCGGCGAGCAGCCTGGAGCGCAGGATACGCAGAGCCTGCTCCTTGTTCTGCAGCTGGCTCTTCTCGTTCTGGCAGGAGGCGACGACTCCGGTCGGGATGTGCGTGATGCGCACCGCGGAGTCGGTCGTGTTGACGGACTGGCCGCCGGGGCCGGAGGACCGGTACACGTCGATCCGGAGGTCGTTCGGGTTGATCTCGACGTCGACCTCCTCGGCCTCGGGGGTGACGAGCACACCGGCGGCGGAGGTGTGGATACGGCCCTGGGACTCGGTGGCCGGCACCCGCTGCACGCGGTGCACACCGCCCTCGTACTTCAGCCGGGCCCACACGCCCTGGCCGGGCTCGGTGGCACCCTGGCCGCCCTTGGTCTTCACGGCGACCTGGACGTCCTTGTAGCCGCCCAGCTCGGACTCGGTGGCGTCGATGACCTCGGTCTTCCAGCCGACGCGCTCGGCGTAGCGCAGGTACATGCGCAGCAGGTCCCCGGCGAACAGCGCGGACTCGTCACCGCCGGCGCCGGCCTTGATCTCCAGAATGACGTCCTTGTCGTCACTCGGATCGCGCGGGACGAGCAGGAGGCGCAGCTTCTCGGTCAGCTCGTCGCGCTGCTTGTCCAGCTCCTTGACCTCTGCGGCGAAGTCAGGATCGTCGGCGGCGAGCTCGCGCGCGGTCTCCATGTCGTCGCCGGTCTGCTTCCAGGAGCGGTACGTGGCGACGATCGGGGTCAGCTCGGCGTAGCGCTTGTTCAGCTTGCGCGCGTTCGCCTGGTCGGAGTGGACCGACGGATCGGCGAGCTTCTTCTCCAGATCGGCGTGCTCGGCGACGAGTTCCTCGACGGCCTCGAACATCTTTCGGCTCCTGTACTGCGGGGGGAGGGGTGGCGGGCGACCAAAAACGCCGGTCCCGGGCACACCCCGGCTGGGGCGCGACCGTGGACCGGCGAATTGGGGCTCGCTACTTCTTGGAGCCGGCGGCAGCCTTGCCGAAGCGGGCCTCGAAGCGGGCCACACGGCCACCGGTGTCGAGGATCTTCTGCTTGCCCGTGTAGAACGGGTGGCACTCGGAGCAGACCTCAGCACGGATGGTGCCGGACTGGATCGTGCTACGGGTGGTGAACGACGCGCCACAGGTGCAGCTGACCTGCGTCTCGACGTACTCGGGGTGGATGTCGCGCTTCAAGGTGTCTCCTAGATTTCGGGAGGGCGCCGGGTCGCTGCCGCGGGCTGCGAAAGCGTGAACCGGAGCCGACGTACCAGTCTGCCAGGACTGGCGCCATCCCCCAAAACCGGGGGCCGTCGTCTTCTATTCCCCGGGGGTGGGCGGGCTCAGGGAGTCACCACGCCCCTGGCCTCGCCCGTGGCCGTTCCCTTGGTCGCCGACGCCGGGATGGGCCGGTCGTTGCGCAGGGCGTCCCAGACCAGCCGGGCCTTCGGCTTCGCCACCAGGACCCGGTTGAGGTCGGCCGGGTCGTACTGGACGGGCATCGTGACCATCTTCGTGTGGGACGAGCTGATGCCCTTCAGGCCGTTCGCGAAGTCCGCGAGGGCGTTGACCGAGCCGAGGTCGGAGTCGGTGGTTACGGCCTTGGTGGCGGTGTCGGCGAGGTCGTACAGCTTCTTCGGGCTGCTGAACACGCCGACGTGCTTGACCTGGTCCATCAGCGCCTTGACGAACGCCTGCTGGAGCTGGATGCGGCCCAGGTCGGAGCCGTCGCCGACGCCGTGCCGGGTGCGGACCAGGCCGAGCGCCTGCTCCCCGTCGAGGGTGTGGGTGCCGGCCTTGAGCTTCAGGTGGCTCTGCCGGTCGTCGATGTTCGCGGTCGTGGTGACCGGGACCCCGCCGAGGTCGTCGATGAGCTTCTGGAAGCCGGCGAAGTCGACCTCCAGATAGTGGTCCATGCGGATGCCGGTGAGCGACTCGACGGTCTTGACGGTGCAGGCCGCGCCGCCGGTGGAGTACGCCTCGTTGAACATCACGCCGGACGCGGCCGGATGCGTGGTGCCGTTGGTGTCGGTGCACTCGGGGCGGTCGATGAGGGTGTCACGCGGGACGGAGACCACACTGGCCTTCTTGTGGCCCTTGTAGACGTGGACGATCATCGCCGTGTCGGAGCGGGCGCTGCCGTCGTCGGTGCCGCCGCCGAGCTTCTTGTTGGAGCCGGAGCGGGAGTCCGAGCCGAGGACCAGGATGTTCTCGGAACCGTTGTCGATCTTCATGGGCCGGTCGGCGCCGAGGGCCTGGTCGATGTCGACGCTCTTGATGTTGCCGTTGAGCTTGAAGTAGACGTACCCGGCTCCGGTGCCGCCCAGCACGACCACACCTGCGGCGGTCCAGGCCGTGACGAGCAGGGCCTTGCGGCGGGTGCTGCGGGGCTTGCGGCGGCTGCCACGGCGGGCTCCGGTCTCGTCCAGCCCCGGTATGCCGGGCTCCGGCGTGCTCTCGGCGGACACGTCACTCCTAGGTCTCGTCCGGTCGGTTACCCCCTGCTTTCAGGGTCGGGTGCGGTCGTCACCGCACCATCGTCGCCCCGTCAGGTCAGACGGAGAAACTCGGGAAAGGGTTGCACGACGCAAAAGTGCCCATCACGTACGGCGATGGGCACTCTGCGTAGCCGACCGAACGGGACGAACCCCGCTCACCAGCGTTTTCAGCCGAAAAAGCCGTAAGCCCGGAATCCGGTGCCGACCGAGGCCCTTGTGGCAAAGATCTCGGCCGACGTACGCCGGGACCGTACCGAAGACGGGGTACGAACCCTTCACCACACGGTCCGGCCTGCGTGTCGCCGACGGCAAAAAGCCGCCCCCCGTCACTTCTGGACGGGGGGCGGCCCTGACTCCCTGAGGGACGCGTCGACTAGTCGCCGTTCCCGGGCGTCGGCGTCGTCTTCTGAATCTGCATCAGGAACTCCGCGTTCGACTTCGTCTGCTTCATCTTGTCGAGGAGCAGCTCGACCGCCTGCTGCTGGTCGAGGGCGTGCAGCACCCGACGCAGCTTCCAGACGATGGCGAGCTCGTCGCTGGCGAGCAGGATCTCTTCCTTACGGGTACCGGACGCGTCCACGTCCACCGCCGGGAAGATGCGCTTGTCGGCGAGCTTGCGGTCGAGCTTGAGCTCGGCGTTGCCCGTGCCCTTGAACTCCTCGAAGATCACCTCGTCCATGCGGGACCCGGTGTCCACCAGCGCGGTGGCGAGGATGGTCAGCGAGCCGCCGTCCTCGATGTTGCGGGCCGCACCGAAGAAGCGCTTCGGCGGGTACAGGGCGGTCGAGTCGACACCACCGGACAGGATGCGGCCGGAGGCCGGGGCGGCGAGGTTGTACGCACGGCCCAGACGCGTGATCGAGTCGAGCAGCACGACGACGTCGTGACCCAGCTCCACCAGACGCTTGGCGCGCTCGATGGCGAGCTCGGCGACCGTGGTGTGGTCCTCGGCCGGGCGGTCGAAGGTCGAGGAGATGACCTCGCCCTTGACCGACCGCTGCATGTCGGTGACCTCTTCCGGACGCTCGTCGACGAGGACGACCATCAGGTGGCACTCGGGGTTGTTGTGCGTGATCGCGTTGGCGATCGCCTGCATGATCATGGTCTTGCCGGTCTTCGGCGGGGCCACGATCAGACCGCGCTGGCCCTTACCGATCGGCGACACGAGGTCGATGATGCGGGTGGTCAGCACGCCCGGGTCGGTCTCCAGGCGGAGCCGGTCCTGCGGGTAGAGCGGGGTCAGCTTGTTGAACTCCGGGCGGCCACGGCCGTGTTCGGGCGCCATGCCGTTGACGGAGTCGAGGCGGACCAGCGCGTTGAACTTCTCGCGGCGCTCGCCTTCCTTGGGCTGACGGACCGCGCCGGTGACGTGGTCACCCTTGCGCAGACCGTTCTTGCGGACCTGGGCGAGGGAGACGTACACGTCGTTCGGACCCGGCAGGTAGCCCGACGTACGGATGAAGGCGTAGTTGTCGAGGATGTCGAGGATGCCCGCGACGGGGATCAGGACGTCGTCCTCGGCGACCTGCGGCTCGTTCGTGAACTCGTCGCGGCCACGGCGGCCCCGGCGGTCGCGGTAGCGGCCGCGACGGCCACGGCGGCCGCCCTCGAAGTCGTCGTCGTCCTGCTGCTGCTGGCCGCGCTCCGGGCGACCGCCACCCTGCTGCTGGCCCTGCTGCTGACCGCGCTGGCCACCCTGGCCCTGCTGGTCGTCACCCTTGCCCCGGCGGTCCCGGTCCCGGCCGTCCCGGTCCCGGCCACGCTCACGGCGGTCGCGACGGCCACGGCCGTCGCCCTCACCGGCGTCACCCTTGGCCTCGCCCTGCTGCGCGGACGTCTCGGCCTTCGCCTCGGCCTTCGCCTCGGCGACGACGGTCTCGGCGCTGCTCGCGGCCGGGGCGCCCGCCTCGGCGGTGGCGCGACGGCGACGGCGCTCGGTCGGGGCCTCTTCTCCCCCGCGCTCGGCTTCGCCCGTGCGGGAGGTGCCTCCGGCCGGCTGGCCGGGAATCTCGATCTGCTGCTGAGCCACGGCCTTGTCGGCGGGGGCCTCCGCGGCCTTCTCCGCCTTCTTCTCGGCGGCGTCCTCGCCCGTCCGGGTCTTCGAGGTGGCCCGGCGCTTCGGCTTGGTCTCGGCGGCGGCCTCGGCCTTGGGGGCGGCACCCCCACCGGCCTGCGCCTCCTTGATGACCTCGATCAGCTGGCTCTTGCGCATGCGCGCGGTGCCCCTGATACCGAGGCCCGAGGCGACCTGCTGCAGCTCGGCCAGCACCATGCCCTCGAGGCCGGTACCACGGCGCCGCCGGGAGCCGGCACCGGTGGCAGGCGCGGAGGCGTCCGTGGCGGGCGCGGCAGCGGTCTCCTCGACACGTGCGCCCATCAGATCGGTGGTGTCGCTCACGAAGGGTCCTTCCCTGGAGCGGACGTCGGCCTGTCTGGCTCGGCGACCGGTTGTGCTGTCCGGCTACGGTCCTGACTCTGCGAACCGTGCCGGGGCGGTGGTCCGCCAACGCGGCGGAAAGAGATTTGCAGGTGATGGCGCTTCCGCGAACCGTGGCACCCAGTGTCACGTGGCGTGGTAGCACCGATTCCGAAGCGTGCCCGACGGCCCGCTCAGTGCGCGCATACGACGTACTGCCCAGGTACGACACATGGAACACGGAGTGGCTTGGGAGGCTCCCGGAAGAAGGTCTGTCCCGGACGGGGACACGAAGCACCTCGCCATGGTGGGGTCGGGTGCAGACTTGAGATTAACACTACCGGATCCAACAAACATTCCCCCTCTCCAAATCCGGCAACCGTGTGTCAGGGCGCAAGCGGCAGCACGCTCGCTCCCTGCACGTCCAGGCTCAGCCGGTTGGCGGCCCAGTCGGCGCCGGCCAGGCTTTCGACCTTGTCGGCGGTGCCGACGTCGGCCAGGGCCATGACGGTGGGCCCGGCGCCGGAGATGACGGCCGGGATCCCGTCGGCCCGCAGCCGCTCCACCAGCGCGGCGCTCTCCGGCATGGCCGGGGCGCGGTACTCCTGGTGGAGGCGGTCCTCGGTGGCGGGCAGCAGCAGCTCGGGGCGCCGGGTGAGGGCCTCGACGAGCAGGGCTGCACGGCCCGCGTTGGCGGCGGCGTCGACATGCGGCACGGTGCGCGGGAGCAGGCCGCGCGCGGTCGCGGTCAGTACCGGCTTCCCGGGCACGAAAACCACCGGAACGATGGAATCGTTCGGCTCCATCCTGATCGCCCGGGCAGCGCCGGCCTCCATCCAGGACAGGGTGAAACCGCCGAGCAGGCAGGCCGCCACGTTGTCCGGGTGGCCCTCGATCTCGGTGGCCAGCTCGAGGAGCGCGGCGTCGTCGAGCCGGGCCTCGCCGCCTATGGTCACCGCGCGGGCGGCGACGATGCCGGCACAGATGGCGGCGGATGAGGAGCCCAGGCCGCGGCCGTGCGGAATGCGGTTGGCACAGACGATTTCGAGGCCGCGGGGCTGTCCGCCCAGCAGGTCGAAGGCGGTGCGCAGGGAGCGGACGAGCAGATGACTCTCGTCCCGGGGCAGGGTCTCGCTGCCCTCACCCGCGATGTCGATGTGCAGCCCGGAGTCGGCCACCCGGACGACGACGTCGTCGTACAGCCCCAGCGCGAGGCCCAGGGCGTCGAAGCCCGGACCGAGATTGGCGCTGGTGGCGGGAACGCGCACCCGGACGGCGGCGGCGCGGAACGCTGGACCGGCCATCGCTCGAAGACTCTCCTTGAGCTGCGTGACTGTCGAAAGACATCCGATGGAATCGAATGTCACCCGATGGATTCGATGGACATTCGATGGCGTACGAAGACCCTTCGGGGCGCGGTGACGGCGCGACCCCGTGCCCACACGCAGGGGCATATGCGGTAGGCGGGTTCAGTACAGCCTATCGAAGGAAGGTTCTGCCGCGACATAGGGCGCACAGGAGGCGCACGATGCGTGTCGTAAGCCCCCTGTGCACCCTGCCGCGGGTTACCCCTGCTCAGGCCTGTTTCAGACCAGACCGAGGCGCTCGGCCGCCGTGGTCGCGTCGACCGGCACGGTGACCGGCTGCGGGGCGCCGGCGACGGCCCAGTCGGGGTCCTTCAGACCGTTGCCGGTGACGGTGCACACGATGCGCTGTCCCGGGTCGACCTTGCCCTGCTCGGCGGCCTTCAGCAGACCGGCCACGGAGGCGGCGGAGGCAGGCTCCACGAAGACACCCTCCTGCGCGGCCAACAGCCGGTAGGCGCGCAGGATTTCACGGTCCGTCACCTCGTCGATGGCGCCGCCGGACTCGTCCCTGGCGGCAAGGGCGTACTGCCAGGAGGCGGGGTTGCCGATGCGGATCGCGGTGGCGATGGTCGACGGGTCCTTGACGACCTCGCCGCGCACGATCGGGGCACTGCCGGAGGCCTGGAATCCCCACATGCGCGGGGTCCTGGAGGCGATGCCGTCGGCGGCGTACTCCCGGTAGCCCTTCCAGTAGGCGGTGATGTTGCCCGCGTTGCCGACCGGGAGGACGTGGATGTCGGGGGCGTCGCCCAGCATGTCCACGATCTCGAAGGCGGCGGTCTTCTGGCCCTCGATGCGCACCGGGTTGACCGAATTGACCAGCGCCACAGGGTAGTTCTCGCTCAGCTCGCGGGCGAGCGTGAGGCAGTCGTCGAAGTTCCCGTCGACCTGGAGGATCTTCGCGCCGTGCACGAGGGCCTGGCCCATCTTGCCGAGCGCGATCTTGCCCTGCGGCACGAGCACGGCGGAGACCATGCCCGCGCGGACGGCGTAGGCCGCGGCGGAGGCGGACGTGTTGCCGGTGGAGGCGCAGATGACCGCCTTCGCGCCCTCCTCCTTGGCCTTGGAGATGGCCATGGTCATGCCGCGGTCCTTGAAGGACCCGGTGGGGTTGGCCCCCTCCACCTTGAGGTGGACCTCACAGCCCGTGCGCTCGGAGAGCACCTGAGCGGGCACGAGGGGCGTGCCGCCCTCGCGGAGCGTCACGACCGGCGTGGTGTCGGAGACCGGCAGCCTGTCCCGGTACTCCTCGATGATGCCGCGCCACTGGTGAGTCATTGCTGGTTACTCTCCTTCGACCCGCATGATGCTGGCGACACCCCGCACGGTGTCGAGCTTGCGCAGCGCCTCGACGGTCCCGGTGAGGGAGGCGTCGGACGCGCGGTGGGTGACGACGACGAGGGAGGCCTCGCCGTCCTTGCCCTGCTGCCGAACCGTATCGATCGACACCCCGTGCTCGGCGAAGACGGTCGCGACCTGGGCGAGAACACCCGGTTTGTCCGCGACGTCGAGGCTGATGTGGTACCGGGTGACGACCTCGCCCATGGGCGAGACAGGCAGGGCCGCGTACGCCGACTCACCGGGCCCCGTTGCGCCGTTGAGCCGGTTGCGGCATACGGCGACCAGGTCGCCGAGCACGGCGGAGGCGGTCGGGGAACCGCCGGCGCCGGGGCCGTAGAACATGAGCTGTCCGGCCGCGTCGGACTCCACGAAGACGGCGTTGTACGCGCCGCGCACGGAGGCGAGCGGGTGGCTCAGCGGAATCATGGCGGGGTGCACGCGCGCGGTGACGGACGCCCCGTCCTTGGACCGCTCGCAGATGGCGAGCAGCTTGATGGTGCAGCCCATCTCCTTGGCGGAACGGAAGTCGGCCGCGGTGACCTCGGTCATGCCCTCGCGGTACACGTCGTCCAGGCGCACCCGGGTGTGGAAGGCGATGCCGGCGAGGATGGCGGCCTTCGCGGCGGCGTCGAACGCCTCGACGTCGGCGGTCGGGTCGGCCTCCGCGTATCCCAGGGCGGTGGCCTCGTCGAGGGCCTCCTGGTAGCCCGCCCCCGTGGTGTCCATCTTGTCGAGGATGAAGTTGGTCGTCCCGTTGACGATGCCCATCACCCGGTTGATCTTGTCGCCGGCGAGGGACTCGCGCAGCGGCCGGATCAGCGGGATGGCGCCGGCGACGGCGGCCTCGTAGTAGAGGTCCTTGCCGTGCGCCTCGGCGGCGGCGTGCAGGGCGGCGCCGTCCTGGGCGAGCAGGGCCTTGTTCGCGGAGACGACGGACGCCCCGTGCTCGAAGGCCGTGGTGATGAGGCCCCGGGCGGGCTCGATCCCGCCGATGACCTCCACCACGACGTCGATGTCGCCGCGTTTGACGAGGGCGGTGGCGTCGGTGGTGACGAGCTCCTGCGCAATGCCCTCACGGACCTTGGAGGGCCGCCGTACCGCCACTCCCGCCAGCTCCACGGGGGCACCGATACGGGCGGCGAGGTCGTCGGCGTGCGTCGTCATGATGCGCGCCACCTCTGAGCCGACCACTCCACAGCCCAGCAGCGCCACCTTCAGCGGACGCGTACGCATCATCCGACCTCGTTTCCTCATACCGTCTACGGTTGGACCAGTCTCACTCACCGGACGACGGTTTCTACCCTTCGTCCGGATCGTGAGACATCTATTTCATGCTGCCGGGACGAACAGACCGAAGAATCTCCGGCCCGTCATCCCTGTCTCTGTTCTTTTGTCACCCGACATCGAGACGCAGGAGGTCGTCCTCCGTCTCGCGCCGGACGATGACCCGGGCCTTGCCGTCCTTCACGGCGATGACGGGCGGCCGGAGCACGTGGTTGTAGTTGCTGGCCATGGACCGGCAGTAGGCGCCGGTGGCGGGTACGGCGATGAGGTCGCCCGGCGCCAGGTCGGCGGGCAGGAACGCGTCCTTGACCACGATGTCCCCGCTCTCGCAGTGCTTGCCGACGACGCGGGCGAGCATGGGCCCGGCGTCGCTGGTGCGCGAGACGAGGGCGACGCTGTACTCGGCGTCGTACAGCGCGGTGCGGATGTTGTCGGACATGCCGCCGTCGACGGAGACGTACGTCCGCAGCCCGTCGAGCGGCTTGACCGTGCCGACCTCGTACAGCGTGAACGCGGTCGGTCCGACGATGGCGCGCCCCGGCTCGACCGAGATCCGCGGGGTCCGCAGCCTGGCCCCCTCGCACTCCCGCGTGACGATCTCGGTGAGCGCCTTGGCGATCTCGTGCGGTTCACGCGGATCGTCGTCACTGGTGTAGGCGATGCCGAGCCCGCCACCGAGGTCGATCTCGGGCAGCTCGACCCCGTGCTCGTCCCGGATGTCCCGCAGCAGCCCGACGACACGGTGGGCGGCGACCTCGAACCCGGACATGTCGAAGATCTGCGACCCGATGTGGCTGTGAATGCCGATCAGTTCGAGCCCGTCCAGCTGCAGGGCCCGCCGCACGGCCTCGGCGGCCTGCCCGCCCGCGAGCGGGATGCCGAACTTCTGGTCCTCGTGGGCGGTGGCGATGAACTCGTGGGTGTGCGCCTCCACGCCCACGGTGATCCGGATCTGCACCTTCTGCCGCTTGCCGAGCGACTGCGCGATGTGCGCGACCCGCACGATCTCCTGGAACGAATCGAGGACGATCCGCCCGACACCGGCCTCTATGGCCCGCTCGATCTCCTGGACGGACTTGTTGTTGCCGTGGAAGGCGATGCGCTCGGCGGGCATGCCGCCGGAGAGCGCGGTGGCCAGCTCCCCGCCCGAACAGACATCCAGGTTGAGCCCCTCCTCGTGCAGCCACCGCACGACGGCGCGCGAGAGGAACGCCTTCCCGGCGTAGAACACGTCGGCGTCGGCGCCGAAGGCCGTGCGCCAGGCGCGCGCCCGGCTGCGGAAGTCGGCCTCGTCGAGGATGTACGCGGGGGTGCCGAACTCCTCGGCGAGCCGGGTGGCGGGAATCCCGGCGACGGTGAGGACACCCTCCTCGTCGCGGCCGACGGTCTGGGCCCACACCTTGGGGTCGAGGGCGTTGAGGTCGGCGGGCGGGGCGGAGTAGTGCCCGTCGGACAGGACGTCGGCGTGGCGGGGCCCGGCGGGGTGGGCGGAACGACTCATGACGTTGGCTCTCAGACTCTCTGTCTCGCTCCGGGGCTCATGCGTGTCGCTCTGAGTCCCTCAGAGGTGTTCGGGTGCGTCGATGCCGAGCAGGGACAGGCCACCGGCCAGCACCGTCCCGGCGGCTTCGGCGAGGGCGAGCCGGGCACGGTGGGCGGCCGAGGGTTTCTCCTCGCCGCGCGGAAGCACGGTGGGCAGAAAGGGCAGGACGGCATCGGCGACGGTGACGAGATGCCGGGCAAGCCGGTCGGGGCCGCGATGGGTGGCGGCCGCGGTGAGAATACGCGGGTAGTCGCAGAGGGCGGCGAGAATCTCCCGGGCGTCGACAGGACCGGGTTCGGCACCGAACCCGAGACGCCCGGCGTTACGGCTGACGGCCCGGACCCGGGCATGCGCGTACCGCACCCGGAACAGCGGATTGCCCTCCCGCTGCAGGAGATGGTCGGCGGTGATCCGGGGCCGGTCGTGCGGCGCGGGATGGAGCAGGGCCCACTGCGCGGCGTCGGCCCCGAGCGGAGCGGGATCCTCCGGCGCCGGAACCGGCCGCAGGTTCACGGGCTCCCCGTGCTCGACCTCACACCGCCCGCCCTGTGTCCCGACGATCCGCACGACCGCATCCGCGACTACCTCGGCGCGCACGTCGTACGGAACCCGGAGCACGACGACCTGCCCCTTGAGTGCCTCACCGTGCCCGTACCCGCCCCCGCACGCACGGATGTCCCGTACGACTCCGGCGACGAGGTCGGCCTCCTCACCGAGGCTGATGTTGAGAAACCCGGGACCGGTGACGACCACGTCCCTGATCCCCTCGGCACCCACGAGATACGGCCGCAGAATCTCGGCGACCCGCAGCGGCGTCTCCTGGGCCGCCCGGGCGAGCTGGAGCGCGACGTTGGTGGCGTAGTCCCCACACCCCCCGGCCCCCGGCTCACTCACCACGACCCGCTCCGGCACGGACACATGCAGCTCCCCCTGCTCGACGGCACGACGCACTGCGTGCACCACGGTGCGGGAGAGCTCGACGGGGGTCACGGGACAAGCGTAGGGGAGGTGGGGGGTGGGTATGCGAGCCGGTTTATGGCGGGTGGGGTGGGTGTGGGGTTTGCGGAGGTGGGGTGGGGGCGGGGGTATAGGCGGTCGGGGGTTCGAGGGTTCGGGCGGGGTTGGCAGGGACTTGGTGGGGGCCAGGCGGGGGTCGGCGGGACTCTGTTGGACTTGCCTGCCGAGACGGTGAGCCGGGCTGGAGCCTGTCCGCCGAGACGGTGAGCCCGGCTGGAGCCTGTCCGCCGGGGCAGGACGGGCCCGGCTGGAGCCATCCACCGGGGCAGTGCGGGCCGGGCTGAGCTATCCGCCGAAGGGGACCCCATCGACCACGCCACCGGTCACTCCATCGACCGCACTACCAGTCAGGCCGCCGGCCACACCATCGGTGAGGCCGCTGGTGAGGCCGCTGATGGAACCGTCAGCGAGGCCGTCGGTGAGGCCGCTGATGGAACCGTCAGTGAGGCCGCTGGTGAGACCTCTGATGGAGCCGTCGGTGAGACCGCTGACGACACCGCCGGTGCCACCGTCGCGAACGCCCCCACCAATCCCCCCGCCACCCTCACCATCCCCATCAATCTCCCCCTCGCTCTCCCCATCACCTTCGCCGCGCTCTCCACTCCTGCCACCGGGCCGCCGCTCGATGAGGTGTTTGACGAGGCGAACGAGTTCCGCGGGTTCGAAGGGCTTGGCGAGGAAGGCGTCGACGCCGACGTCGAGGCCGGTCTCGACCTCGTACTGGGTGCAGGCGCTGATGATGGCGAGGGGAAGATCACGCGTCCGTGGATCGGCCCTAAGCCGAGCGGCGGTGCGGAGCCCGTCCAACCGGGGCATGACGACATCGAGGGTGACGACATCGGGCCGCACCTGATGCACCACATCCAGACACTCGGCACCATCAGCCGCGGTCACGACCTCAAGCCCCTCCAGCTCGAGGTTGACCCTGATCAGCTGCCGGATGACCTTGTTGTCGTCCACAACAAGCACCCGACCCGACGCGCCTGGCACAACTCGAGAGTAGGTCCAGACCGGCCACCGCGTCCGGGTTTTCCCCACTTCCAACCCCTGCGAGGGACCTGGGTCACCCTGCCCCTGAACCCACCCCACCCCGACCAGGACACCCACCCCGGGAAACCCGTTCCTGATCACCCCGGAAGACCTGCTAGGGTTCTACCCGTCGCCGCAAGCAAGAAGTCAAGCGCCCGACACGCCCCCGTAGCTCAGGGGATAGAGCAACGGCCTCCGGAGCCGTGTGCGCAGGTTCGAATCCTGCCGGGGGCACCCTGTATGAGGTGCCCAAAGACCCCGCCATCAGCGAGAACGCTGAGGACGGGGTCTTCGCGTATGTGCAGCCATATCAGCACTGAGCGGCCCTAGGACGGGGTCCGTGGACTATTTATTTGTGGACAGGATCTTGGAACGTCTGCCCAGGTCAAACCAGCTGCCTCGGAGCGGACACAGCCCGGCGTGCCAGTCCCGCTCCAGATCCACTGCGTCGAATACGCTGCGCAGACGTTCAACCTGACGTCCTTGACATTGCGTGCACGCAACGGACTGACGCACGACGGCGGCTCTTCACGTCGGCCCGGATGGCGCAGCCGCCGGATGCAGGAAGGGGTGTGGCATGAGGTCCCCAGGCGTGCACCTGCGGGAGATCACCGACGACAACCGGGATGCCGTTCGTGCCCTCCGCGTCCGACATGACCAGAAGCAGTTCGTCGCCTCCGTGTCCAAGTCGCTCAAGGAAGCGGCGAAGAAGCCGGAGGCCAATCCCTGGTACCGCGCCGTGTACCGCGGCGACGAGCCAGTCGGCTTCGTGATGCTGTCGTGGAAGCCACCGGCTGGTCCTTACAAAGGGCGACACTTCATCTGGCGCCTCCTCGTCGACAAGCGGCACCAGAGGCGAGGGATCGGCCGAGAGGCGCTCACTCAGATCGCCGCCCTGGTTCGCGCGGACGGCGCCACCGAGCTACTGACCAGCTACGATCCCGGCGACGGCGAACCCTGGCCCTTCTACCAGAAGTTCGGGTTCGAGCCTACGGGCGAGATCGACGACGGCGAGATCGTTCTGCGGCTGCCCTTCCCCGCTCGGTGAGCTCATACGGGTAGCGACGGACGGTTTTGGCCTCCGTTGGTCGATGACGAAGAAGCCGGTGGACTCCTGGAAGTCGATGCCCCCTCAGCTTCATGTCTGCCTTAAGCGACTTCATGTCTGCCTTAAGCGACCGTTACCCCGCATCCGGCCATTCCTCCGGAGGCTCCGGCGACTCCGGGTCAGCCTGCCGCTCCACTCGCCGCCCGTTCTCCGCTCGCAGCGTCGTCAACCACGGCCAGAGATCCGGCTGCGGTTGCGCCGAGCAGGCCAGCCGGTGCTCGATACGGCACCGCTGAAACGGATCCGGCGGACACACCCCGTAGACGGTTACCCGGCCGTCGGAGAGCTCGATCCACCGATGCTCCGCTGGCACCGTATGTGCCAACGGAGTCATGTCCGGCTCAAGCAACATCCAGTCCTGCTCCAGCGTCGCCACACGATCCGCCAGCAGGCCGCAGTACGGGCAGCGCGACTGCCCACCTCCCAGCCTGCGCGGTCCCTCTTCTAAAACCCCCATATCGTGAGGGTCGGCAGCCCGACGGCGTATGCGTAGACCGCGAACTGGACGGGACGCCTGCGACAGTCGTCCATCCGTGAAATGAGACGCGACCCGGCAGGTGCAACTAGTGCTGTGACCGGAAAGGTTCACCGGGGTCGGGAGTGGTGAGGGACCGGATGAGCGGTTCGAGGGATCGGGCAGCCCGTGCACTGGACCTGAGAGGATCGCGCCGTGACCATCAACCTGCATGACTTCGACGGCGAGCACTCGCTGACGTTGGATGCCGGTGGCCTGGCTGCCGATGCCGCAGTAGCTGCCGCCGGGCACGAGCCGAACGGGTACTTCTGGGAAGGTCTCGTGCGGTTTGCCTGGCCGGACATTGCAGAGCGCCTCGATTTCGACAGCGAGGCTGGCATGTTCTGCGCGGTCGGGAGCTAGAGCGACCTTGCGCGGCTCAAGACGGCCGTTGAATCCGTCATCACGAGCCCCGAGGCAGTCCGCGACATCATTGCCCGTGCAGAGACTTCGGGCTTCGAGTTCGACGACTAGTGCCGTGACCTCCCCGGGCTGGGCGGGGTCAGGCCGCTGCCGGCAGTAACCTGCCGCCCCAACGGAGACCTCGTTCGCTGCGGATGCGTGCGCGCTCGCGTCGTTGGGCGATCAGGAGGGTGGCCCAGGTGTGGTCGATGCCCTTGCGGCGCCGGTTGATTCCCCAGAGCTTGTCGTCACCGACCGAGTAGCAGCCGTGGAAGTAGGTGATGCCGTGGGTGCGGCGGTAGGTGGCAGGCAGCCTGTCGGGGCTGCCCTGCTTCTGCCAGCAAGAGCCGGCCGTGGGGCGGATGCCCAGCGGCCCGAACTCGTCGAAGGCGAACGTGCGGTCCGGACGCTTGTTGCCCGCGTACTCGATCCGTTCCAGCTTGGCGTCGAATGCCGGGTCCGGGGATTCCTTCCAGGTCTTCGTCCGCTGGAAGGTGATTCCTCGGGGGGCCAGTAAGCACCGCAGGGCCTCGCGGCCGATCCGAACGGGCCGGGCCATGTTCCTGCGCAGGTGATCGACCAGTTTGCGGACCAACCAGCGGGTGAAGGGCTCGCCCAGCACCGTGGGCAGGGTGGTGGCCGTCTGGATGACGAAGTCCTCGTCGTCACTGCTCAGCAGGCGGGGACGGCCTCCCGCCCACTGAGGGTTGAGGCATGCGAGCCTGATCTCGTTGAAGCGGTGGATCACATCTCGGACGGTGTCTTCGTCCGCCTGGACCAGACGCGCGATCACCGGAACCGTGCTGCCGCCGGCCGAGGCCAGCAGCATCATCGCCCGCCGGAACCGCACCGAGCTGGTACTGCCCCGCCGCAAAGTCTGCTGAAGCTTCTGTCCCTCCTGCTCCGTTAGCCTCCGGACCTTGACCGGTGGTGCCATCCCGCCTCCCTTGCTGGCTGGAAGCGCCAACACTTCCAACCAGCACAACGAGCAACCCGGTGAACCTATGCGGTCACAGCACTAGGGCGCGTTCTGAGTCCTGATCAAGATGTGGGGTCTGGGTTCCGGGACGCTGCTTGGTAGAACGCCCATCGTGGCGCGAGCGGAACTCACCCATAAAGACTGGGAGTTGATCGAGCCGTTCTTGCCGATCGGCAGGGCCGGCCCGTATCCCGAGCCAGCCACGCGGTTAGGACTCGTAGCGCGCCCTGAAGCAGGAGCAGCGCAGCGTCACTCACACGTCACCATCAAGAGCCACCGGATGCTCCCTGTGAAGCGCAGCCTTGGCTCCGCGACCAGAGCTGACCAGGGCCGCTGTAGAAGCGGCAACGGTCACGGCAAGTATGGGCATCGTGACCAGCTGGACTGCGTCATCGGTATTCGTGATCAACGCCGCGACGCAGGCGATGCCTGTCGTCGTCACGGCGAACGCCACCGCAACCCCGGACAGGGCAAGCAGCCGCAAGACCTTGGCAGATGGCCGGCACCGGGTGACGACCACGGCAGGCGTCACCGCCAGGGTAATGAGGAACACTGCCGGCCCAAGCACTCCCAAGGCCCCGACCCAATAGGAGAACGGTTCGATGGAGGCGAACGCCAGGAACAATGGCGCGATCAGCCACGTGGGCAGCATCGGGATAAGAACCACCAGTGGGCGCCACGCGGTCCAGTCGCCGGTTCTGGAGGTTTCCGCAAGGAGCGCGAGGGTGCCAACCAGCAGGATGAGCCCAGCGCCGTACATGGCGTACTGCGCAACGTCGAGCAGTCGGCGCACCAGGTCCGGAGTCGGCCAAGGTTCCTCGGACAGGATGAAGCTCAACACTGGCAGGGCATACAGTGCGGCGCACCAGGCGACCCAGGTAGTGGCGACGCTTGCCTGCATGCGGCGGCGGCGCCGTTCGACGGACTCATCGGGCATCACCGGGTGAAGCCATGCCCGCAGCGCGCCGACAAGGAGGTCCGCGACGACGCTTGGGCGGGCGCCGGTGTCCTCGACCAGCGCCTCAAGTTCGCAACCGTAGCGCTCCCGGAACGAGGGAGGGTATGCCCGCAAGGCCACCCGAGCTGCCATGTCGATCACGCGTTTGCTACCCCCAGTCGGCTCAACCCGGTGCGTGCGAAGCGGGCCATCGCCCGGAGTTTGTCATCGAGCACGGTCTGACCTTCCGCGGTGATGCGGTAGGGCCGTCGACGCTCGTCCTCGTCCAGCGGAGCGACCAGGCCGCGTTCCTCCAGCCGCGCGATGGCGGCATACAGCGTGCCCGGTCCCAGCTTGATGGACGTCTGTTCCTCGACGTCCTTGGTGATCGCGTAGCCGTGCTTGGGGCCGTCGGCCAGGCTGGCCAGGATCAGCAGCGCGGGTTCGGCCCATCCGACGCGGTCCCGTTGACGTGGCATCAGGCACCTCCTTCATTCCTCCCCACTACTACGTTATACGATGCTCCGTAGTACGTAGTAGTGCCCCAACGCGTCAGCCATGAGCTGGGATTGAGCTGTCAAGCATCTCCCGGGGTCGGACAACTGCCGCTGGAGCGGATGCGGTAGGAGTTTCCCTACTTCATCAAGGCTCGCTTCGCTCGCTCGTCCGGCAGCCAACGGCGCTCATCGATCATCGCCAACCCGGCCGCCGCACACTCCGCCCAAGCGCATCAACGGCCGCTCCCGGCCCGCATGCCACCGCCACCACGATCCGACCTCGGAAGGGGAAAGACGCATCAGCGGTCGGACCTCAACGCCCCGCTTCTGGGGCCACCACGCACCCCTTTCCACCCGGTTGCCTACACCAGTAGGTCGGATCAACCGAGGGCCGCGCAAGCGCGGCGGCGCCGGTCGGTCGCCGCCGCGCCGCCTCTATGTCTTCGCCACCGGCCGCACGTCGCCGCCCGTCCGTCGCCACACGCAGCGGCCACATTCCAACACGGGCACGGGGGCGGATGCGATCCCCAACGGTGCAGGCCAAAGACGCTTTGTGTTACCCAAAGAGGCCGGATCGTGGTGGCGGTGGCATGCGGGCCGACGCTGCCAGATGCGTGGGCGTACGTACGGCCCGCTGATCCCGCACCGGGCCACCGGCCGGACGGCGGGCGCGGCCAGGAGGGAAAAGACCGTCGTGGCTGGGGCGGTCGGCTCCGCGACTTTAGAGGTCGTTCTCTTTCCGAAGCTCATGTGTGGATTCCGCTGGTCAGACATGGGATGCAGCTGCCGCGGAAGTCTCGACTCATTGCCGGTC
>NZ_JBWKFN010000043.1:0-65553 GCF_056434245.1 Streptomyces sp. NPDC044064
CCCCCCCCCCCCCCCCCCCCCCCCCCCCCCCCCCCCCCCCCCCCCTCCCCCCCCCTCCCCCCCCCCCCCCCCCCCCCCCCCCCCCCCCCTCCCCCCCCCCGCCCCCCCCCCCCCCCCCCGCCCCAGGCCCGCCGAGACCACCACCTCGAGGCCCGCCTCGTACGCGGCCTCCTCCACTCCGTGCAGTACGGCACCCGACCAGGAGCTGTCGAGCGAATGGACCACCAGGTCCACCAGGGCAGGCGTCCTCGTCGCGTCGAAACGGGGTCGGCGCACGTACCCGAGCCGGTCGAGCGCCTCGGTGACCCGCCTCCGGGTCTCGGGAGCGACGTCGTCGCGTCCGTTGACGACCTTCGAGGCCGTCGGCACCGACACCCCGGCCTCACGGGCGACCACCGCCAGCGTCGGCCCGGCCGCCACGCTCGCACTCCCCGCACGGACCATGAGGAACCCGCCTCTCCGGCCCGCCCCGGGCCACCGAAAGTTGCGACCAACGCTGCTTCCGCGGCCTGCCCGTCGAGCACGCAGAAAGCGCTTCCTACGATAGGTGCGCGTCAACTCGGCGTGAAGACATGGGAATTCGCGGGACGGTGGGTGAGGGGACTTTCGAAACTTCGAACGGGGTGGGGTGGTTGTGGCGCGGTGGACACGACCGGCCCGGCGTCGGCATCCTCATGCACGCCACACGCGCCGACATAGCCCGAACGGCCCAGTGCGGGGCCTGTGCACCGGAATACATCCCGGTGATGTGGTGCTCTGAAGTGAACGGTGCAGGAGCACGGCGAAGGGCTGGTGGGCGATGGCGGCAGACCCGACGGGCCCGGTGGTCGCCACACCCCACGGGGCCGTACGCGGCCGGTACGAGCATGGTGTCGCGGTGTTCCGGGGGATCCCGTACGCCGCCCCGCCCTTCGGCCCCCGGCGGTTCCGGCCGCCCGGGCCGCCCGAGCCCTGGGACGGGACACGCGACGCCGGAGCCTTCGGGCCGACGGCGCCGAAACCCCCGTACTCGGAGGCCTTCGCCCAATACCTGTCGGACCCCGTCATCCCCGGCGACGACTGCCTCAACCTCAACGTGTGGACCCCCGAGCCGGGCCCCGGCGCCCGGCTCCCGGTCCTGGTCTGGCTGCACGGCGGCGCCCTGACCAGGGGGTCCTCGGCCGTCCCCGTCTACGACGGCCGCACCTTCGCCCGCGACGGAGTCGTCTGTGTCTCGGTCAACTACCGGCTGGGAGTCGAGGGATACGGGCTGTTCCCGGACGCGCCGCCCAACCCCGGCCTGCGCGACCAGCTGGCTGCCCTGCGCTGGGTGCACGAGAGCATCGCGGCATTCGGTGGCGACCCCGGCAACGTGACCCTCTGCGGGCAGTCGGCCGGCGCCATCAGCGCCGGAGCCCTGATCGCCGCACCCCAGGCCCAGGGCCTGATACGCCGGGCGGTCCTGCAGAGCGGGTCGCCGGAGGCCTCCGAGCGCGACAAGGTGCGGCGAATGGTGCGCCGCATGGCCGCCCGGCTGAAGATCCCCGCGACCGCCGAGGCCTTCGCCACCGTCGACCGTGACCTGCTGCTGCGTACCCAGGCCGAGGTGGGGCGGCTGAGCAGCCCTGTCCTGGGCGGCCCCGCCTTCGGCGTCGTCGTCGACGGCGACCTCGTGCCCGGCGATCCGCTCCAGGCCCTCATCGACGGCGAGGCCGCCCGGGGCGTCGACCTCCTCATGGGCTGGACCCGGGACGAGTACCGGCTGTGGCTGGTGCCCGGTGGACTCCTGGAGCGCGTCGACCGGCTCGGCCCGGTCGCCCTGGCCGGTGCCATGGCCCGCTGCCACGTCGGCCACGAGGTCCCGCGCGGCTACCGCGCCCTGCACCCCGACGCCGGCACCTCCGAGATCGTCGGCCAGATGGTCACCGACCACCTGCTGCGCGCCCCGCTGCACCGGCTGGCCGACGCCCGTCCCGGCACCTCGTACCTCTACGAGTTCGCCTGGCCGTCCCGCCTCCCCGGACTCGCCGCCTGCCACGCCCTGGAACTCGGGTTCGTCTTCGACACCGGCGACGTTCCGGAGTCCGCCAAGCTGGCCGGCGAGGGAGCCCCGCCGGAGCTGAGCACCGCGATGCACGCGGCCTGGGTGCGGTTCGCAGCGACCGGTGATCCGGGCTGGCAGCCCTGGGACGCCTCCCATCCGGTACGGATCTTCGACGAAGGTGTCCCGCGCACCGCGTACGGCCCCCGGGATCCCGAACTCGCCCTCTGGGCGGCCGCCCCCACGGTCCCGGAACCGGCCTCCGCCTCCGACGCCCGGGTCACCGGAGCCGAACTCGCCTCAGCCGTACGCCGGTTGCGCCGCTCGGTGGGGGCGCGGCGCCGCTGAGCGGTAAGCGGTCGTCCTCGCCTACCGGGTCGGACCGATGTCCGGGGCTGCCCGGAGCAGGGTCCCGTCCACGGCCGACTCGCGTTCGGCCACCGCCCGGAAGCTGTGCGGCGGGCGGCCGGTGAGGCGCTGGACGGTGTCGGTGGTGCGGTCCTCGGCCCCCTGAGCGATGGCGCGGTCCAGGCCGGCGAGCATGGCGGCGAACTCCAGCGGCATGGTCGCGGCCAGGCGGTCACGCATCTGTTCGTACGTCAGGTGCCGGTGGGTGACCGGCGTGCCGGTCACCTCTGTGAGGATGCGGGCGACGTCGTCGTGGCTGAGCGCCTCCGGGCCGGTCAGGATCAGGTCGGCATCGGGTGCACGATCGCCGGTCAGGGCGCGGACCGCGACGGCGGCGATGTCGTCGGCGTCGACGAAGCCGACACGGCCGGTGCCGGCCGCGGTCAGGACGACCCCCTCCGCACGGATGCTGTGGGCGTGTGTGTGCGTGCCGGTGAAGTTCTGCATGAACCAGGAGGGCCGCAGCACCGCCCACTGGTCGAACAGACCGGGCAGCGCCCCGTGCACCGCGCCCACTCCCGGGCCGCCCTCGGGGACGGCCGACGAGCTGAGGAGTACGGCGCGGTGGACGCCCGCGGCGCGCGCCCGGCGGAGGAAGGGCAGCATGACCGCGGCCGGGTCCGGGTCACCCACCGGCGGGACGAGGTAGACGCGTTCGGCTCCGGTGAGGGCGTCGTCGTGGGTCGAGGGGTCGTACCAGTCGAAGCGGACCGGTTCCGCGCCCGGTGTCCGGCCGGCCCGACGGCTCGCGGCCCTGACGCGGTGGCCTGCGGCGATCAGCGCGGCGGCGGTCCGGCCGCCGGTGGTGCCGGTCGCTCCGACGACCAGGGTGGTGGTGCCGGTGAGGGTCATCGGACACCGCCGCCCGCGAAGTCCAGGCCGGGCTGCTGGACGGCGAGGGGGTTCCAGTAGTCCCGGTAGGAGGTGAAACGCCCCTCGTGGGCGGACACGACGGCGATGTAGGTCATGTCGAAGGGGCCGCCCGTCTTGACCAGACGGCCCACGCCGCGCATCTCGGCCACGATCGTCTCCGGCCTGGTGGTCCGGTGGATCCGCAGGTCGGGGAAGCCGTGCAGGTCGATGTGGTCGGGGTAGTCGCGCATGTAGGCGGCGACGGCCTCCCGGCCCTCCAGCCGTGCCGGCCGGCCCGGGGGCGCGAAGGGGAACTCCATGACGCCGTCCTCGGCCCACAGGCCGACCCAGGCGGGAATGTCCTTGGCGAGGAGCAGGCGCAGGCTGTGGCGGTAGAGCACGTCCGGTGAGGTGTGTGTGGGCATGGAATCCTCCGTCCCGTACGATACGGACCGGTGGTCCGT
The DNA here is from genome assembly GCF_056434245.1 of Streptomyces sp. NPDC044064. Classification (NCBI taxonomy): domain Bacteria; kingdom Bacillati; phylum Actinomycetota; class Actinomycetes; order Kitasatosporales; family Streptomycetaceae; genus Streptomyces; species Streptomyces sp. NPDC044064. Next base: position 3,745 of record NZ_JBWKFN010000043.1, read on the forward strand.
TTCGGTGGACGATACGGACCGCGGGTCCGGATCGCAAGCGGGGAGCCACGTGGCCGAGGCAGGAGCAACGTGACCGAGGGAGAAGCCGTATGACCGAGCGCAGACCGCGCAAGGACGCGACGCGCAACCGGGCGGCCGTCTTCGCCGCCGCCGACACGCTCTTCGCTCAGTGCCAGAGCCCCGAGAGCGTCACCATGGCCGACATCGCGGCCGCGGCCGGCGTCGGCAAGGCGACCCTCTTCCGCGCCTTCGGGGATCGCACCGGGCTGATCCGCGCGTTGTACGAGGCACGGCTCGAGCCGGTCAGGAACGCGGTCGAAGAGGGCCCGGCGCCCCTGGGGCCCGCGACCCCGCCACCGGTACGCGTGCCGGCGCTGCTCGACGCCGTCCTCTGCTTCAAGCTAGACAACCGCCACCTGGCACTGGCCCTGGAGCAGACCGGCGCGGTCAGTCCCTACCGGGCCGAGCACTACGAGCGCTGGCACGCCCTGCTCCGGGACCTCCTGGAGCGGATCCCGTCGGTCGGCGCGGGCTCCGCAGACTTCACCGCCCACGCACTGCTCGCCGCCACCCGGGCCGATCTGGTCGCCCACCTGGCCGGCGAGAGGTCCGTGCCCCGCGAGGAACTGCGGGGACAACTGGCGGACTTCACCGCCACGGTTCTCGGTATCCGTGATGCGGGCGGTACGTCAGGCTGAGGAGTGGGCACTTGGGACCGTCGAGCGGATACCGCGCCGCTGCTCAGGTGCGGGGGGCCGCGCATTGTCGCCGGGCGTGCGGGCGAAGCCGGCCATGGCCGCGGCCGAACGCGGCGGGACCGCAGCCCCGGCGTTCCTCGGCCGCCGTCGCCTGCCCGGCATGGAGCCGGCCGCGGCGGAGTGGTGCTTCCGCACGGCCGTCGCCGCCGGAGAGCGCCACGCCGCGTTCGGACCGGCCCGTATGCGGCCGGTGCCCGGACATGACGCGCCCGGTACCGCCGCGGCGGCGCGGCAGGCGGCCGGGCGGGGGCGACTTCCTCGCCCCGGGGCCATGGCCCGGCTCGGGACGGAGGTGGGTCCGGCGGGGGCGGAGCGCATGGCCCGGGCGAGTCCTGACGGGGCCCGGCGCCGAGGCTGCCCCCGCGCAAGCGGCGGCCCGCTCGCCCTACACGGTGAGTGCTCCGGCGATCCCCGCGATCGCCTCTGGACCCACCCGGCAGCATCCTCCGATCAGCCGGGCCCCCGCGTCCCGCCAGCCCTTCACCTGTTCGGTGCCGAACGTGGTCCGCCCCTTCCAGGCGCGTGCCTGAGCGTCCCAGGCCTCCCCGCTGTTGGGATAGGCGACGACCGGCTTGCCGGTGACCCGGGCCGCGGTCTCGACGGCGTACTCCACATCCTCCGGGGCGCAGCAGTTCACGCCGACCGCGATCACCTCGTCGACGTCGGCGGCGAGGGCGAAGGCCTCGTCCAGCGGCTGCCCGGCCCGGGTGCGCGGACCGTCGACGGTGTACGACAGCCAGGCCGGCACCCCGAGTCCCCGCAGCGCCCGCAGCAGCGCCGTCGCCTCGTCGGTGTCCGGGACCGTCTCCAGCGCCAGCACGTCCGGAGCGGCGGCGGCCAGCACTTCCAGGCGCGGCCGGTGGAAGGCCGCCAGCTCGTCCACGCTCAGCCCGTACCGCCCCCGGTACTCGGAGCCGTCCGCGAGCATCGCCCCGTACGGGCCGGCCGACGCGGCCACCCACAGCGGCCGTGCGACCCCGGCGCCCCGGGCCTGCCGTACCGCCTCCCGGGCCAGTTCCACGCTCAGTCCGAGCAGCCGGGACGCCTCCGCGTGGTCGATCCCGCGCTTGGCGAAGCCCTCGAAGGTGGCCTGGTAGCTGGCGGTGATCGCCACGTTCGCGCCCGCCGTGAAGTAGGCGAGGTGTGCCTCGGTGACCGCCTCGGGCCGCTCGGCCAGCAGACGGGCCGACCACAGCTCGTCGCTCAGGTCGTGCCCCGCGGACGCGAGCTGGTTGGACATGCCGCCGTCGAGCACGACCGTCCCGGCGGCGAGGGCTTCGGCGAGGCTGGAGGAGGTGTTGCTGCTCATGACACGACGCTAGTCGATGGGGTCGCGGGACCCGGATCGCGTCCTGAGCTGCAGGCGTTGCATGAAAATGCGAGGTGATGCATAATCTTGCTATGTCCAAGGTCCTGACCTCCCTCCCCACCGGCGAGCGCGTCGGTATCGCCTTCTCCGGCGGGCTCGACACCTCGGTCGCCGTCGCCTGGATGCGCGACAAGGGTGCCGTCCCGTGCACCTACACCGCCGACATCGGCCAGTACGACGAACTCGACATCGAGTCGGTGCCCGGCCGCGCCTTCGCGTACGGGGCCGAGATCGCCCGGCTCGTGGACTGCCGTGCCGCGCTGGTCGAGGAAGGGCTCGCGGCCCTCGCCTGCGGCGCGTTCCACATCCGGTCGGGCGGGCGCCCGTACTTCAACACCACACCGCTGGGACGTGCCGTGACGGGCACGCTGCTGGTGCGGGCGATGCTCGAGGACGGGGTGCAGATCTGGGGCGACGGCTCCACCTTCAAGGGCAACGACATCGAGCGGTTCTACCGCTACGGGCTGCTCGCCAACCCTCACCTGCGGATCTACAAGCCCTGGCTGGACGCGGACTTCGTCACGGAGCTGGGCGGCCGCAAGGAGATGTCGGAGTGGCTGCTCGCGCACGGGCTGCCGTACCGGGACTCGACGGAGAAGGCGTACTCCACGGACGCCAACATCTGGGGCGCCACGCACGAGGCGAAGACCCTGGAGCACCTCGACACCGGCATCGAGACCGTCGACCCGATCATGGGCGTACGGTTCTGGGACCCGTCGGTGGAGATCGCCACGGAGGACGTGACGGTCGGATTCGACCAGGGCCGCCCGGTCACCATCAACGGCAAGGAGTTCGCCTCCCCGGTCGACCTCGTCATGGAGGCCAATGCGATCGGCGGCCGGCACGGGCTCGGCATGTCCGACCAGATCGAGAACCGGATCATCGAGGCGAAGAGCCGCGGCATCTACGAGGCGCCCGGTATGGCGCTGCTGCACATCGTCTACGAGCGTCTGGTCAACGCGATCCACAACGAGGACACCGTCGCCGCGTACCACAACGAGGGCCGGCGGCTGGGCCGGCTGCTCTACGAGGGCCGCTGGCTGGACCCGCAGGCGCTGATGGTGCGCGAGTCGCTGCAGCGCTGGGTCGGCGCGGCGATCACCGGTGAGGTGACCGTGCGGCTGCGGCGCGGCGAGGACTACTCGGTCCTCGACACCCGGGGCCCGGCGCTCAGCTACCACCCGGACAAGCTCTCCATGGAGCGGACCGAGGACTCGGCGTTCGGCCCGGTGGACCGGATCGGCCAGCTCACCATGCGGAACCTGGACATCGCGGACTCCCGCGCGCGGCTGGAGCAGTACGCGACCCTGGGCCTGGTCGGCACCGACCACCCGGCCCCGATCGGCGCGGCCCAGGCGGCCTCGACCGGCCTGATCGGCGCCATGGACCAGGGCGGCGCCGAGGCGATCGCCTCGCGCGGCGAGGCCGCGGACGAGGAGACGATGCTCGACCGCGCCGCGATGGAGTCCGGCACGGACTGAGCCCGCGGGCACATACGCGCTCGGACGGCGGGCTCCGGCGGATCTCGATCCGCCGGGGCCCGCCGTAATCGCCCCCTACCCCTGTGCCGCGTGCCGGCCGCCACCGCGCCGGCCCCTGCCCCGGGTGCGCAGGGTCGCCGGGAACACCAGGCCGCCGAGCAGGCCGACCGCGAGGACGTACGGCCACCAGCCGAAGCGGCCGGCCACGGTGTTCGCGGTCCGGGGGCTCATGGCACCCGCGTCGGCGGCGGGCTCGGCGTGGACGCCGGAGGCGAGGCTGTGGCCGGTCGCGGTCAGCACGACGTCGTTGCCGTCGCCGCCGTTGTAGCCGATCCGGTAGTGCGTGTCGGCGAGTTCGAGCCGGGCGCCGTCCGGCAGGCCGCCGAAGGCACCCGTGGTCCGGGAGCGGCCGCCGTGCTCGATGACGGTGATCTCGGGCGCCGGATGAGCGCCGACGGCGGACAGGTCGAAGGACCCGGCGAGCCGCAGTCTGCCCGCCACCTTCAACGGCCGCTCCCGCAGCATCAGTTCGCCCCGCGCGTGCTGCGTGTAGTCCCCGGTCACCGTCAGACCGCCGGCCACCGAGCCGTCGTTCGTCACAGCGCCCTGCACCGTGCCCGTGCCGGTGAGCGACGTGGCCACCCGCAGCCCGGAGGTGCCCGCGTCGAGCAGTGCGCCCGCCGACGTGAGTCTGATCGCCCTGCTGTGCAGCAAAGACGCCCCGGAACGCAGGGCCAGCGTGCCCTGCGCGACGGTCGTCGTCCCGGTGTACGTCACCGCGTCGCCCGTGAGCATGGTCGTCGCGGCGCCCGACTGGACCAGCGCGCCGCCTCCGCCGACGTGGGTCAGCCGCACAGGGGTCGAGACGTTCCGCAGGTACAGCGTCCCGTCGTTCACGATCCGCCGGCGCACCGTCCCCGTCAGCAGGGAGCCGTCGCCGCCCTGCGCGCCCGAGCCCAGCCGCAGCACCGCGCCCTTCCCGACGGTCGTCGAGCCGTCGTAGTACTGCGCGGCCGCGAAGGTCACGTCGTTCCCGTGCGTCCCCGCGATCACCACGTCCCCGGCACCGGGCGCGGCCAGCGTGTCGTGGTACCTGCCGCCGCCGATGGGGGCGCCCAGTGTCACCGGACCGTCGTAGTCGAGGGTCAGCCGGGACCGTCGGCCACCGGCGGCGTGCAGATTGACGTACACGGTGTCCCGCGTGCCCGGCATGAAGATCCGGTGCGTGGTCCCGTCGCCCCACCGCACGTCGGCACCCTCGATGTTCGTGCCCCGCTTGTTCGACCGGTGCGGAACGGACCGCCAGTTCAGGGACGCAGTGCTCAGCGAGGGGTGGGAGTCGCCGCCCCGGTCGCTGTAGCTGTACTGCCCGGTGAGCACCACCCTGCTGCCCGGCCGGGTGTGCACGTCGATGTCGCTGCCGTACTCCCGCTGGTAGAAGTCCTGCCGCAGGGTGATCGTCCGGTCGAGCGGGGTGTCGATGATCCATGAGCCCCGGTTGAGGATCGCGCGGGCACGGGGCAGCGCCACCGGGTACTCGGGGCGGCCCACGGCCATCCCGGTGCCGTTGTCGATGACCCCGGAGAAGGGGTGGGTGCCGGCGAGGTCGAGGGTGCCCCGCATGCGCCGGGGCTGGGTGACCAGGCCCGAGCCGCTGATGGTGCCGATGTTGAAGGTGCGGGTCAGGGACAGGCGGAGGGTGCCGTCGACCCGTACGTTGAGCTGGTTCAACCGGTAGCCGGGGGTGTCGTACGGGAAATGGCCGATCAAGCCGGTTGCGCCGCCGGTGCCGTACTGCAGCGTGGCTCCGCGTTCGACCGTGATCGCGGGCGGGTCCGGGTTGGTCACGGTGGTGAACGGGTGGTTGCCGCCCCGGATGCGCACGATCTGCCGCTGCCGGGACTCGGGCAGGGTGAAGTCGCTGTCCCTGGTGAGGATCAGCGTGCCGGCGCCGCGCACGGTGAGCGTGCCCCGGCCGCGGAAGACGCCGGTGTACGTGGTCGTCCCGGACGGGACGGTGACGACCGCGTCCGAGGTGAGCGTGACGTCCCGCCCGGCGAGGACGTCGGCGGTGACGTCCCGGGTGCCGGCCGCGACGGACGGCGAGGGGGCGCCGATCGTGAGGGCGACGGCCGCGAGGGCGCCTGCGGCCGCTGCTGTTCTGTGGGTGTGGGTGCGCACGTCTGGGAGACGCGAGAACCCGTGGTCGGATAACAGAAATTCGCACACTCGTGGAATTCGCTCACCCCTCTGTCCGACCGGAGCGTTGACCTCTTGGTTGCCCACCTTTACCTTTTCGGCGTTCGGAATCACAGATGATGTTCGGGATATCGAACCTTCCCGAACTCGTCCCCGCTCGCCCCACCGAGAGGCAGCCCGCATGAGCCGCGACCCACGCCCTGCGCACCTCCCCACCCGCCGCCTGCTGTTGAAGGGCGCCACGGCCGCCGGCGCCCTGGCGGCCACCACTGCCACGTCTGCGACCCCCGCACTCGCGTCCCCGCCCGCCTCCCACGAGACGGCCCGCTTCGTGAACCCACTCGTCCTCCAGCGCGCCGATCCCCACATCACCCGCCACACCGACGGCCGGTACTACTTCACCGCGACCGTCCCCGAGTACGACCGCATCGTCCTGCGCCGCTCCCGCACCCTGAACGGGCTGACCACCGCAGCCGAGTCGGTCATCTGGCGGGCGCACGTCACCGGCCCGATGGGCGCGCACATCTGGGCGCCGGAACTGCACCGGATCGGCGGCAAGTGGTACATCTACTTCGCCTCCGCGCCCGCCGAGGACGTGTGGGCGATCCGCATCTGGGTGCTGGAGAACGCCGGCCCCGACCCCTTCCGGGGGACGTGGGTGGAGCGGGGGCAGGTCAGAACGGCCTGGGAGACCTTCTCCCTGGACGCCACCACCTTCGAGCACCGCGGCACCCGCTACCTCGTCTGGGCCCAGCACGAGCCCGGCATGGACAACAACACCGCGCTGTGGATATCCGGGATGGCCAACCCCTGGACGCTGACCGGACCCCAAGTCAGGCTTTCCACGCCGGAGTTCGACTGGGAGTGCGTCGGCTACAAGGTCAACGAGGGCCCGTACGTCCTCCAGCGCCACGGCCGCGTCTTCCTCACCTACTCGGCGAGCGCCACCGACCACCACTACTGCATGGGCCTGCTCACCGCCGACGCCGACAGCGACCTCATGGACGCGGCGAGCTGGTCCAAGTCCCCGGCCCCGGTCTTCACCAGCAACGACACGACGAAGCAGTACGGGCCGGGCCACAACTGCTTCACCGTCGCCGAGGACGGGCACAGCGACGTCCTCGTCTACCACGCCCGCCAGTACAAGGAGATCACCGGCGACCCGCTGCACGACCCCAACCGCCACACCCGGATCCAGCGGCTCGGCTGGAAGCCGGACGGCACCCCGGACTTCGGCGTCCCCGTTGCCGACACCGTGAAGGAGAGTGCGTGAGATGAGACGCGCGTACGCGATCCTGCTCGCCCTGTGCTGTGCGCTCGCCGCGGCCCTGGCGACCGCAGGGCCCGCCCAGGCGGCACCGCAGACGATCACCAACGGCACCCGGTTCACGGACACTTCGGGCAACGCCCTGCACGCCCACGGCGGCGGGGTCATCAAGGTCGGCTCCTTCTACTACTGGTTCGGAGAGGACCGCAACTCCGACAACACCTTCCGCTATGTGGACGCCTACCGCTCCACCGACCTGAAGAGCTGGGAGTTCCGCGGTCACGTCCTGTCCCAGTCCTCCGCCACGGAGCTGGCCACCGCCTACATCGAGCGCCCCAAGGTCATCTACAACGCGTCCAGCGGCAAGTTCGTCATGTGGATGCACAAGGAGAACGGCGTCGACTACAGCGAGGCCCGCGCCGCCGTCGCCGTCTCCGGCACCGTCGACGGCACCTACACCTACCAGGGCAGTTTCCGCCCGCTCGGCCAGTACATGTCCCGCGACCTGACCACCTACGTCGACAGCGACGGCACCGCCTACATGGTCTCGGCCGCCAACGACAACTACGACCTGAACATCTACCGGCTGACCGCCGCCTACACCGGCATCGACAGCCTGCTCGCCGATCCCTGGCCCGGCGGCCACCGTGAGGCACCGGCGCTGTTCAGGCGGAACGGCGTGTACTTCATGCTGACGTCGGGTGCCACCGGCTGGAACCCCAACCAGCAGCAGTACGCCACCGCCACCTCCCTCGCCGGCCCCTGGACCGCGTGGGCGAACGTGGGCGACTCCACCGCCTACGGCTCGCAGACCGCGTACGTCCTTCCCGTGCAGGGCGGTTCGGGCACCGCGTACCTGTACATGGGAGACCGCTGGGGCAACTCCTTCGGCGGCACGGTCAACGACTCCCGGTACGTGTGGCTGCCGCTCGCCTTCCCGACCTCCACCTCGATGTCCCTCTCCTGGTCCCCGGAGGTCACGGCCGACACCGCCGCCGGCACGGTCACCGGCACGAGCGCCACGTACAACACCCTTGTCGCCCGTCACAGTTCCAGGTGCGCCGACGTGCCGGGCCAGTCCCTCTGGCAGGGGACCGCCATCAGCCAGTACACCTGCAACGGCGGCACCAACCAGAAGTGGTGGTTCAAGGACCTGGGCAACGGCTACCACGAACTGCTGGGCCGGGGCAGCTCCCTGTGCCTGCAGGAGAACGCCGCCGGCATCACCCAGGAGGACTGCACCGGCGCCACCACCCAGCAGTGGTCACTCGTGCCCTCCGGCTCCTATGTGAACATCAAGGCCCGCTCGAGCGGCAAGTGCCTGGACGTGTCGGGGGCGTCCACCGCCAACTCCGCCGCGGTCATCACGTACGCCTGTAATGGGGGGACGAACCAGCAGTGGACGCAGGGCAGTTGACCGCAAGGAACGATCTGCACGGCATTGTCCGCTCCGGTTGACCACCCGAACAGCCTCCTCCATCTGCCGTGCAGATCGTACGATCGACATGAGGTGAGGGGGCCCGTGGACATATCCCAGTTGCGCAATCCGTACGACTTCCGAAACCCGGTGCGTGATGCCGCCGTCTTCGCTGGGCGCGGCGAGGAGGTCACGGCGATCGAGTACGAACTCGCCCAAGCGGCCGTCGACCGGCCGACGGTCTGCATCGCATTGCACGGGCCACGGGCCGCCGGGAAGACGAGCCTGCTCTACGCCACGGAACGGATGGCCGCGGCGCGCGGGCTGACCACCGCGTGGGTGGAGCTGATCGAGGGCGACGGGGACCCGATCACCTTCTTCCGCAAGTTATATGACGAGTTGGCCTCGGCCGTCGTGGCCGAGGCCAAGCGGAGCGGCAGGGAGCTTTCCTTCGACGGGCCGGCCGTGCGGCGGGTCATGGCTGGGGCTGGCGGCGCGGCGGCCGTGTCCCCGCTGGAGTTTCCGGAGGCGGTGGCCCTTGCGGAGGCCGGGGGCCAGGTACCGGAGGCGGCACTGCGGGCCGACCTCTCCTTCTTCAGGCAGTTGCTCGGGCATCCCATTGCCTTGCTGGTCGACGAAGCGCAGCTGATCGCCCAGGACGTCCGCGCGCTGTCGGTCCTGCGTTCCCTCACCACACGTGTCGACGGGCTGGTACTGGTGCTCGCGGGTACGGCCGGGCTCATCGAGCGGATCAAGGACGTGCACTCACCGATCCTTCGACAGTTCAAGGAGATCGAGGTCAGGGGGTTTGCTGCGAGGTACGACGACGTGGAGGACTGCATCGTGCGTCCCCTCCACAACGCCGGAATCTACGGCCTCGGCGGGCGCGATCTCGTGACCTCGCTGAGACAGCTGACGGATGGCAATCCGTATGAGATCCAGCTGTACTGCCACGAGATGTTCGCCCGTCTCCAGCGCGGCCTCGCAGACAACCTGGTACTCACGCCCGAAGTACTCGAAGACATCCGCCGTCGCATGGAGTCGGGCGGACGCGACGTCCTGGACCGTCCGCTGATCCGTGCCGTACGCGCGATGACCCCGCGCGAGCTGATCGCCTTCAACGTTCTGACGTCCGCGCTGGGTCACGCGACACCGGACGAGGCGTGGTTCGCCTACTGCATGACCGGGCTGCCGGAGATCACCCGTGACGAGTGCGACGAGTTCAGGAAGAAGCTGGTCGCGCAGGAGATCCTTTCTCCGGAGGGTATTCTCCGCTTTGCCGCCGACACGGAACTCTTCGACGAGGTCTACGCACGGCTCTGGACCGCCAGCACCATCGGCAAGGCGCCCCACGCCCGGGCCATCACCAGCCGGACCGACGTCCGGGGCATGCTGATCGGTCAACTGAACGGTTTGTTGCGCGACTTCGCCCAGGAACCCCTGCAGTTCTACGTGACATTCGGTTCCCAGATGAACGTGGAGGATGTCGAAGAGAGCTTCCGGGCGCTGGAGACACTGCCCGCAGCCGGGCCGGACAGCGTCCCGCCGGTCGACTACCTCCACTACGCGATCCTCAAAGCGGGCGAACCCGCGGCCCTCGACCTCACCACCGTCACCTGTACATATCGCAACCACACGGTCGAGCGTTGGCTGTTCGCGGCGGACTCGGACGATGTCTCGCTGGCCGACACCGACGGTTTCAAGGCGACTGCATCCCGGATAGCGACGCTCGGCGGCCGAATCGTTGCTGACCGTGTTCGCCTGCCGCTGCGGTCCTGGCCTGCCGAGGCATGGTTCCAGAAGGCCACGGGGCACCTCCGGGTAGAACTGGCGAAGAACCACCTGCTCGCCGCGTTCGATGCGTACACAAGTGGCGACGTCGATCGCGCCCAGGCCCGCTTCCAGTCGTCCTTCGCCCTGAATCCCAGCTGGGAGCAGGCCAATTGCCTGACCTACCTCAGCCTTGCCACCGGCTGCGGAGCCGACGCACTCGAGTTGGCCGATCGCGCCCTCGGACTGGCCGACGAACCGTGGGACCGCGCGCTGGGTCACTACAACACCGCCATGGCCCACCTCCTGACCGGCAACCATGACCTGGCGGCCCAGCAAATCGCCAAGTCCGCCGCAGAGTTGAACAACATGTCGATGCCCGCTTTCCTGGTCCGATTCCTGCTGCTGCCGGATCCCGATGACATCACCACACTGCGCCAGGAAACCGACGTCGATCTCGTCCAGGCGGTGCAGCGCGTCCGCTCCGCACTCGGCGTCGCTCCCGCGGCGACGGCGCAAGCCACGCACCCGCAGACAGGCACCCCCAGTACGACGGTACCGGCCGCCCGCCCTCCGGTCGTCCTGTCCGTGGCCACCGAGTGGGCCTCCTCCCACGGCGGGCTCAGTACGTTCAACCGTGAACTGTGCCGGGCGCTGGCCGCCGCCGGAGCACAGGTGTTCTGTGTGGTGCTCGACGCGAACGACGCCGAGGAAACCTCCGCCAAGGAAGCCGATGTCACTCTGCTTCCCACTTCCCCCAGGCCCGGTGCCTCCGAGGACGTACGCCTGACGAGCCGACCGAAACTGCCCCCGGGCACCGAGCCCGATCTGGTCCTGGGGCACGGCCGGATCACCGGACCCGCGGCCCAGAAACTGGTCGAAGACTTCTTCCCCACTGCCCGGCGCCTGCACTTCGTGCACATGGCTCCGGACGACATCGAGTGGTACAAGCCGGACCGGGCGAACGACGCGGGCTTGCGGGCCGAGGAACGCACCGGCATCGAGCGGGCGCTCAGCAAGACCGCCCATCGCATGGTCGCAGTGGGCCCCCGGCTCTACCAGCAGTTCCTTGCCGAGGTCAAAAGCCCGGCCGGACTTCTCCCCGCGCGCCTCGATCCGGGGTTCGACTCCGCTGTGCCGAGTCCGGGGGACCGTTGTCCACCCGAGGGAGAGCCGCTGCGGGTCGTCTTGCTGGGCCGCGCCGAGGACGCCCACCTCAAGGGCGTCGACGTCGCTGCGGCGGCCTGCGGTCAGGTCGCGGAGTGGCAGCACCAAGACGGTCTTGAGGATGTCCGGCTCATCGTGCGCGGAGCCCCGGAGGCCGAAGTGGACGAGGCGAGGTCGGACATCGTGCGCTGGGCCGCGAGTCCGGGGCTGGAGGTCGTGGTCCGTCCCTATACGTCAGAGCAGGCTCGTATCGACGACGATCTGGACACCGCCAGCCTGGTTATCATGCCCTCCCGGAAGGAGGGGTTCGGCCTGGTCGGGCTTGAGGCGATCACCCGGGGCATTCCGGTTCTGGTGGGATCGCAGAGCGGACTTGCCGATCTGCTGCGGGAGACACTCGGGCGTGAGCAGGCAAGCAGGTTTGTCGTCGAACTCACACGGGACGAAGAGAAGGACACAGCCAACTGGGCGCGGGCCATCGACCGAAAGCTACGGGACCGCGATGCCGCTTTCGGGCATGCGGCGGAACTCCGGCACGAACTCGCCCAGAGAGTGACATGGGGGCGGGCAGCGGCTGTTGTGCTCGGTGAGGTCCCGTAACGGTGAGCGCTGTCAGCACGCGAACGCGGCCGCGGTGACATCCCGTTCCAGCTCTGCGCGATGAAACTCGTAGGTTCCGATGTCAGAAATCTTGATCAGGATGCAGAAGCGCTCCAGCGAGGACAACTCCGTGGCCACCCGTGCATACGCGCGACGGAGGAAGTGAATCGCTGCCAGGTTGGCCATGGATGTCTGTCCGCAGACCAGGAAGACCGGGCGGCTGGACTCCGCGGGCGTGAACTTCGCCACCAGGGCGTACTCTTGGTTGCCCCGGTCGAACAGGAACTTCTCGCCGCCGACCTCTATGGCTACCGAGTCCTGGCGGCTGCCGAGGTAGGGGTGGATGGTGACTCCGGGCAGATGGGCAGCGAGGTGGCCGCGAGTGCGGATGTTGGAGTCGCCGGCGGGGCCGCCCACGCAGAACTCGGTGCGATCGCCGTTGCTGCCGCGGAAGTCACCGGCCTCCACCGAGACCTCGCAGTCCAACTCACCTACAAGCAGGGTCACTTCTATGACAGCCCGCACATCCCGGTAATGCGCGGTGCCGGGTGCGTTGTACTTGCTGCCCAGCACGATCAGACACGTCTGCCCCGGACGGACGCCGAAGAAGGCCGCGCGCCTGTTCACCGCCCGCGTGCGCTTGGCCCGTTCCCACAGCCAGACGAACCCGCCGCCCAGCAGGCTGGTCACCAGCCCGATCACGACGTTCGCGACGACTGACAGAATCGTGTCCCCCTCTCCCCGCCGGGCATCGTGCCACGGCCGGCGCAGTCGCACCACTGGAACTGTCGACGAAGAGCCGAACCGACCTGTTCGCTCAAGCGCTGCGGCGCCCTGGTCACAGCACGAGGGCGAGCCGGAGATCCTTGACGGTACGGGCTACGTCGGATGGTGATGGTTGCGCAACCCGGGGGACGGACGTGACGAACGTCTTGGCCTTACCGGAGTGGCTGGAGCAGGGCTGCTTCTCCTGCGCGGTCATCTTTGTGCACGGGAGATCCAGCCGACTTCGCCGGCTTCACCGTCATGTTGATGGAGCTGGCCACCGCCTACATCGAGCGCCCCAAGGTCATCGACGGGATGGCAGGCGAGGTGCGAAGACCAAGGCGCTGGCCGAGTCCCTCGGCGTCGAGGGCTCCAAGACGCTCTACCTTTACAACGAGAAGCGGGACAACACGCACACCTCCGTGCACGGCGCCACCGTCTACGCCGGACTGGTCCGCGACGAACTCCTCGCCCTGCATCTGGTGTCCGAGGGCAGGGTCCGGGTGGAATGAACTCCTGGGGCGCCCCGACCGGAACCGGAGCGTCCCAGGTCCGCCGGATCCCGGGCGCTCCGGGCCCGCCGGATCCAGCGCGCTCCAGGCACGCCGGATACCGGGCGCTGAAGGCCCGCCAGGAAGGACAGCCACCGCCGTGATCGAACTGCCCGCCGACGACCGCTCCGCGAGCCCGTACACCGGCTGCACCCGCGCCCACTGGGAGGCGGCCGCCGACGCCCTGCTCGCCGCCGTCGAGCCTTACGCCACCGCCGACCGCGCCCTCTACCACCTGCCCGGCGACCATGTGAGCCACGCGGGCCACCTCTCCGACGGACTGGAGGGATACGCCCGGACCCTCCTGCTGGCCGCCTTCCGCCGCGACGAGACCGCGCTCGGCCGCTACGCCGAGGGCCTGGCGGCCGGCCCCGGAGGTGTCTGGCCGCAGATCACCGACCGCAGCCAGCCGCTGGTCGAGGCCGCTTCGATCGCCCTCGCCCTGCGGCTGACCCGCCCCCTGTTGTGGGACCGCCTGGACCCATCGGTGCGCGAGCGGACGGCGACCTGGCTGACGGACGCGCTCACCGCCGAACCCTGGCCCTGCAACTGGGAGTTGTTCCCGGTCACCGTCGGCGGCTTCCTCGCGGAGATCGGCCACGAACCCGAGGCCGCCCGCAAGGCGATCGACCGCGGTCTGGAGCGCATCGAGGACTGGTACGTCGGCGACGGCTGGTACACCGACGGAGACGGCCGCAAGTACGACTACTACAACGGCTGGGCCATGCACCTGTATCCGGTGCTGCACGCCTGGCTGGCCGACGACCCCGAACTGCTGGAGCTGTACGGCGGCCGCCTCGAACGCCATCTCGTCGACTACGCCCGCCTGTTCGGCGGCGACGGCGCGCCCATGCACCAGGGCCGCTCGCTGACGTACCGGTTCGCGACCGCGGCCCCGCTGTGGCTGGGCGCGCTCACGGGCCGTACGCCCCTTGCGGCGGGCGAGACACGACGACTGGCCTCCGGAGCGCTGAAGTACTTCCTGGACCGCGGTGCCGTGGACGCGGGCGGTCTGCTGACGCTCGGCTGGCACGGCCCCGACGAGGCCGTCCTGCAGACCTACTCGGGCCCCGCGTCGCCGTACTGGGCGAGCAAGGGATTCCTGGGGCTGATCCTGCCTCCCGACCACGAGGTCTGGACGGCGGCCGAGGAACCGGGGCCGACGGAGCGGGCGGACGCGGTGACTTCGGTCGTCGGCCCCAACTGGATTCTGCAGTCCACCCGTTCGGACGGCGTGGTCCGCCTCCACAACCACGGCAGCGAGGACATCCGCTACGACCCCTACTACACGCGGTTCGCGTACTCCACGGTCACGCGGCCCCTCGGGTCCCCGCCCGACAACATCGTCATGGTCGGCGGCGACCCGCTCCGCACGGGCATTGTGCCCCTGGGCGTGGGGAAGGACTGGGCGGCCTCCCGGTACAGGGTTGGCTCCGGGGCGGAGGTGACCAGCCTCGTCGTCGCCGACGGTGCGGTGGAAGTGCGCGCCCATCTGGTCGCGGGGGCGGACCCCGGCACCGAGGTGCAGGTCACCGGATGGGTGCCCTGGGAGGACGGGCGGGCCGAACTCGTCCCGGTCCACGGCCTGTCGGGCGGCTTCGCCCTCTCCGGTACGACCGGCGACACCCCCACCCTGTTCGTCGCCCTCGCCCGGCTCACCGCGGAGCCCGACCCCCTGCCCCTCCGTGACCTGGCGGCCGTGGAGGTGCGCGGGGACTACGACCTGAGCGTCCGCTGGCTGGTCTCGGGCGAGGTCAGGACCTTCCGGTTCACGGCGCCGGACGGGCGATCCGCAGGGCCGTCGTGGTCGGTGACGCCCCGCTGAGCCTGGTCGCGTAGGCGGTGACGTGTCGTGCGTCGTGCAGATGTCATGCCTTTTGGTCGCCGCCGGATCCGGAGAGGTTGCCAAACTCGTTTTGCATAGCTCGGGGCGCCCACCAGAATCCGAGGCATGACTTCCAAGATCAGGCACGTGACGATCGACTGCGCCGACGCCTACGCCCTCGGCAGCTTCTGGTCCCAGGCCCTGGGCCAGCCCCTGCACGAGGACGACAATCCGGGGGATCCGGAGGCTCTGATCGAGGCCGCCGGCCTGCTCTTCGTGACCGTGCCGGACCCCAAGACCGTCAAGAACCGCGTCCACCTGGACCTCCAGCCGCAGGACCGCACCCGTGACGAGGAGGTCGAGCGGCTGCTCGCCCTCGGCGCGACGCAAGTAGACGACCAGCGGCGGCAGGACGGCACCGGCTGGGTGGTCCTCGCCGACCCCGAGGGCAACGAGTTCTGCGTGGAACGCAGCGTGGCCGAACGCGGGGCGTAGGACCCGGACGGCAGCCGGTCCGCACAGTTCGGCCGGGGCCGAAACGACCCGCCCCTAGCGTGGGCGTATGACCGCAGAGACCGCAGAGACCGCAGAGCCTGCCGCGACATCCTTCGCCGGACTCCACCACCGCCCCGGCGAGCCGCTGCTCCTGCCCAACGCCTGGGACCACGCCTCGGCCGCCGCACTCGCGGCCCGCGGGTTCTCCGCGATCGGCACGACCAGTCTCGCCGTGGCGGCGGCCGTCGGACTGCCCGACGGTGAGGCCGCGACCCGGGAACACACCCTGCGTCTCGCCCTCACCCTCGGCTCGGAGCCTTATCTGCTCTCCGTCGACACCGAGGACGGATTCTCCGACGATCCCGGCGAAGTCGCCGAACTGGCCCACCAGTTGTGGGCCGTCGGGGCAGTCGGCATCAATCTGGAGGACGGGCTCGGGCCGACCGCCCGGCACGCCGCGAAGATCGCCGCGGTGAAGGCCGCCGTGCCCGGCCTGTTCGTCAACGCCCGCACGGACACGTGCTGGCTGGGCGACGGCGACGAGACGGACACCCTGCGCCGCCTCGACGCCTACCGGCAGGCGGGCGCCGACGCGGTGTTCGTGCCCGGGCTCACCGACCCCGGCCGGATCGCGGACGTCGTCCGGCACGTCGACGCCCCGCTCAACGTCCTCTACACACCCGCCGGACCCACCGTGCCCCAGCTGGCCGACCTGGGCGTCCGCCGGGTCAGCCTCGGCTCCCTGCTCTACCGGCGGGCGCTCGGTGCCGCCCTGGACGCGGTGGCCGACATCGCGACCGGGCGGGTGCCGGGCGGCACCACACCCTCCTACGACGAGGTGTGCGCGCTGGAGAGGAGCGTGTCGGCGAGGGCGTCGGCGAACTCCACGGGGTGATCCAGGGTGCCGAGATGCCCACCGGGGAACTCCGCCAAGGGGCTGCCGAGCCGGTCGGCGAGCAACCTGGCCGTCCGATCGAGGAGTTGGCCGCGCGAGTCCGCGCCGACGGCGAGGGTGAGGCGGTGTTCCGGGGCGGTGGGGGAGGGGACGTAGGTGGTGAACGGGCGCAGGACATGGGCGAGGAAGACGCCCATCGGGGTCGCGTCGGCGCCCTCGGCGGGCGGTCGTCCGGGACCGTCCAGCGCACCGATCAGCTCCTCCCGCCGCTCCCGGCCGTCCGGCAGCACCATCACACACGGCGGTTCGTGCGCCACCACGTGCGCCGGCCGCCGCGGGTGCCGGGCGAGCAGGTCGAGAACGGCGATGCCGCCGGCGCTGGTCCCGAACACGTAGGCCTGCTCGGCCGGGGGCAGGACCGCCTCCAGCACCCGGTGCGCCCCCTCGCTCCAGTCCGCCGGGTGCTGGTCCGGGACCGGCAGGCCGAGCCGGCCATGGGCGAGGCCCAGCGGGTCGAACGTCACCACGGTGAAGCGGTGCGCCAGCCGCTCGGTGAGCGGGCCGAGCCCCATGGGGTGCCCGGCACCTCCCGGCACGAGCAGGAGCACGGGTCCGCTGCCCGTGACGTCGTAGGACAGGGACTCAGTCATCGTTGCTCTTCTCCCGGGGCCAGTGTGTGAGGGCGAGGTGCAGGGCATCGACCGCCTTGTCCCAGGAGACCTGGACGTCCCGGGCCGCGCCGAAGCCGCCCGCGGACTCCAGGGCGCAGTAGCCGTGGAAGGTACTGCGCAGCAGGCGTACGGCGTCCGTGAGATCCGGCTCGTCGAGGCCGTAGGCCCGGAGCATGCCGTAGGTGATCTCGGCCGTGCGGCGCATGGCGGGGGAGTCGGCGATCAGGGCCTGGTCGATGCGGATCTGGGTGGCCGCGTACCGGCCCGGGTGGTCGAGCGCGTACGCCCGGTACGCGCCCGCGAACGCGGCCAGCGCGTCCTTCCCGGCCCGGCCCGCCACGGCCACCGCGATCCGGTCGATCAGTTCGCCGCCCGCGTGCAGGGCGAGCCGGGTGCGCAGGTCGTTCAGGTTGCGGACGTGCGAGTACAGACTCGCGTCCTTCACCCCGAAGTGCCGGGCCAGCGCGGACAGGCTGACGCTCTCGAAGCCCACCTCGTCGGCGAGGTCGGCGGCGGCCGCGACCAGTCGGTCGACGGTGAGTCCCGCACGGGCCATCTGACACCTCCTCCTTGGTTACCTAGGGTGAATCCTAGAGTATCTAGGTTCAGGTGGTCACTCCGCTTGTCGTCCGCCGATGCTTCGGTGCACATCGACCCCGCCGTCTGGAGCCCGCTCATCTACAACTTCCGCCACTATCACGGTCTGGCACCGGAGGTCGGGTACGGCTTCCGCTCAGAAACGGTGAATACAACGACCCGTGCCGCTGGGAATACGGAACCGCGCTTGACCTTTGAACGCGGTGGCACGGTCCGCGTCAGCGCCTCTCGCGCGCGGCCGTCCAAGCCTTGTCCGAACGAGAAGGTGCGGTGATCAGCCGTTTGTGGGCGGTCTGGAAGGGGCCGAGCTCGTCGGGCAAGTCCCGCAAGGGCAAGTTGGTGCGGTACTTCCACGCGATGGCCTCAAGGGTGCGGCGGTGGTCGGCCCACCGCCGTCCCCGGACCGGATCGGCCGGCATCAGCGGCGCAATCCGGTCCCACATGACATCGGTGATCACTAATCGGACGGACACATCCCATCAACTGATCAGCACATCAAAGAGGCACGCGCTAGGTGTATTGATCACGAGCGTTGTTAATGCCGGTCGGGCTTGATCATGGCGAAGACCTCCGGTGTGGTGGAGCTGTCTAGCAACGCACCGCACGGAGGTCTTCGTGTCCCACCGTAATGCCCGGCTGACCGTTCACGGCAGGCGGCTGCTGGTCCCGGTCAGGCTGCCGGGGCGGTCAGGACGGCCTTGGCCGCCAGCCGGAGATTCCTGATCATCGGATTCGGGTCGCCCTTGCGGCTGACCAGGACGACTTGACTGGGGGGAGCGCCCTCGACCGGGACGGTGATGAGGTTGGGACGCAGTGAGCTACGCCGATCGCCGACCGGTAGCACGGCGATCGCCCTGCCGCTCGCGACGAGTTCGAGCTTGTCCTCGTAGCTCTCGATCGGCGGCACGCCGACCCCGAGGATCCGGTAGGAAGTCCAGTCCGCGGTCTCGAACGCGCACGGCGCCGCCTCCTCGCCGACCAGTTCTTCCGCGGTCACCGACGCGCGGTCGGCCAAGGGATGGCCGCGCGGGACCACGAGCATCCGGGGCTCCTCGTACAGCGGGGTGGTGAACACGTCGTCGACGGCGAGCGGCAGCGGGGCCCGCGCGATCAGGGCGTCGACGCGCTTGTCGGACAGCGCCCCGACGTCGCGGCAGCTCAGGTAGCGGGTGGCGATCTCGGCGTCCGGGTAACGGCGGCGCAGTTCCCGCACGGCAGCAGTGATCACCAGGTCTTCGACGTAGCCGATGGCGATTCGTTCGGTCTGGGCTTGTTCACGCACAGCCAGCTCGGCCTGGCGGGCGGCCTGCAGCAGGGCTTGGGCCCTGGGGAGGAACGTCTGGCCAGCCGGAGTGAGCCGCGTGCCCTGGGGGGCGCGGTCCAGCAGTCGTGTGCCGAGATATTTCTCGAGCCGTTGGATCTGGCGGCTCAGCGCCGGCTGGGCCACGTGCAAGTCGGCGGCGGCCCGGCCGAAGTGCTGGTGCGCCGCCACCACGGTGAAGTAGCGCACCAGCCGCAGTTCCAGGTCCTGTCCGGGATCGTTCACCCTTCCAGCGTACGCATCATGCCGTTTCGGAATGACCGGGTTGCCGAACCGGTCTTGGACGGCCATGCCGTCCTGGGCCTTGACTGAAGGAGCAACGTTTCCCCAAGAAAGCGACAGGCGCGATGAAGGCGATCCAGTTCCACGAAGCGGGCGGGCCGGAAGTTTTGCAGTATGACGAGGTGCCGGTTCCCGAGATCGGCCCGGGCGAGGTGCTCGTCCGGGTGCACGCGGCGGGCATCAACCCGCCGGACTGGTACCTGCGTGAGGGGATGAAGGTCATGCCGGCCGAGATGAGGCCGGCGCTGGAGTTCCCCCTGATCCCTGGAACGGACATGTCGGGCGTGGTCCAGGCGGTTGCTCCGGACGTGCTGGGGTTCGCCGTCGGTGACGAGGTCTTCGGCATGCTGCGGTTCCCCGGATTCGACGGCCGGACTTACGCCGAGTACGTGGCCGCGCCGGCTTCGGACCTGGCTCACAAGCCGGCCGGTATCGACCACGTGCAGGCGGCTGGGGCGCCGATGGCCGTGCTTACGGCCTGGCAGTACCTGGTTGATCTCGGCCACGACGTGCCGTCTGTTTTCACCGGCCAGGTGCACCAGCCGGTGCCGATCACGCCAGGGATGACCGTGCTGGTCAACGGGGCCGCCGGTGGAGTGGGCCACTTCGCGGTGCAGCTGGCGAAATGGAAGGGGGCACACGTCATCGCGGTGGCCTCGGGCCGGCACGAGCAGTTCCTGCGCAAGCTCGGCGCCGATGAGTTCATCGACTACACCACGACGCAGGCCGCGGACGTGGTCAGCGGCGTCGACCTGGTGATCGACACCGTCGGTGGCCCGGACAGCTCACGCTTCCTGACCGTGCTCAAGCGCGGAGGCACCATGCTTCCGGTGTTCTTCGCCCAGTACGACCCGGAAGAGACGACGCGTCTGGGCATCACAGTCTCGAACATTCAGGTACGTTCCAACGGCCCACAGCTCGCCGAGATCGGGCGCCTGTTCGACGAGGGCAAGCTCCAGGTCGGGGTGGACAGCACCTACCCGCTGCCCGAAGCGGCCAGCGCACACATGCGAGCCGCGCAGGGCCACATCCAAGGCAAGATCGTGCTGACGGTGGAATCGTGATCGCCGAACTCCAGAAGGCGGTGGCGAACTACGCCCACGCCCTGGACGAGCTCAATGTGCCCGAGCTGGAAGCGGTCCTGACCGAAGACACCACCTGGACCTTCACGATGCCCGGACAAGGAGTGCTCGGCCCGGTCGTCGGACGCGCGGCGGTGCTCGACTTCATCCGTGACGGACACACGGCCCAGACCGGAAGGGTGCGGCACCACCTGGGCAATGTCGTGGTCACGACGACGGACGCCGCCACCGCTGAGGTGCGGGCCTATCTGGTGCAGACGAGGAACACCGGCGAGAGCATCCAGATGATCTCGACCGGGGTCTACACGTTCGGCCTGCGCCGGTCCGACGGTGGGTGGCGGATCGCCGAGCTCACCCTGACGCTGGACAACGCCTTTTAGGGCGGGGCTAGGTGTATTGACCCGCAGCGGCGCGGTCGCTCGGTACGTCGCCGAACGCGGCGGCGATCTGCTTCAACGTCAGCAGCCAGGAGACCGTCAAGCCGAGGCCGCGACCAGCACCTGATGATCCCGGGCTGGCCGTACTCGTTCGTCGCCGCCCTGGAGACAGGCCGCACCCCCTCGTGTCAGCTCCTCGATGCAAATCCGTCAAACGTCCCGAGACGCTCATCGAACGCGACCAGGCCGGACCATAAAGAGCAAGCTCAGGCGCTGCAGCGCCTGCTGCCGGCGGCGGCCAACTGCACGTCCTCCGCCCGCACGCGCAGCGCATGGCGGGACGTGTCCTCGCCCCGGGCCGGGTCCGGGTCCCAGAGCCAGAGGGTGTCACCGCTCGCCTGGAAGACGAGGACCGGGTGGGTCGTCGGTACCGGCCCGTTGATGACCGGAATCCTCGGGTTGAGCGGTGCGACGCAGACGAGTTCGCCCCGGATGCCGAAGTATGCGGCCGGGTAGCGTTTCCCGGCCGTGGCGTCCGTGATCGTTCTGTCGGCGGCCCGGTCCACACCGGTCAGCGCCTCGATTGCCACGGAGAGGACCGCGACCAGCACCATCAACGGCAGGACCCATCGGACGAGCCCGTTCGTCCCCGTCTGGAGGTTGAAGTGACGGGCCCAGCCGCCCATCGCGATCAGCACCAGCGAACACGCCAGGGCCAGCCCGAGCGGCCGCAGCGCCACGGCGTACTGCCAGTAGAAGGCCACGTGCACCGAGTCGGCCGGGATCCCGAAGCGCTCCTCCAGGTACATGGAGTGCAGATACGAACCGGCCCACGGCAGCACGAAAGGCAACGGCGCCGCGAGCACGGGCAGGAACCACTGCATGTTGCGGCTGAACCAGGACTCGCTCAGGGCGTACCAGAGGCCGAAGGCCGTGAACCCGAGGAGCAGGGTTAGGAGGATCCCGGCGAACTGTCCGGACAGTCCCGCCGGCTGGGAGTCCCCCCACATGAACCCGAAGGCGGTCAGGCCCCAGACCAGGGCCACGCCGATCCCGAGCCGGACGAGCCACGGGCGGGGCTCGTTGGCGGACACCCACGTGCCCACCGGCCAGCACATGCCGAGCGGCCAGGCCAGCACCAGGAACCGCCAGGGCGTGGTCGACGCCCCAAGGACGATGCCACACGCGAGACTGACGAGTACGACCACACCGATGACGGCGAACTGCAGCGCCTTACGGTGTCGGTCCGTCGATCCGTCGCGGGGCCGGGGACCGATCGCCCGACGGATGTCGTGCGCATCGGGGTCGAACGGGGCGCCGCCTATGTTGCGCCCGCCCAACTCGGCGAGCGCGCGGTCGCGTTGCTCTTCGGTGTACTCGCCGCGCAGATGCAGCGTATGGCGTACGTCCCACCCGCCGACGGCTATCCAGTGCTCGGCGAGCCACCGCAGAGCGGGGCTCGCGCCGTCCGGCACCTTGTGATGGACGTGGTACGTCGTGTTCGGCTCGGCGGGCCTGGGACGTACGAGCTTGGCCTCGCGTACCCAGACGTCCAGCTTCCGTCGGGCGGCGAGTGTCGTCACCTGCTCGCAGGCCATCGACCTGGCCGTCAAGCGGGAGCCCCGGAGCGGGACTTCGACGACCAGCGCGGAGTATCCGTTCTCCGCGCTCACCGCGTCGCCGTCCCGCGCCGGGCGTACTCGCCATCCCTGAGCGGCGAACACGCTCTCCGCCAGCTCCAGTTCGTCCCGGTCGTCACGTACTTCGACGACCAGCCGCACCCGGCGGTTGAAGGGCTCCGGCCTCACCCGCGGTCGCGGGCGGCGAACGCCACGAACTCCGTCCAGGAGGCCGGGGTGAGGGCGAGCCGGGGGCCGGTGGTGTTCTTGGAGTCGCGGACGTGGATGGTGGTGGGGCAGGTGGCGACTTCGATGCAGTCATCGCCGGAGCTGCCGCTGTAACTGCTCTTGAACCAAGCCAGTTCGGTGGTGGTCATAGTGCTCCTCGCATCTGCTCCAGCAGGCTCCGGGAGTCCTCCGGGGGCAGAGCCTGTGAACGCAGTTTCGCACAGCGCATGTGGAGCACGCTGATCTTCTTCGCGTCGGTGATGAACTGGCTGTTCTCCTGCCCCTCGCAGTAGGCGAACCACTCGTTGTCCGGCGTCTCCAGCAGTCGGATGGGGCCGTCGGTGCCCGCGTGATTGCCGCGTGACATCGGCATCACCTGGAACTCGATGTTGCGCGCCTCCGTCGCCTCCAGGATGTGGTCGATCTGCTCGCGCATGACCTCCGCGCCGCCGGTCTGCCGCAGGATCACATGCTCCTCGGCGATGAAGCTGAACGCCGTGTTGGGGCGCTCCCTCAGCAGCGACTGGCGTTCAAGACGAGCGGTTACTTGAGCCTCGATCTCCGAGTCGCTGAGCATCGGCACTCGGTCACGGAACAACGTTCGCGCATACCCCTCCGTCTGCAACAACCCCGGCACCAACCGGTTCTCGAACGTGTACAGACTGATCGCCTGCTCCTCCAGCTCCGCCCACTGCCGGAACCACGAGGCCAGCCCCTTCTCCCTGGTCGCGTGCTTGTACACCCCCTTCAACACGCCGAACGCGTCCAGGACTTCCTCCGCCCGCTCCACGAACACCCGGGGCGGAAACCGCCGCCCCTGCTCGATGGAAGCGATCGTGCCCGGCTGGTACCGGACCAGCGGCGCGTACTGCTCCTGCGTGTAACCCGCCCGCCTGCGAAAGGCCTTGTGTGCCGCGCCGAACGCCTTCAGGCTGTCGGACGGTTCGGGCTCGTTGGTGGACTGCTCGATGCTGATGGTGCTGTCGGCCATGTCGACCAATGGTCACGGAACGTCACGGTGACTGTCCAGAGCGTGAACTCGTACAGTGCGCAGCGTACGAGTTCTGTCGCTGGTCGACTCCCGTGCCCGGCGGGACGGTTGGGGCATGCAACGTACGTTCACCCAGCTCTTCAGCGCGACACCGCACGGCGCCCGGCAGGCGCGGCTGCTGGTCGCCAATCGGATGCATGTGTGGGGGTTCGCACACGGGAGCAGGGTGAGCGACACCGTCACGCTTGTCGCCGCCGAACTCGCCGCGAACGCCGCACGACACGGTCGGGTCCGGGGGCGCGGCTTCCGCGTTCGGTTGCTGCTGGAGGGGGACGTCGTGCGCGTGGAGGTGCTGGACGCGCGCGTGGAACGGCTCCCCATGCGGGCGCAGGGGGAGCCGGACGAGGGCGGGCGCGGGCTGCTGATGGTCGAGGCACTGGCGCAGAAGTGGGGTGTGGAACTCCGCCCGGACGGCCTGCACAAGACGGTCTGGGCGGACCTCCAGCTCAGCTGATCGGCGCGTACAGCACCCCCATCTTGTCGATCTCGTCGCCGGAACGGCCGGTGAAGCCGACGATCTGCCAGCCGGACGGCGCGGTGAAGGTGACGGTGTCAGAGGTCGCCGTACCGGCGGAGAGAGTGCGTCCCTTGTCCGTGCCGAAGGCGGCCGAGAAGATCCGGGTACGGCCGCCCTTCTGGCCCTCCGTCAGCTTCACCGAGGTGAGGTGCTCACCGGAGGCCAGGGTCAGGGAGGCCGCCGTGCCGCCCGTGCCGCCGTGCCCGAGGACCGTGCCGTCGTCATGGGTGAGGGAGACCGCGTCCAGTCGGGCGTCACCGCGCAGGGTCAGCGTGCGCGGAGCGAGCCCGGCCGGGAGGTCGTCGGCGTCGTCGAAGGCCGTGCCGTGCGGGCCGCCGAAGAAGTCGCTCGCGCGGAGCTTCGCGTTGAGGGTGTAGGCGAAGTCGACGGTGTGCGGGAAGTGGTCGGAGAGGTTCCCGCCGGCGGCGTCCAGGAACCTGGCCCACTCGTCGTTGTAGCGGGTCGCGTTCAGGGAGACCAGGTTGCTGCCGCGATAGAGGACCTTGTCGACCACCTCGCAGTCGTTCGGCGGCGCCGACGTCGGGCACAGCAGCGGGTCGGCGCCCTGGGTGGGTGCCGTACCGCCCTTCACCAGCTGCACCCACGCGTCGGTCAGCCCGTTGTCGTCGACGAGCGTGCGGATGTTGTCGCCGGCGCGGGTGTAGCGGGTGTTGGTGTCGCCCATGACGATCACCGCGTTGCCTGCCGAGTTGGCCTTGATGAACGCCGACACCTGGGCGATGTTCGCGCGACGGGCGGCGAGGGCGTCGTCGGTGTCGTCGGCGTTGGGGTGCAGGTTGTAGAGGTCGACGAAGACGCCCTCGGCCAGGCGTACCCGGGCCAGCGTGAAGCCCTTCGGGGTCAGGCAGTTGGTGCCGGTGCAGTCGTTCCACTTCACCCGCTCGAAGTCCTCGAAAGGGTACTTGGAGAGGGTGTTGAGGCCGTCGCCGATACCGGCTCCGCCGCTGGTGGCCGTGCGGTACGGGTGGTTGTCGCCCGCGTAGAGCGCCGCGTGGTAGTTGAAGTCCTCCTGGACGTTCACGATGTCGTAGCCCGCCAACCGCGGTGAGATCAGCGGGGTGTTGGTGGCTGGGTGGCTGGAGCTGAGGCCCTCCGGGAGGCCGGCCACGTTGTACGTCAGCACGTTGAACGTGCCGGTGGTCGAGGCCTGGGCGGTGCCGGTGGAGGCGGTGAGTCCGGCGATGGCCAGGGCGCCGGCCGCCAGTGCGGTGAGGAGTCGGCTCATGGGTCGTATGAGGAACATGGTCGGGCCCCTGTCGGTCAGCCGGTCTGCGAGGAGGCAGCCTCGGAGAGGACGAACGAGAACTCCGCGGGCTCGGCACGCAGGTAGTACTGGGGCAGCGGGCCGGGGCCGCAGGACTGGGAGCCGAGGCCGTGCTGGCCGTGGTCGAGGTTGACCCACACGGTCTCCCCCGGGGTGAGGTCGGTGCGGTGGGTCGCCGCTTCCAGCTGCTCGGTGGTCCAGCGCCGGGCGGTGAACCAGAACTCCGGGTCGCCCTCGACCCGCAGACCGCCGATCTCCGCCCAGCGGACGTCGGCCCGGGCGCCGTTCTCCTGCGGACGGACGTACGGCGTCTGCAGGTCGTCCACGGTCGACTCCCAGCGGCCGACGGCGGACGCCGTCCTGCTGTCCGGGTACGCCTCACCGGGGCCGCCGCCGTACCACCGCACACGGTCGGCCGCAGGGAGCCCGAAGCGGATGCCGAGCCGGGGCAGCGGCACGGTCCAGTCGCCCTCCGGTGTCACGGACACGGTCAGCCGCAGACGGGTTCCGTCCGACGTCCAGCGGTACACGGTCGACAGCCCGGCCCCCCGGGCCGCCGGCGCCACCCGGGTGCGGACCGTCAGCGCGTCGTCGCCCGGCTCCACCGCGTCGAGGCGGTGCCGCATACGGTGCAGGCCGAGCTTGCGCCACAGCAGGCCGTGGCGGATGTCGGTCTGCCAGGCCGCACCGTCGTCGTTGTCGGTCGTCGCCCGCCACACGTCCAGGCGCAGCCCGGTGACGGCCACACCGCCGACCGTGCGCAGCGCGCCGGTGCGGGCGTCGAAGGAGGCCGGGCCGAGGGTGATCAGCCCGTCGCCGGGCACCGGACCGTCGGTGGCCGCGACCGTGGGCGCCTGCCGTGCGGACACGGCGAACTGGCCCCAGGCGACGACATGGTCCCGCGGCGCCCAGGGGGTGTCGGCGGCGAGCACCGCCCGTACCGTCCAGTGGGCCTCGCCCGCCGGAGCGGTGGCCGGCGGCTCGGGCAGCTTCACCTCGGCCGACTCGCCGGGCGCGAGCGCGGGCACCGTCAGGGCGCCGGAGCCGACCGTCTCGCCCTCCACCTGGTACGACCACGTGAACGCCAGCGTGGACAGGTCGGCGAAGTCGTACTTGTTGGTGACACGGACGGTGCCGCCGCTGCCGTCGCCCTCGACGGCGACCGGTTCGATCACCTTTTTGAACTCGACCAGGCCGGGGGAGGGTTGCCGGTCCGGGAAGAGCAGGCCGTCGCAGACGAAGTTGCCGTCGTGCAGCTCCTCGCCGAAATCGCCGCCGTACGCGTAGCCGTACCGCTCGTCCTTGATGCCGTGGTCGATCCACTCCCAGACGAAGCCGCCCTGGAGCCGGTCGTACGACTCGAAGAGCCGCTGGTAGTCGGCGAGTCCGCCGGGGCCGTTGCCCATGGCGTGTGCGTACTCGCAGAGGATGAAGGGGAGTTCGCGGCGCCGGTGGGTGCCGCCGTCCAGACCGCGGCCGATCCGCTCGACCTCGGCGTGGCCGGCGTACATCCGCGAGTACATGTCCGTGTCACGGCAGCCCGGGTCGCCCTCGTAGTGCACGAGGCGCGAGGAGTCCCGGCCGCGGATCCATGCGGCCATGGCGGTCAGGCCGCGGCCGGTGCCGGCCTCGTTGCCGAGGGACCAGATGATCACCGAGGGGTGGTTCTTGTCCCGCTCGACCATGCGGGCGGCGCGGTCGAGGAGTGCCGGGGTCCAGCGGTCGTCGTCGACGGGGTTGTCCCGCCAGGCCTGCTCGGTGAAGCCGTGGGTCTCCAGGTCGCACTCGTCGATCACCCACAGCCCCAGCTCGTCGCACAGGCCGAGGAAGGCGGGGTGCGGCGGGTAGTGGGAGGTGCGGACGGCGTTGATGTTGTGCCGCTTCATCAGCAGCACGTCCTCCCGCATGGTCTCCAGGTCGAGCGCGCGCCCCTTCTCCGGGTGCCACTCGTGCCGGTTGACCCCCTTGAAGAGCACCGCCCTGCCGTTGACCTTGATCAGGCCGTCCGACAGTTCCACCGTGCGGAAGCCGATGCGCAGCGGCACCCGTTCGCCCTCGGTGGCCAGCACGCCGTCGTACAGCTGCGGGCGCTCCGCCGTCCATGGTTCGACCGGCACCGTCACCGGCTCGCCGGTCGCGGTGTCGATGCCCAGGCCGGGGAGGGTCACCCGGCCGTCCACGTCGGAGTCGACGCGCAGCGTGCCGGTGCCGGTGACGTGGTCGTAGGAGGCGTGCACGAAGAAGTCGAGGGCGCTGCCGGCCGGGCGGTGCAGCAGCGTGACGTCACGGAAGATGCCGGGCAGCCACCACTGGTCCTGGTCCTCCAGGTACGAGCCCGCCGACCACTGGTGGACGCGGACCGCCAGGACGTTGCCCTCGGCCTTCAGCAGATGGCCGACCGCGAACTCGTGCGGCAGCCGGGAGCCCTTGAACTCACCGATGTCCGTGCCGTTCAGCCAGACCCGGGCACAGGACTCCACACCGTCGAAGCGCAGGACGGCACCACCGTCGGCCGGCCAGTGGGCCGGCAGGTCGAAGACGCGCAGATGGTCGCCCGTCGGGTTCTCGGTCGGGACGCGGGGCGGGTCGACCGGGAACGGGTAGAGGTGGTTGGTGTAGGCGGGGGAGCCGTGCCCCTGGAGGACCCAGTGGCCGGGCACCGACACCTCCGCCCAGCCACCGGCGTCGTACCCCTCCTGCGCGAAGGAGTCGTCCTCGGCGCCGGCGGTGTCCGACAGCCTGAAGCGCCAGCTGCCGTTCAGCGAGAGGGACGTGGCGTCCGAGGACGCGTACCAGGCCCGGGGCGGCAGCGCCCCGGATCCCGGCGAGACGTCCTCGACGTATGCGGATGGGGGTCCCCCCGCTCGAGCGAAGTCGAGAGTGGGGGAGGTGCGGAGGGACATCGGTCTCCTAGCTCAGCCCTTGATGCCGGTCTGCGCGATTCCCTGGACCAGCCAGCGCTGGAGGAAGAGGAAGACGAACAGCAGGGGCAGGATGGAAATGGCGGTCGCCATGAAGATCAGGTGGTAGTTGACGGTCTGGTTGGTCATGTACGACGACAGTGCGACCTGGACCGTCCAGGCGTTCGGGTCCTGGCCGATGACCAGCGGCCACAGGAACGAGTTCCAGCCGTTGATGAAGGTGATCGTGGCGATCGCCGCGAAGAAGTTCAGCGAGTTCGGCACCACGACACGCCAGTACGCGCCCCAGTGACCGAGCCCGTCCACGCGCGCCGCCTCCTCCAGCTCCTTCGGGAACCCGAGGAAGTACTGCCGGAACAGGAAGCAGGTGAAACCGCTGAAGAGGCCCGGGATGATGAGGCCGCGGTAGCTGTCGACCCAGCCGAGGGACGACACGAGGACGAAGCTCGGGACGAAGGTGACGGCCGTGGGGACCATGAGGGTCACCAGGACGCCGTAGAAGATCTTGTCGGCGTGCCGGTAGGGGATTCGGGCCAGGGCGTAGCCCGCGAGGGAGCACACGAGCAGCGTGCCGACCGTGTGCAGGACGCCGACGACCAGTGAGTTCCACATCGACCGGCCGAAGTCGACCGTGGGGTCGTCGAACGGCTCGGTGATGTTGCCCCACTGGAGGTGGGTGGGGAAGAACTTCCAGTTCTCGCCGGTGATCTCCGGGTCCGTGGACAGGGCGTTGCGGACCAGCAGGTAGAAGGGGACGAGGAAGAGGAGCGCTGCGACGCCGGTGGCGATGAACAGGCCGGTGGAGCTCATCACACCGCCGCGCCTGGCGCGCTTGCGGGTCTCGGGCACGGTGCTGGTCACCTGGCCTCGTCACCCCTTCCGAAACCCATGACCCTGCCCTGGAACAGGGTGACGACGCAGATCAGCACGGTCAGCACCATGGCGCCGGCGCTGCCCTTGCCGTAGTTCTGGTCCTGGCCGAGGGCGGTGTAGTACAGGTCGACGAGCGGCGGGCGGCCCCAGGTCGTCTTGGACAGCAGATTGAAGAACTCGTCGAAGGCCTGGTAGGCGGCGACGAGCAGCAGCAGGACCACGGCCGTGGACGTGGCCCGCAGCTGCGGCAGCGTGATGTACCGGAAGGTCTGCCAGCCGGGCCTGGCGCCGTCGATCGCGGCGGCCTCGTACAGCTCCTGCGGGATGTTCTGCAGCGCGGCCAGGAACAGGATCATGTAGAAGCCGGACTGCAGCCACAGCCGGGCGGTGACGATGACCAGCCAGTACCAGGGCGGGTCGGGGTTGGCGAGCCAGGCGATGTTGTCGACGCCGAACCAGCCGATGACGGTGTTCGCGAGGCCGAAGCGCACGCCGTTGAAGAGGGACATCTTCCAGATCAGCGAGGCCGCGACATAGCTGCACGCCGTCGGCAGGAAGAACACCGAGCGGTAGAGGGCCCGCATGAACCTCAGGCGGTTCACCAGCAGGGCGAGGCCCAGGGAGACCGCCCAGGTGGTGGGCACGATGAACGCGGCGAAGACGGTGAAGGTGACCAGCGAGCCGGTGAACCCGCTGTCCGAGAAGATGTCCCGGTAGTTGTCCAGGCCGATGAAGTCGCTGGGCGTGACGGTGAAGCGGGCCTCGAAGAAGCTGAGGTAGAGGCTCCAGAGGATGGGGATGTAGACGAAGACGATCAGCCCGATCAGGAACGGGCTGGTGAAGAGCCAGAAGTTGAAGGTGCGGCTGCCGCGCGTGGTGGTCGTCGACATGTCGTGGTCCGCCCGGCGGCCTATCCGAACAGCTTCTTCAGCTCGGCGTTCACCGTCCTGTCGCACTTGTCGAGCGCGGCCTCCGGGTCACCGCCCTTGCGGACGCAGTCGGCGAAGAGGTCCTCCGTGGCGGTGATCATCGCCTGGGTCCAGCCGATGTTGTCGAAGTGCCCGTACTCGTCGAAGAGCTTCACGCCCTCGGCCGGCAGGCCCGACTTCAGCTTGGTGGCGGACCGTGCGATGGAGGTGCGCGGCGGGATGTGGAAGCCGTACGAGGTCGCCCAGTCCTCCTGGTACTTCTTCTGGTCGATCCACAGCCACTTCACGTACTCCTTGGCCGCCTCGACGTTCTTGCCCTTGGCGTTGACGAACACCGACCAGCCGCCGTTGTAGACGGAGGGCCTGCCCGCGTCGGTGACCTTCGGGAACGGCATGATGCCGAGGTCGTCGCCGAGGGTCTGCTGGAACTGCGGCATGGCCCACATGCCGCAGAACTGGATCGCGCACAGGCCCTGGTTGAGCGCGGACGGGTCCCAGTAGTCGGCCGGGGCGTCGAGCAGCAGGTCACCGCTGGTGAAGAGCTTGCGCATCTTCTTCAGCCCCTCGACCACGCCGTCCGTGTGGTACGCGATCCGGTTCCTGTCGTCGAGGGTGTCCGCGCCGGCCGACCAGATCATCGGGTTGATCACCGCGTGCAGGTCGTTGCCGAGGAAGAGGCCCTTGACCTTGTTCGTGGTCAGCCCCGCGGCCGCCTCGGTCAACTCGTCCAGGGTGGTGGGCGGCTGGATGCCCGCCTTCTCCAGCAGGGACTTGCGGTAGAAGAAGAACTGCGGGTCGTCGATCATCCGGACGCCGTAGATCTTGCCGTCGACCGTGTGCGACTTGATGTCGGCCTGGTTGAAGTCGTCCTTGACCGGGTCGATGACGTCGGTCAGGTCCGCCACCTGCCCGCTCCTGACGAGCTGGATCTGCGGGTGGAACTCGAACAGGTCCGGGGCCTGGTCGGTGAGCAGCGACGCGAACAGCTTGCTCTCGAAGTTCGAACCGGTGATCCACTGCGTGGTCACGTCGGCCTTCGAGTACGCCCTGGCGTAGCGCTTGACGGCCTGCTCGGTGCCGGCCTCGCCGTACGCGTGGAAGTACTGGACGAGGCTCCTGCCCGAACCGGAACTGCCGCCGCGGCCGTTGTTGCCGCCGCACGCGGCGAGCGTGCCGGCGGCGGCCAGGCCCGCTGCGGCCCGGAATATCGATCGGCGGTCCCAGTTGCTGCTCAGTGCCGACATGCTGACGTCCTTGTCTGTCGAGTGCTGCTGCGGCTCTGCACCTGAAAGCCAGTTGGCTCGAATTGCCTTGCGGAGCCGGGACGTTAATCTTCGGCCAATGCTTCGGCAAGGGGTTGGACGAAGTACGTTCGAAGCGTTGTACCCGGTTCGGGATTCCGAACGGGGCTTCGGGGAAAGGGAGATGGGGGCCGCCGGGTCACGGGCGTGACCGGCGGCCCTCGGCGATGCGGATGGCGCTGACTACTGTCTGGTCCAGGCCTCGTTGGTGCCGCCGTTGCAGCTGTAGAGGATCACCCTGCTGCCGTCGGCGGTCGCCTGGCCGCTGACGTCCAGGCACTTGCCCGAGGCCTCGTTGACGATCTGGCCGTTGGAGTTCAGCAGCCAGCGCTGTGTCGCGTCACCGGTGAAGGCCGCGGAGGTGGCAAGCCCCGGACCACCCGCCGACAGATAGCCGCTCGCGCCCTTCAGCGCGCCCCTGGCGTCGTACGACCACGACTGGTCGGCCCCGCCGGTGCAGGTGCTGATCGCGGCCCCGGAGGCATCGGCGGTCAGGCACTTGCCCGACTGCTGTCCCTGCCAGGCACCGGTGACCGCCGTACTGCCGTGGCCGCGCCGGTCGAGCACGTACGTCGTGACGGAACGTGCGGCGAGCGTCGTGGACAGCGTGTCGTGGCTCACGGACGGCTTGGCGACGTTCGCCCAGTTCTCCGTGGCCGACGTGCGCACGGCCTTGCTCGCGTGTACCGGCGTACCGCTGTTGAAGTGCAGGTTCAGCGCTGTGTCGGTGGTGTTGTGGTTGTTGACCACGACCACCCACTGACCGTTGCGGTCGTACGCGGACACCTCGACGCCGCTCGGCGCGCCGGTCACGTTGTGCGCCACCGAGCCCGGTCTCACGAACTTGCTGTACTGGCCGAGCGCGTAGTACCGCTTCGTGAAGTACAGCTTCTGGTTGCCGTCGGCCGCGTAGTCGGGGTCGTAGTAGATCAGGCCGTCGTTCCAGCCCTCGTCGTTCTTCGTGCCCGGGTCACTCCCGTACCCGCTCGCCAGCGCCACCCACCACTGGAACGCCGAGTCGTGGGAACTCGCGAAGTCCTTGTAGATGATCCGGGACATCAGCAGGGCGTTGTCGATGGTCGGGTCGTACTCCTGGTTCCAACCCGTTGTGCCCTTGCCGAAGCAGCAGATCTCCGTCGCCCAGGACTCCTTGCCCACCGAGACCGACGTCTCGTGGACCTTGCCCAGTTCTCCGTCGTCCGGGTTGTCGTACGTGTGGTGGGCGAGCTTGGAGACGTACCGGGCGGTGCCCGGCTGCGAGATCCACTGTGGCAGCTCGGAGTTGAACTGAGTCGTCCTGCTGGACTCGTCCGCGATGATGCCGGTCTTCTGGTGGCGTGCCCGCTGCTCGGCGCCCAGTGCGCGCACGATGTCGTCGCGCTGGTCGACCGGCACCGGCATGCCTTCCTGACCGCAGTCGGCGAAGCTGTTGTCCGGCTCGTTGAAGGGGCTGATGTAGTCGAGCCGGACGCCCTGCCGGGCGAAGTGATCGGTCACGTCGGCGACGTATCCGGCGAAGTCGGCCTCGTTCTCCGCCTTCAGCAGGCCACCGCAGCTCTTCCCGTTCGTCGTCCACCGGGAGGGCGCGCTGTTGACGAAGCCGATCAGGTCCTTCACGCCGTACTGCGCGGCGTACTCGAGGAACGTCCGACCGCCTTCGTCCCTGCTCCAGTCGTAGGAGCCGTCGGGGTCGAGGAAGTCCTCGGCGGCGCGTGCCGGTGTGGTGACGGCGGTACCGCCACCACCGATGTTGTAGCGGTACGAGCTGAGGTCCAGGCCGCTCTCGGAGAAGAGCAGCCTCGCCACCCGGGCCTGGACGGCGGGTGAGAAGTGCTGCAGGTCGTTGACCCACCAGGCGCCCGAGGCACCGATGTCGTCGATGGTCTGGGCGGCGTGCGGCGAGACTTCGGCGGGGGCGGGTGAGTCGGCGGCGTTCGCGGGTGGGGAGGTGAGCAGGGCTCCCGTGACAGCCAGTGCGGCGGAGGCTGCGAGCAGGAGAGATCTCCTGGTGCGGGGGTGAGACACGTGCATCCCTTCCGTCGTCATGAAGGCGGTGCGGTACGGCTCCTTGCGGGTGCGGTGGTGCGCCTCGTGCCGGTCGTGTTGATCCCGGTGCGCTGCCCGACGGACTGCAGGGCCCCCTCCAGCGCGAACGTGGCCGCGCCCAGGGACACCGGGTCGGTGGGGATCGGAGAGAGCACGATCTCGGTGGCGGCCAGCGGCCGCCGCAGCGCGTGCCGGGCGACGGCCGCGCGTACCTCGCCGAGCAGCGGCTCGCCCAGCCGGGACGCCACCCAGCTGCTGAGCACGACCACTTCGGGATTGAGGAGGTTGATCAGGTCGGAGATCCCGGCCCCCAGGTAACGGGCGGTGTCCCGGACCACCTTGAGCGCCACCGGGTCGTCCACGGCGACCGCCCGGGCCAGCGAGTCGATGGTGGCCGTCTGGTCCTCGGGGTGCAACAGCGCGGACCGCGGGCTGAGTTCGCGCAGGTTCTGCATGATGCCGGGCGCGCCCACGTATGTCTCCACGCAGCCGTGGTTGCCGCAGTGGCACAGCCGGCCGTCCAGCACGAGCGTGGTGTGCCCCCACTCGCCGGCGCTGTTGCTCACGCCCCGGTGCAGCCCGCCGCCGAGCGCCAGACCGGCGCCGACGCCCGTGCCCAGGTTGACCACCACGGCGTCCCCGCGGCCCCGCGCGGCCCCGAACCACAGCTCGGCCACCGCACAGGCGCGCAGCGGGTTGTCCAGGTACAGGGGATAGGCGATGTGTTCGGCGAGCAGGTCGAGCAACGGGACGTCGTGCCAGTTCCAGTTGGGCGCGTACTCGGCGATGCCGGTGTCCCGGTCCACCTGGCCCGGCACGCTCACCCCGACACCGAGCACCCGGGCGGCCTCGACCCCGGCCTGGGCGACCACCGAGCCGACGGCCGCGGCGACATGGCCGACCACCTGCTCGGGACGGCTCTCGCCGGGCCGCATGTCCTCGTCGGCTCGGGCCAGCACGGTCAGCGCCAGGTCGAACAGCTCGACGTGGACGTAGGTCTCCGCGATGTCCACGCCGATCAGCGCGCCCCCCGAAGCGTTGACGGCGACCAGGCCCCGGGGGCGGCCGCCGGCGGAGTCCTCGAAGCCGACCTCGGTGATCATGCGCAGGTCCAGCAGCTCGCCGACGAGCGTGGCGACCGTGGCGAGGCTCAGTCCGGTGGCCGCGGCCAGTTCCTGCCGGGAGGTGGGAGACTCGGCGATGATCTGGCGCAGCACCTCGTAGCGGTTCGCGGTGCGGATGTCGCGTGATGTGCGCTTCACGGAGCTGCCCCTCCCATCCTGTCGGACCGGGCCGGGGCGAGGTCGGCACCGGCGCGGCGTCAGGCTATGGGCAGGGAGGGACTTTCGACAAGGGGTTAGGAAAGGGGGTGGAGGAAGTCTGCCGTCCCTGGTTGTCCGTCAGTCTGCCAGGACGTCCCGGACGAAGGCGTTGGTGAACTTGCCCGTGGGGTCCAGCTCTTGGGCCAGGCCGCGGAAATCGGCCAGGCGTGCGTACCTTCGGCGGAGCACGGTCGCGGGCACGGTGAAGACCTTCCCCCAGTGCGGGCGCGGGTCGAAGGCGTCCAGCGCCTCTTCCACCCGGCGGACCACCGGCAGTACGGCCGCCGTGTCCTCGACCCAGGTGAAGTGCAGGGCCACCGAGTCGCGGCCGTGGGCCGGACTGAGCCACTGCGGGTCGGCGGCGACCGTACGCACCTCGCAGGTCTGCAGGACACCGGCGACGGCTTGCCGAATGCCGTCGATCGCGTCCAGCGCATCCACGGCGGCCGACCGTGGCAGCAGATACTCCGACTGCAGCTCGTCACCGCTGCTCGGCGTGAACTCCGCCCGGAAGTGCGGCAGCCGCTCGTGCCACGGCCCCGGCACCCCGAACTGCTCGGTGCAGTTGCCCGCCGGCATCCCCGGCACCGGATGCAGCGCCACGGTCGCGGGCGCGGCCCACGGGAAGTCCACCGGGGCCTGGTCGGTGCGGCGCTTGACCCACACCTGCCTGAAGCCCGGCTCCCGCCAGTCGGTGAACAGGCTCACGCTGTACGCCGCCCCCGCCACCGCCCCGAAGTCCAGTCCCGCCAGCGGAAGTTCGGTGAACACGTACTGCTCCACCTCGTACGACGGCTCCAGGTCGAGCGTGAGCGCGGTGACCACGCCGAGCGCGCCGAGGGAGGTCACGGCCCCGTCGAAGCGGGTGTCCCCGCGCGGGATCGACACCGTCGAGCCGTCCGCGGTCACCAGCTCGACCTCCCGCACCGCCGCCGCGAGCGGTCCGTTTCCCACCCCCGAGCCGTGGGTGCCGGTCGCCACCGACCCGGCCACCGAAATGTGCGGCAGGGAGGCCATGTTGGGCAGCGCGAGACCGTGGGCGTGGACCGTGCGGGCCAGCTCGGCGTACCGGACGCCGCCCGGGACCCGCACCGTACGGGCCCTGGTGTCCACGTCGATCACCGGTGGCAGGCCGGCGATCGACAGCAGCACGCCGTCGGCGCCCGGGTCGGCGATCCCGTTGAAGGAGTGGCCGCTGCCCAGCACCCGCACCTTCGGGCTTTCGGCCACCAGGGTCCGGAGCGCGTCGAGGGAGCAGGGGCGGTGGAACTCCTTCGCCGTGTAGGTGATGTTGCGCGCCCAGTTGGTCACCGTGCCGCCCGTTCCCGTCATCCTGTCGTCCCTCCGGTCGAGTGCGTGTCCGTTGACCCTCTCATTCGCGGCGACCTACCGTAGAGAACGTTTGCTACATGCGCGTCACCGAGCCGGAAGGTCACTTCCTTGCCCGAGCGTCCCCAGGCACTGTTCGCCATGACTGCCCAGAACGTGCCGCACATCTTCCCGCCGGAGGTGCTCGCGCGGCTGCGCGCCTGCGTAGAAATCGATCCCACTCTGGTGGCGCACGACTTCACCGAGTCACGGGTCCGGGAGACCCTCGCCCGCACCGAGGTCCTCGTCACCGGCTGGGGCTGCCCCCGCCTCGACGCCGCCGCCTTGGACGCCGCCCCCGAGCTGCGCGCGGTGCTGCACGCGGCCGGCTCGGTGAAGGGGTTCACCACCCCCGAGGTCTGGCGGCGCGGCATCGCCGTCTCCTCGGCGGCCGCCGCCAACGCACTGCCCGTCGCCGAGTACACCCTCGCGATGATCCTGCTCGCCGGGAAGGACGTCTTCGCCTCCCACGACCTGCTGCGCGCACGCCGCACCTTCCCCTACGGCGACATGGTCCCCGGCATCGGCAACCACGGTCGCCGGGTGGGTGTCGTCGGCGCCTCGCGCATCGGCCGCCGCCTGATCGAACTGCTCCGCCCCCACGACCTCCGGGTCGGCCTGGCCGACCCGTACGTCGACGCGGCGGAGGCCGCACGGCTCAGCGTCCCCCTGCTGCCCCTCGACGACCTGCTGCGCACCTCGGACATCGTGACTCTGCACGCCCCGCAGACCCCGGAGACCCGGCACCTCCTCGGATCCCGCGAACTGGCCCTGATGCCCGCCGGATCGGTGCTGATCAACACCGCGCGCGGTGCCCTCGTCGACCACGACGCGCTGATCGGGGAACTGCGCACCGGACGCCTGAACGCCGTCCTCGACGTCACCGACCCCGAGCCGCTGCCCGCCGACTCGCCTCTCTTCGAGCTGCCCAACGCGTTCGTCACCCCGCATCTCGCGGGCTCCCAGGGCAACGAGCTGGCCCGGCTCGGCCTGACCGTCGTGGAGGAGGCCGAACGCCTGCTGTCCGGGGGCGAGCTGGCCTGCGCCGTCGACCACACGGCGCTGGAGCGGACGGCGTGAGGGGCCGCCCTCGATCCGCCGGGCCGACTGACCGCGGCCGTCACTGCTACGGATTTCGTCGCTTGCTTCTCATTTGATGATGGAATCGAAATATATGTAGCCTCGGATGTGCGATATCGGTAACGTGCGCGATATGGCCCCGAAACCGCTGCCTCCCCGGCTCCCCGAGACCGACCTCACCCGCCACCGCCGCCTCCGCGACCAGGGCAGCCTGGAGCGGGCCGAGCTTGAGGCGATCCTGGACGCCGGTTTCGTCTGCCATCTGGGAGTGGTGGTCGAGGGGCGGCCGCTGGTCGTCCCGACCGTGTACGGGCGGGACGAGCGGGAGCTGTTCCTCCACGGGTCCGTGGCCAGCCGCAGTCTGGCCGGTGATCTCCCGGTCTGTGTGACCGTCACGCACATCGACGGGCTCGTGCTCGCCCGCTCCGTCTTCGAGCACGGGGTGAACTACCGCAGCGCCATGATCCACGGTATCGCCCGCAAGGTCACCGGCCCCGAGGAGAAGCTGGAGGGACTGCGCCGGCTCACCGAGCACGCGACGCCGGGGCAGTGGTCGTACGCCCGGCGGCCGAACCGGAAGGAACTCGCCGCCACCACCCTCCTCGCGCTCTCCCTCGAAGAGGCCTCCGTCAAGATACGCAGCGGCGCTCCCGACGACGGGGACGGGCCCGACGCGGAACTCGGCCTGTGGGCCGGGGTCCTGCCGCTCACCTCCGTCTGGGGCGAGCCCGTGGCCGACCCGGCGCTGCCGTCCGGCACCGCCGTACCGGGACACATCGCGCGCCGTGCGGGGACCCGGCACGCCTGACCGGGAGACAGGGGCATACGGTGAGAGGCGAACGCCTGAGCCGGGAGGAGATGCGGGATGGGCAGTCGCACCGCGCTGGTCGAGGATCTCATGGAGAGGTTCCCGCACGTACCGCGGGAAGCCGTCTTCAAGGAGGACCTGCTTCGGGGTGGCGTCGCCTTCGACCCATCCGCCCTCAGTGACAACGAGAGCGGCGAGGTCAAGCCGAAGTCGTACTTCATCTTCTCCTTCGACCACGGCACCCTGCCCGAGCTGGGCGAGGCCGCGCTGCGCCGGCCCCCGGAGGAGATCATCCTCACCGGCGGCCCGTACGACCTGCGCCGTACGGTGGTCTCCGTGCGGGTGAACCCGGCCTCGCCGTACCGGGTCGCCGCCGACGACGAGGGGCTGCTCGGGCTGTACCTGGACGGGAAGCGGATCGCCGACGTGGGCGTGCCCCCGATGCCCGAGTACTACCGGCACACCCTGTCCAACGGGAAGTCAGTCATGGAGGTCGCCCCGACCATCCAGTGGGGCTACCTGATCTACCTCACCGTCTTCCGGGTCTGCCAGTACTTCGGCGCCAAGGAGGAGTGCCAGTACTGCGACATCAACCACAACTGGCGCCAGCACAAGGCGGCCGGGCGGCCGTACACCGGGGTCAAGGACGTCGAGGAGGTGCTCGAAGCCCTCGAGATCATCGACCGGTACGACACCCAGAAGGCGTCCACCGCCTACACCCTCACCGGCGGCGCGATCACCAAGACGGTCGCCGGCCGGGACGAGGCCGACTTCTACGGCCACTACGCCAAGGCCATCGAGGAGCGCTTCCCGGGCCGCTGGATCGGCAAGGTCGTCGCACAGGCGCTGCCCCGTGACGACGTGCAGCGGTTCAAGGACTACGGCGTGCAGATCTACCACCCCAACTTCGAGGTGTGGGACCGCAGGCTGTTCGAGCTGTACTGCCCCGGCAAGGAGCGGTACGTCGGCCGGGACGAGTGGCACAAGCGGATCCTGGACTCGGCGGAGATCTTCGGCGCGCGCAACGTGATCCCCAACTTCGTGGCGGGCGTGGAGATGGCCGAGCCGTTCGGCTTCACCACCGTCGACGAGGCCATCGCCTCCACCACCGAGGGTCTGCGCTTCTTCATGTCGCAGGGCATCACGCCCCGCTTCACCACCTGGTGCCCGGAGCCCACCACCCCGCTCGGCAAGGCCAACCCGCAGGGCGCGCCGCTGGAGTACCACATCCGGCTCCTGGAGGCCTACCGGGCCACCATGGACGAATTCGGCCTCTCCTCGCCCCCCGGCTACGGTCCGCCCGGACCCGGCCGCGCGGTGTTCTCCGTCAGCTCCTTCATGGACAGCCTGCCCGCCGCCGAGCCCGCCGAGGTGTGATCCGCACCGAAGAACCGGCGGGACGGTGAGTCGAACGGTGCCCGCATCCGTATCAGAGGCCGGAGCTGCGGTCCTGCGCGGATGCGGTTACGTCACGCGACCTCCTGGTCACCGAATTTGAATACGGCGCTTGTCAGTTGTGGCGAAGACGTGAAAGGCTCCTGCCGCCGCGAGGTTCCCCCCAACTCCATTTCCTCTATGGTGAGTTGACCTCGCACGTGGATGCAGGAGTCTCATGCCCGACCTGCCGACCCTCCAGGACGCCACCGAGGCCGCGCTGTTCTCGGAGTGCTGGGACGCGGTGCTCTCGTACGCCGACCTGTGCACCTCCGGCTCCCTGACGGCACATCAGCTGGCCACCGAGGCGTTCACCCTCGGCATGCGCGAGGTGCGGGCCGCCGGCATCGTGCCCGCGCGCGGCCCCGGCCGGCGCGCCGGCCGGCTGCCGACGATCCCGGAGCTGCTGACCGCGGTGCGCAGCACGGCCGCGAGCTGGGAGGCCGACGGCGAGGGGTACAAACTGGACCCCGACCTGAGGCTGTGGCTCAACTCCGGCCAGGCGGCCCGCTACACCGGCCCGCCGCTGCAGCGCCCGGTCGCACTGCGCGGCCTCAGGGACATGCAGGAGGCGGACGCCTCGCTGCTGTGGCTCGCCGAGGTGGAGGCGCTGCCCCTGCCGACGGTGGCCCGCCGGCTCGGTCTCGACGCGGCCACCGTCGCCGAGGAGCTCGACCAGGTCCGCGGCCTGTTCCGGGACCGCTGCCACCGCGCACATGTCGACACCCCGATGGACGCGCAGTGCCGCAGCTACGCCCGCCTGCTGGACGCGGTCACCCGCTCGCAGGCCGCCGACACGCCGGGCGACCTCTCCCGGCACCTCGCCACCTGCGTCCAGTGCGCCGAGGCCGCCGCCTGTCTGCGGCTGCACGGGGGCGGGCTGCCCGCCGCGCTGGCCGGCGGGGTCATCGGCTGGGGCGGCCTCGCCTATCTGGAGCGCAGGCGCCGCGCCGCCGAGGTCCGGCTCGGGGTGGGCCGGCCGGGCGCGGCCGAGGCCGACGGCGACGACTCCGAGGAGAAGGAGGGGCGCAACCGCGTCCTGCGCAACGGCCTGCTCGCCGCCGCGGTCCTGCTGTCGGTACTGGCGCTCGGCGTGTCGATGATGCCGTTCGACGGCTCGGGCGACTCGGGCGACGACCGGGCGGCCACCGCCCGCGACGACCGGCAGCCGGTCGCCGACCCCGCCGTCCCCGACACGACCACGACCACGGCCGCCGTCCCGACCCCCTCCCGCACACCGTCCCGCACCCCTTCCCCGACCGCCTCCAGGAGCAGGTCCGACCGCAAGAACCCCGACCCCGAGCCCCAGGGCACCTCGGCCGACACCACCAGCGCCGGCCCGACCCGTACCACCCCGCCCGCGGTCGGCTGCCGGGCCGACTACCACCTGGACAGCCAGTGGTCCGACGGCTTCCAGGCCACCGTCACCGTCACCACCGACAAGGCCCTCGCCGGCTGGCAGGTCGCCTGGCGCTTCCGTGACGGCCAGCAGGTCGGCCAGATGTGGGACGCGACGGTCCACCAGGACGGCTCCCGCGTCACCGCCTCCGCCGCCGACTACAACAAGTCCGTCTCCGCGCACGGGACCCTGACGTTCGGGTTCCTGGGGTCCTGGCAGGGGGCGAACCGGGTGCCGTACGACTTCACGCTCGACGGGGCGGCCTGCGCGGTGAACTGACGGCGGGAGCGGCGCGTTCGCGGCCGGAGCCGGAAATCAAATGCGTTGACGTGAGCCGCCGGAGGCGGGCTACGAGTCCGAGGGGCTGCTGCCCGGACGGGTGGTCCGGGTCGACCGCGGTCAGTGCGACGTGGTCACCGCGGGCGGTGTGCTGCGTGCCGACACCGCCTTCGTCACCCCGCACGACCCGCTGCGGGTCGTGTGCACCGGCGACTGGGTCGCCGTCGAACCCGGCGGCAACCCCCGCTATGTGCGCACGTATCTGCCGCGCCGCACCGCCTTCGTGCGTTCCACCTCCTCCAAGCGGTCCGAGGGGCAGATCCTCGCGGCCAACGTCGACCACGCAGTCGTCGCCGTGTCCCTCGCCGTCGAACTCGACCTCGGGCGCGTCGAGCGGTTCCTGGCGCCGGCCTGGGAGAGTGCTGCGGCTTGCGCAGCGGTGAGGTCGGGGTGGGCTGACTCGAGTTCGTCGTCGCGGCCGGACTGCTCGCTACCGGCCGAAACCGCTCGGCGAAGCGTGAGGGGGCTTGCGGCGCGGCCGTCCCTGCCGACCGTCGTCTACGGTGGGGACGGCATCGACCAGCGGCAGGAGCCGGGTGAAGTCGTTGAGGTTACAGCCAGTCCCGATCGCCGCGAGTGGCGAGCCGTGACCGTACGTGATCAGGTGGTGTTTCGATCCGGCTCGGCCGCGGGAGCCCCGGGGCTCGTCAGAGCTTCCCGCCGATCTCACAGGCCCGGCACGGAGGTCGGCCGCAGGTGCACTGCATGATGGCGTCGAGGACCTGGCGGTCGTGGTAAAGGCACTCGTCCTTGCAGGTGTGGCGCGGGATGAATCCTGCCGGGATCTCGCCGGGCCACGGCTCGTGGCCGTCCCGGCAGCGGGCGAACCGCTCGGGGTCGGTGGAGTGCAGTTCGTGCATGCTCGACCGCGCCTCGTCCTCCAGCTCACGCACTCGCTCCACCAGAGCCTTGAGCTCGTTGGCGATGCCGGAGTACCGGTCGGCGCCGGTCCTTACGTGCGCGGCCCGCAGTGCCATCGCTGCGTTGCCCAAGAACCTGCCGGCATCCTGAAGGTCGGTCACGTGGTGCATCTGGATGCCGGTCACGCCCCGGACCCACACTGCGTCCATGCTCACTGATCCACCTTCCCGGCGTTCGCCTGGTTTTCTTATGAGAGATTACGCGTGGCGCCGGTATCTCTGCATAATGAAAACAATCTATTTACGGACGCTAAAGGTCTGCCCCTTGTCCGTCCAGTAAATCGTGCGTGAATCGGCTCACAGCCGGGGTGGTGGATCTTCTATTGAATCTTCCGCTGATTTCTTGTCCGCCGGACGTCACCCCCGCCCGTGCCGGTCATCCGGCGACCGTGTAGGAGCTCGCCCCCGTCCCGGCGAGCCCACCGCCTTCGACGATCAGGTACTCCGGGCGGATGGGGCGACCGTCGAGCCAGCACTCCAGGATCTCCCGCGTACCGGCCGCGTAGCGTGCCTGCGCCGAGAGGGTCGATCCGGACACGTGCGGCGTCATCGCCTCGTAGGGCATGGTGCGCCAGGGATGGTCGGGCGGAGGCGGCTGTGGGTACCAGACGTCACCGGCGTAACCGGCCAGTTGGCCGCTGTTGAGAGCCCGAACCACGGCGTCCCGGCTGACGATGAGCGCCCGTGCGGTGTTGACGATGTACGAACCGCGCTTCATGGCCCCGATCAGCTCGTCGTCGAAGAGGTTCTGCGTCTGTGGATGCAGCGGAGTGTGGATCGAGAGCACATCGACGGAGGAGGCCAGCGAACGGGCGTCGGGATGCCAGGTCAGCTCCAGTTCTTCCTCGACCTCCTGGGGCAGCCGGTGCACGTCGAAGTAGTGCAGCCTGACGTCGAACGGCTTGAGACGGCGCAGTACCGCCTGGCCGATTCGGCCGGAGCCGAAGACGCCGACGTCCATGCCTTCGAGGTCGTAGGCGCGCGAGACGCTGTCGGCGATGTTCCAGCCCTTCTTGGCGGTCACCCACTCGTGAGCCGACATGTAGTTGTGCACCAGGGTGAGAATCTGCATCACGGCGTGCTCCGACACACTGATGCTGTTGCTGAAGGTCACCTCGGCCACGGTCATGCCGTGGGCGATGGCGCTCGGCAGGTCGACGTGGTCCGACCCGATCCCCGCGGTGATCGCGAGCCTGAGCCGGGAAGCCGCGGCGATGCGTTCGGGGGTCAGATAGGCGGGCCAGAATGGCTGCGAGACGACCACGTCGGTGTCGGGAAGCTCGCGGTCCAGGGTGGAGTCCGCCCCTTCCTTGTCGCTCGTGACGACGAGGGTGTGACCCCGGTCCTCCAGGAACCGGCGCAGTCCCAGTTCTCCTGAGACGCAGCCGAGGAGGTGCCCCGGGGTGAAATCGATGGCCTGCGGGGTCGGCGCGGTCTGACCGCCCGGATAGCCGGTGATGGTGGGAATCTCGTCGCGGGCGTAGTCGGGAGGGTAACCGCCCACGGGGTCCGGATAGAGCACCGCAAGGATTTTTGCCATGGCCGTCCTCCATCGGTGGGGGCACTGCTCCGGTGAACGGGTAGGGCACCGGCAAAACGGTAGAACACCGATGATCTTGAATTTTAGTCGAGTGTGCGTCGGCGCTGCAATCCTTACGGATAACGGGGAGGTGTTCCGGTGGATGGGGATGCGCCAATTCGGATGGGGCCTGTGACGGGAGTTCGGGAGCCGTTCTGCGCACGTCTGCGCGGGGGCGTCATGGCGGCGGTCGCGCTCGGCGGCCTGCTGGGCGAGACGGCCCGTTGCGCACCGGGGCCGGCCTTCCCCACCCCGGGGGCGACGTTCCCGTGGACGACGTTCGCCGTCAACGCGTTCGGGGCGTTCGTGCCGGCGCTGCCACCTTCTCGACCTGGATGGTCGACACCGATCGCCTGCTGGGCCACGGCCACTACGCAGCCGCGGCGTTGAACATTTTCGGGAGCCTCTTCGCCGGCCTGGCCGCCACCGTTCTGGGCCTGGTCATCGGCAGGCTGACATCGACCCGTTGCATACGGCTCGACGCGCGGCGTGGGCGCGCCCGCCGGCACGGCTGGTGGGTACGGTGATCATCCTGCCCGCCGTCGGGGCAGTTGCGCGTTCAGTTGCGCGTTACGTACTCGACCAGTACATGCAGTACCGGAGCCCGGGCGCGTTCCCACGCGGCACCTGGCTGATCAACGTGACCGGCTCGTTCGTGCTGGGGCTTCTGGTGGGCCTCGGCACACAGCGCGCACTACCGGAGCAGGTCGTGACCATTGCCGGCGTCGGTTTCTGCGGCGCCTGTACGACGTTCGCCACATTCAGTTACGAGTTGATCCACCTGTGCGAGAAAGGACAGGTCGGCAAATCCGTGCCGTACGTTGTTTCGAGTCTCGTGGTTGGGTCTTTCGGCAGCAGCGACGGCGCTCGCCATCGGGTCGTTTTGAAAAGGTCCACGCCCGGTCGTCCGGTACTTGACACGTGGATTTACGAGACGTCTTCTTGAAGGTAGGAAGTGCGCTGTGGCGTGCGCTGGTCGGATGCGCACCGCACGCACCCGGGTTG
The DNA here is from genome assembly GCF_056434245.1 of Streptomyces sp. NPDC044064. Lineage (NCBI taxonomy): Bacteria > Bacillati > Actinomycetota > Actinomycetes > Kitasatosporales > Streptomycetaceae > Streptomyces > Streptomyces sp. NPDC044064. The sequence goes on from NZ_JBWKFN010000043.1 coordinate 48,658, forward strand.
GCCAGCGTCCACCGGCATCCGGAGGCTGCTGATGGCAACCTATGAATATCTATGCAGCCGATGCGGGCCTTTCGACGTGAAGTTGGCGATCGGGACGGCGCCCAAGGCATATGGCTGCCCTGTTTGCGCAGGCGCAGCGAGACGTGTGTACTCCTCGCCCGGCCTCACGCTGACCTCGCACGCGGTCGCCGCCCTTCATGACCAGGAGGAGCAGGCCCGTGAGGCCCCGGCAGTAGTCTCCGAAGTGCCGCCCCGCACAAGGGTGCCACGGCACCAGCACCCCGCGCTCTCGCGGTTGCCGCGTCCCTGAGGGCGTCTACGCGGAGTTGGGAGGTGTGTCCCCGTGCAGAACGTGGGACTGCTCTTCGTCGGTGCGGTGCTCTTCATCAACGGAATGCTGTTGCTCGGGAAGGTCGACGCCAAGGCGGCAGCGGTGTTCAACCTTTTCGTGGGCGCACTGCAGGTGCTGACGCCGACCTATCTCATCTTCGTCGCCACCGGCGACCCCAGAGGGATCCTGGCGGCATCCGGCATCTATCTGTTCGGCTTCACCTACCTGTACGTAGGTGTGGGCCTCCTCGCCGGTCTCGACAGTACCGGCGTCGGCTACTACTCGCTGTTCGTGGCGGTTGTGGCCCTGGGGTACTCGTTCGTCAATTTCCGGCTCTTCAAGGACTACCCGTTCGGGGTCATCTGGCTCTACTGGGCATTCCTGTGGTTCCTGTTCTTCCTGCTGCTCGGTCTCAAGATGGACAGCCTCAGAACCTATACGGGCTGGGTCACGGCGATCGAGGGCTGGGTCACCGGCGTCATTCCCGCGGCGCTGCTGCTCTCCGGTTACTGGGTGAGCCCCAACGAAACCGCCATCGCGCTGGCGGTGTTCGGCGTGGTGGTGTTCGGGGCGCTGTGGCCACTCACCCGGAATTCGCGGCAGCCCGCCCCAGCCGCCCCGGCGGCCGGAAGCGTGGGCGCACAAACGTGACGGGATCAGAAACGAGGAGCTGTCATGCCTGAAATCATCTTCAATGTGGACCAGAGCAAGTCGATGCGTGACCAGGACGTTCCCGGACACAACAGGTGGCACCCGGACGTCCCCACCGTCGCCATGGTGCGGCCAGGAGCGGAGTTCCGCCTGGAGTGCCGCGACTGGACCGACTGCCAGGTCGGCAACAACGAATCCGCCAACGACGTCCGCGACATCGACCTGACCATTCCTCACATGCTCAGCGGCCCGATAGGCGTGGAGGGCGCCGAACCAGGCGACCTGCTCGTCGTGGACCTTCTCGATCTCGGCCCCGTTCCGCAGCAGACCGGAGACGCGGCAGGCCAGGGCTGGGGCTACACCGGCGTCTTCGCCAAGGCCAACGGCGGCGGCTTCCTGACCGACTATTTCCCGGATGCCTACAAGGCGATCTGGGACTTCCACGGACAGCAGGCGGTCTCCCGCCACCTGCCCGGGATCCGCTTCACCGGAATCACCCACCCCGGGCTGTTCGGGACCGCTCCTTCCGCCGAGATGCTCGCCCGCTGGAACGCCCGCGAGCAGGCGCTGATCGACACCGACCCGAACCGGGTCCCGCCGCTCGCCGTACCGCCGGACAGCACCAACGCGCTCGCAGGCACGGCCACCGGAGATCTCGCCCGGCGCATCGCCGAGGAAGGCGCACGCACGGTGCCGGCTCGCGAAAACGGAGGCAACCAGGACATCAAGAACTTCACTCGGGGTTCGAGGGTCTTCTTCCCTGTGCACGTCAAGGACGCCAAGCTCTCCGGAGGCGACCTGCACTTCAGCCAGGGCGACGGAGAGATCACCTTCTGCGGCGCCATCGAGATGGGCGGCTTCATCGACTTCCACGTCGACCTGATCAAGGGCGGCATGGAGACGTATGGCATCACCACCAACCCCGTGTTCATTCCGGGCAACGTCGAGCCGAGGTACACGGAGTTCCTCACCTTCATCGGGGTCTCCGTCGACCATGACACGGACACGAACTACTACCTCGACGCGACGCTGGCCTACCGCCGGGCCTGCCTCAACGCCGTCGAGTACTTCAAGAAGTTCGGCTACAGCGGAGAGCAGGCCTACCTGCTGCTCGGCTCCTCCCCCATAGAGGGACGTATCAGCGGCATCGTCGACATCCCCAACGCCTGCTGCTCGTTGTACGTACCTACCGCCATGTTCGACTTCGAGGTCCGTCCCAGCGCCGCCGGACCGATGAAGGCCGACCGAGGCCAGTGCGCGTTGGCCACCGCCTGACCGGACCCCAGCTGCGGCCCTGCGGTCCCGGCTGCAACTCGGCCCTGCACATCATCGCCGTTTGCCGGATCCGAGACGGCGGGCCGCGGCCAAGGCCCTGTCTGCGCAGTTGATGCCCGCAGGCCCCAGGACCTCGCGCTGCCGTACGAGTCGAGGCGTGAGGTCGGTCCGCCGGCTGCGGGAGTCGTACGGATGAGTCCCGACAGTTAATCGCTGGCGCTGTGCCCTGGGGTGAGGCTACGGTTTCCTCGTTCCAGGGCACGGTCGTGTTCCGTTCCCGAGGGAACAGCGTTGGTTCGTTGAGGAAGCAGGAGGTGAGGACATTGATGACTGTCACGGTGACGGGCGCTGCCCGCATTCAGGAGTTCATCATCGTTTCGACCCCTGTGGTCTCCGGCTGACACCCACACATCTTCCGCGCGCCGAGCGCGCCGCCGGGGCCACCCTTCGAAGGGTTCCCCTTGTTCCACACTTCGCTCAACACCTCTCTCACTTCTGATGCCCAGCACGCCCTCGCCTCCTACGGCTGGGACGACGCCTGGGCCGACGCGTTCACCCCGTACGAGTCCGAGGGGCTGCTGCCCGGACGGGTGGTCCGGGTCGACCGCGGTCAGTGCGACGTGGTCACCGCGGGCGGTGTGCTGCGTGCCGACACCGCCTTCGTCACCCCGCACGACCCGCTGCGGGTCGTGTGCACCGGCGACTGGGTCGCCGTCGAACCCGGCGGCAACCCCCGCTATGTGCGCACGTATCTGCCGCGCCGCACCGCCTTCGTGCGTTCCACCTCCTCCAAGCGGTCCGAGGGGCAGATCCTCGCGGCCAACGTCGACCACGCAGTCGTCGCCGTGTCCCTCGCCGTCGAACTCGACCTCGGGCGCGTCGAACGGTTCCTGGCACTGGCCTGGGAGTCCGGCGCACAGCCCGTGGTCGTGCTCACCAAGGCCGACCTCGTGCCGGACCCCGTGGTGCTGGCCCACCTCGTCCAGGACGTCGAGACGACCGCGCCCGGCGTGCCCGTGCTCACCGTCAGCGCCCTGCACGGCGACGGTCTGGACGTGCTCGTCTCCCTCGTCGGCTCGGGCACGTCCGTGCTGCTCGGGCAGTCCGGCGCGGGCAAGTCCACCCTCGCCAACGCCCTCGTCGGCGACGACGTCATGGACGTACAGGCCGCCCGTGACGTGGACGGCAAGGGGCGGCACACCACGACCACCCGCAACCTGCTGCCGCTGCCCTCCGGGGGTGTGCTCATCGACACCCCCGGGCTGCGGGGCGTCGGTCTGTTCGACGCCGAGAGCGGGGTCGGGCAGGTGTTCTCCGAGATCGAGGAACTGGCCGGGCAGTGCCGCTTCCACGACTGCGTCCACGAGAGCGAGCCCGGCTGCGCGGTCCGCGCCGCGGTGGACAGCGGGGACCTCCCGGTCCGCCGCCTGGACAGCTACCGCAAGCTGATGCGGGAGAACCAGTGGATCGTCGCCAAGACGGACGCCCGGCTCCGCTCCGAGATCCGCAAGGACTGGAAGCGGAAGGGGGCGGAGGGCAGGGCGGCGATGGAGGCCAAGCGGGGCCGGTTGAGCTGAGGGCCCGAGCGTGAGAGCGCGTTCCTGGCGGGTGGCTTCGGCCCCCGCCAGGAGCCGCAGTGCTCCAGCGCGGGCGGCGCGTCCGTTTCCTGCCGCTGATGTAGAAATAGACCATGAGGAGGCGTTTCGGCCTGTTCGGGGTGCGGGACGCTCCCGCCCCTGCCGAGGCGTCCCCGGTCGCCGCGGGGCGGCCCCGCCGTTTGCCGTCGGGTGTGCGCAGTGTCGCGGGACAGATGTTCGTCCTGCAGCTCGTCATCCTGCTGCTGTTCGGCGCGGCCGCCGTGACGGCCCTGGTGCTGCAGGCCCAGCAGGCCCAGCAGGCGAGCCTGGCCGAGGCGCGGGAACGCTCGCTCGTCGGTGCCGAGACCTTCGCGAACGCCCCGGGCACGCTCGACGCGATGCGCTCCGCCCACCCCAGCGCGCCGCTGCAACCTCGTGCCGAGGCGGCCCGCAAGGGCTCCGGCGTCGACTACATCGTCGCGTTCAGCCCGGCCGGATACCGCTGGACCCATCCCGACCCGCGCCTGATCGGGAAGCACGTGACCGGCACGTACCGCGAAGCGCTCGCCGGGCATCCCCACACCTCGACGTTCGAGACACCCGTGGGCCAGGCGGTGGACTCCACCGTCCCGGTCCTCGACAGCCGAGGCAAGGTCGTCGGGCTCGTGTCCGTCGGCATCACGGTCCGCAGCCTGCACGCGCGCGTGGCGCAGCACCTGCCGCTCCTGTTCGCCGCCGCCGGCGCAGCGCTGCTGCTCGCGACCACCGGATCCGGACTGGTGAGCCACCGGCTGCGGCGGCAGACCCGTGGCCTGGATCCGGCCGAGCTGCGCCGCATGTACGACCACCACGACGCCGTACTGCACGCCGCCCGCGAGGGCGTGCTCATCGTCGACGAGGCCGGATGGCTGCTGCTCGTCAACGACGAGGCCCGGCGTCTGCTCGGCCTGCCCGAGGACGTGCGCGGCCGGCGCGTGGGCGACCTCGGCCTCGAACCGGGCCTCGCCGCACTGCTGGCCGGCGGACAGCCCGCCACCGACGAGGTCCGCGAGGCCGACGACCGGATGCTCGCGGTGAGCGTACGGCCGACCGCACCCTACGGCGGCCCGCCCGGCAGCGTCGTCACCCTGCGGGACACGACCGAACTGCGGGCCCTGACCGGCAAGGCGGCCGTGGCGGAGCGGCGGCTGCGACTGCTGTACGACGCCATGGCCGGGATCGGTACCACCCTCGACGTGGAGCGGACGGCGGAGGAACTCACCCGGTTCACCGTCCCCCGGTTCAGCGACTACGCCAGCGTCGACCTCGTCGACTCGATCCTGCGGGGCGGCCACGAGCCGGAGGGCACGATGATGCGGCGCACCGCCCTCACCGGCCTCCACCAGGACCATCCGCTGTTCCCGGTCGGCACCCTCATCGACTTCGGCTCCGAGACCCCGCAGGCGATCGGCTTCGGCACCGGCGAGCCCGTACTGGAGGCGCACCTGCCCGACCTCACCGGCTGGCAGGAACAGGATCCCTTCAACGCGCGCCGGATCATCGAGCACGGCATCCACTCGATGATGGTGATCCCGCTGCGCGCCCGCGGCATCCTCATGGGCGTGGCCAGCTTCTGGCGCTCCGAGCGGCCCGAACCCTTCGAGGAACAGGACGTGACGGTCGCCGAGGAACTGGTGGCCCGGGCCGCCCTCGCCATCGACAACGCCCGCCGCTACACCCGCGAGCACACCACGGCCGTCACCCTGCAGCGCAGCCTGCTGCCGCACGGCGTCCCCGAGCAGTCCGCGCTCGACGTGGCCTACCGCTATCTGCCCGCGCAGGCCGGGGTGGGCGGCGACTGGTTCGACGTCATCCCGCTGCCGGGCGCGCGGGTGGCGCTGGTCGTCGGCGACGTGGTCGGGCACGGGCTGCACGCGGCCGCCACCATGGGCCGGCTGCGCACCGCCGTGCACAACTTCTCCGCCCTCGACCAGAGCCCGGACGAACTGCTGGCGCACCTGGACGAGCTGGTCAGCCGGATCGACAGCGACGAGACGGGCGAGCAGAACGACGACTCGGCCATCACCGGGGCCACCTGCCTGTACGCCCTCTACGACCCCGTCGCCGGCCGGGTCACGGTCGCCCGGGCCGGCCACCCCGGGCCCGCCGTCGTGCTGCCCGACGGCACCGCCGACTTCCCCGACGTGCCCGTCTCCCCGCCCCTGGGCCTGGGCTTCGGCATGCCCGTGGAGGCGCGCGAGCTGACCCTGCCCGAGGGAACGCGGCTGGTGCTGTACACCGACGGGCTGGTGGAGGACCGCGACCGGGACCTCGACACGGGCCTGGAGCAGCTGCGCGCCACGCTGGCCGGCACGGCGGACCGTACCCCGGAGGAGACCTGCGCGGACATCCTCGGCGCGGTGCTGCCGGCCCGGCCGAGCGACGACGTGGCCCTGCTGGTGGCCCGCACCCGGCTGCTGGACCGCGACCGCATCGCCGGCTGGGAGGTGCGCGCCGACCCGGCGGCCGTGGCCCCGGTCCGCGCCGCGTGCGCCCGCACCCTGGACACCTGGGGGCTCACGGACATCGGATACACCACCGAGCTGATCCTCAGCGAGCTGATCACCAACGCGATCCGGTACGGTTCCCCGCCCATCCGGGTCCGGCTGCTGCACGACCGCAGCCTGATCTGCGAGGTCTCCGACGGCAGCAGCACCGCCCCGCACCTGCGCCGTGCGGCGGACACCGACGAGGGCGGCCGTGGCCTGTTCCTGGTCGCCCGGCTCGCCGCCCGCTGGGGCACCCGTTACACGGCCCGCGGCAAGGTGATCTGGGCGGAGCTGCCCCTGCACGAGGACCGGTACGAGCCCGCACGGACGGCCGACGAGCTCCTGGACCAGTGGGACGACTCCGCCCTCTAGCCCCGGCGGCCACCGCCCAGCTGCGCGTCCGATTTCCGCCAGCCCGACCCGCCGCCAGACCCCACACTGGAACACGTGATGGACGAGGACACCAGGTACGAGGCGGTACGCAGCCGGGACGGGCGGTTCGACGGAGCGTTCTTCTTCGCCGTCGAGACGACCGGGATCTACTGCCGGCCCAGCTGCCCGGCAATCACCCCGAAGCGGCGCAACGTGCGGTTCTTCCCGACGGCCGCCGCAGCGCAGGGCTCCGGCTTCCGGGCCTGCCGGCGGTGCCGGCCGGACGCCGTGCCCGGGTCCGCCGAGTGGAACGTCCGCGCGGACGCCGTCGGCCGGGCCGTGCGCCTGATCGCCGACGGGGTCGTGGACCGCGAGGGCGTCGCGGGCCTCGCCTCCCGGCTCGGCTACAGCGCCCGCCAGGTGCAGCGGCAGCTCACCGTCGAACTCGGCGCCGGACCCGTGGCGCTCGCCCGCGCCCAGCGGGCGCACACCGCCCGGGTGCTGCTGCAGACCACCGAGCTGCCGATCACCGAGATCGCGTTCGCGTCCGGGTTCGCCAGCGTGCGGCAGTTCAACGACACCGTCCGCGAGGTGTACGACTCCACGCCGACCGAGGTGCGGGCCGCCGCGCCCCGGGGCCGGGGCGCCCGCCGGGCCACCCCGGGCGCGGGCATCCCGCTCCGGCTCGCCCACCGCGGCCCCTACCAGGCCGCCGCCGTCTTCGACCAGCTGGCCCGGGAAGCCGTACCCGGCGTCGAGGAGGTGAGCGGAGCACCGGGCGACCGCACCTACCGGCGCACGCTGCGGCTGCCGTACGGCACCGCGCTCGTCGCCGTCGAGGAGCGCACCCAGGGACCGAAGACGGGCGGCGGCACGCACCCGGGCGGCTGGCTCGACGCGCGCCTGCACCTCACCGATCCACGGGACCTGACCACGGCCGTGCAGCGGCTGCGGCGGCTGCTCGACCTCGACGCCGACCCGTACGCGGTGGACGAACGGCTCGGCGCCGACCCGAGGCTCGCCCCGCTGGTCGCCGCCCGGCCCGGACTGCGCTCACCCGGCGCCGTCGACCCGTTGGAGCCCGCCGTGCGGGCGCTGGTGGGCGTGGCCGGGGCGGCGGACCTGGTCCGCCGGTACGGCAAGGCACTCGACGCCCCCTGCGGCAGCCTCACCCACCTCTTCCCGGAGGCCGCCGCCCTCGCCGGGGCCGGCCTGGGCGGACCGCTGGGCGCGCTGACCGCCGCCCTCGCCGACGGCACCCTGCGCCTCGACCCCGGCGCCGACCGCGACGCCGCCCAGGAGGCGCTGCTCGCCCTGCCCGGCCTGGCCCGGGCCACCGTCGCCACCCTGCGCGTGCGCGCCCTCGGCGACCCCGACGTGACCCCACCCGGAGTGGACGTACCCGACAGCTGGCGGCCGTGGCGTTCCTACGCCGCCCAACATCTGCGCATCACAGGAGAGTTGAGAGACTGATGGAAGCGACCTACTGGACCGGCGTCGAAACGCCGCTCTGCCGGCTCCTGCTCACCGCCGACCCGGACGGCGCGCTCACCTCACTGTCCATGCCGGGCCAGAAGGGCGGACGCACCGTGCTGGACGGCTGGCGACACGACCCCGGCCCCTTCCGTGCGGCCGAGGAACAGCTCACCGCCTACTTCGCGGGCGAACTCAAGGAGTTCCAGCTGCCGTTGCACACCGACGGCACCGAGTTCCGCGAGCGGGTCTGGGCCGCGCTCGACTCCGTGCCGTACGGCGGCACCACCACCTACGGCGAGATCGCCGCCCGCATCGGCGCCCCACGCGCCGCGGTCCGTGCCGTCGGCGGAGCCATCGGCGCCAACCCCCTGCTCATCGTGCGCCCTTGCCACCGGGTGATCGGCGCGGACGGCTCGCTGACGGGGTACGCGGGCGGACTCGAGCGCAAGGTGCGGCTGCTCACGCTGGAGGGAGCGCTGCCCGCCTAGGCCTCGCAGAGCACGCGGACCACGGCCCGTTCCACCCCTCGGCTGCAGCGGCCACCAGGGCGGGCACGGCCCTCGCCGCGCACCTCTCCGTCCCCTTCCACTTCGCGAGCCCCGACACGCCGGACGACCAGGCGCCGCGCCCGCGGCCCTGAGCGTCCGCCGTGCCTGACGCCCTACGCCGAGCGGGTGGACCGGCGCGGATGTTCCGGCGCCCCGGGGCGGGCGTGTGGGACGGTCGCCCTCGACGGGCACGGGAAGAGGGGGCGCTGGCATGGGCAGGTTCGGACGGGTCCTCACGGCGCTTCTGCTCGCCGTGCTGCCGGGCACGACGGCGACGGCCGCCGCCCGGCCCACGACACCGGTGTGGACCGGCAGTTGGGAGACGGCCCCCTCCGGAACCACATCGGCGCTGCCCGGGGCCGCCGTCCGCAACGTCGTCCACCTCAGCGTCGGCGGCACGGCCCTGCGGATCCGCCTCAGCAACCGGCTCGGCACCGAGCCCCTGCAACTCGGCGCGGTCACGGTCGCGCTGCGCCGGGGCGCCGGACCCGACGCCGTTCCCGGCAGCCTGCGCACCGCCACCTTCGGCGGCGCCCCGGCGGCCGTCGTCCAGGCGGGACAGGACCTGGTCACCGACCCGGTCCGGCTGCCCGTACCGGATGCCGCCGACCTGCTGGTCACCGTGCTCACCCCGGTCGACTCCGGTCCGGCCACCTACCACCGCACCGCCCTGCAGACCAGCTACCTCGCCCGCACCGGCGCAGGCCACGCGGCCGACGAGAAGGGGGCCGCGTACACCACGCCCATCGCCTACTGGTACTACGTCACCGGCGTCGACGTCCTCGCTGCCGGCGCCGGCAGCGTCGTCGCCTTCGGCGACTCCCTGACCGACGGCACCGGCTCCACCACCGACACCAACCGGCGCTGGCCCGACGGGCTCGCCCGGCACCTGCGCGGCGACCGGCTCGGCGTCCTCAACGCCGGCCTGGCCGGCAACCGCCTGCTGCTCGACGGCGTCGGACCGAGCGCCCTGGCCCGCCTGGACGCCGACGCCCTGGACCGGGCCGGGGTACGGGCCCTGATCGTGTTCGAGGGCATCAACGACATCAAGGGCACCCCCGAGGCGAACGACCCCGCCGCCTTCGCCGCCGCGTACCGCACCCTCGTCGCCCGTGCCCACGCCCGCGGCGTCCGGACCGTCGGCGTCACCCTCACCCCCTTCGGGGGCTACTCCGCGTACACGCCGGCCCGCGAGGCCGTACGGCAGCAGGTCAACGCGTTCATCCGCACCGGCGGTGCCTTCGACGCGGTCGCCGACGCCGACGCCGCCGTACGCGACCCGGCCGCCCCCGAGCGCATCCTGCCCGGCTACGACCCCGGCGATCACCTGCACTTCAACGACGCGGGCATGAGCGCGGTCGCCGACACCGTGACCGGCGCCCTGGCCGTCAGCGCCAAGGCGGCCGCCGGCTGACCGGTCATCCCCACAGCACCGCGCCCAGCCATGCCCCCGCGATCAGCAGACACGCGAACAGTTCGGCGAGCACGCTGGAGCCGCCCGAGCGCATCGTCGTGCGCAGCGCGGCCATCGCCTCGCCGTGCCGGCCGAGCCGCAGCCGCTCGTGCAGGTAGATCCCGGCCATGAAGCCCGGCAGCGCGCCCAGCACCGGGATCAGGAAGAAGCCCAGGAGTGCGCCGGCACCGGCGTACACCGCCATGCGGGGGGTGGCGCCGCTCGCGCGCAGCCGGCGCGGCGGCAGCGCCCAGCGCACCACCAGCGACATCAGCAGCACCCCGGTGGCCCCCACCAGAACGCCCCAGGCCACCGGCTGCGGGTCCTGCAGCGCCCACCACAGGACGGCGGCCCACACCAGCCACGACCCCGGCACCCCGGGCACCAGCACTCCGCACAGGCCGACCACCAGCACCACGCCGACCAGCAGGAGTTCCCACGCTCCCATCTGCCCAGAGTGCCGGAGGACGGCAGAACCCGCAGGTCACCGGGAGCCTTCGCGGGACACCCAGCCGCGCTCGTAGACCTGCCAGCCCAGCTGCAGCCGGGTCGTCACACCGGTCAGCTCCATCAGCCGCTTCACCCGGCGCTGTACGGTCCTCAGGCCCAGGTCGAGCTGTTTGGCCACGCTCGCGTCGGTCAGCCCGGCGAGCAGCAGCGACAGCACCTCCAGGTCGGTGGCGTCCGGGCCGTCCGGCTGCTGCTCGGTCACTCCGGAAGCGCCCAGGCTGAGCGGCAGCGCCTCGCGCCACACCGACTCGAACAGCCCGGCCACCAGCTCCAGCAGACCGCTCGCGTGCACCACCAGCGCGGCCGGCCCGGCCGTCCGCGAGGTCAGCGGCACCATGGCGAGCGAGCGGTCCGCGATCACCAGCTTGGTCGGCACCCGGTCCACCACCCGGACCTGCTCGTCCCGGCCGAGCGCGGCCGCCAGCTCGGTGAGCCCGTTCGGCAGGTCCAGCACCGCACGCTCCACCACCACCCGGTAGCGGACCCCGCGCCCGGCCGCCTGCTCCTCCGCGTCGTTCTCCGTACCGGAGACCACCACCGGATTGCCGGTCACCAGTGCGCACACCTCCTCGGCGGCGCCCAGCTGGAGCTGCAGGAAACGCTGGGCCACCGCCGAAGCGCCGGTCACCACCTCCACCAGGTCGTGCACCTCCGGCTCGGCCGCCGCCGCCCGGTACTCCTCGGCCAGCAGCGCCGCCGCCAGCTCCGCCTTCTCCAGCTCGTGCCGCTGCTGGGTGAGCAGCGCCCCCAGCGCCACCCCGGGCGGGGCCGCCACCCAGCGGCCCGGCCGCGCGGGGGACTGGGCCGCGAGGCCGTGCCGCTCCAGCCGGCGCAGCGCGCGCTCGGTGTCCGGCTCGGCCAGCGACAGGCGCCGGGCCAGATCGGCCACCTCGGCGGCGCCCGCGGACACCAGTGCCCGGTACGCCGACTCGTGCGTCTCGTCCAGGCCTATCGCTGCCAGCATCGGCCCACGTCCCTCCCCTGAGAACCAGCCGTCCGCGCCGTACGGCCTGGCGGAAAACGGCCACGGCGCAAACCCGCCGCCGCCCATCATCGCCGTACCTCGGGTGACTCTGCCAAGGTGGGGGCACCGACGGACGCGGGTCCGTGCGCAGTTCACAGCTGCGTCCCAGGAAACCAAGCCACAATCAGGCCATTCGACCGGCGCGCCCTCGGCGGCCCGGTCGTCCAGGACGGTGATCCGGGCCCGCGCGTGCGCCGGCGCACGAGGGGATGCGGGGCCGGGTCACTTCCGATGTCGCCGGGCGGCCCTCCCGTGGGGGGTGGGGTCGCCCGGCGGCCATCAACCTCCGTTCCTCGCACGGCCGTTCGCTCTGTCCCTCGACATGCCGTTCGAGACGGCCATGTGCGACGGATTTTCCCGATGCCCCGTTTTCATCCGGCCCGTGCGGTGGACAATTAGGGGCATGAGCCAGCAGGGGGGTAGGCCCACCCGTCACGAGGACGACTGGTGGGGGCAGCTGTACGACGACTCCACCGAGGACACGGGCCCCACGGCCGCACCCGACTCCCTGGACGACCGCTTCGCCTCGGCGAAGGACACGGTGGCGGGGCGGCCGGGCGGGACGACGGGGCACCCCGGTGGGACGGCACCTAGGACACCGGGTCAGGAGCCGCCGCGCGAGCCCGCGGTACCACCGCAGCGAGCCGCGTCGCCCCCGACGACCGCGGCACCCCCGGGCACCGTCCCGACCGGCGCACCACCCGGACAACGCGCCCCTTCGGAACCCCCGCCCGCCGAGCCCACGCCACCGGAGTACTTCCCGCCGGCGGCGGGCGGCACCGGGAGCCGGGCGGAGACGGTGAGCAGGCCGGCCCGGAACACCGAACCCGAGGCGCCCGGGACCTGGCCGCCCGTGTCGGGCCGCGCGGACGCAAGGGCGGAGACGGCGCCTACGCCGGCCCCCGCCACCGGTCGTGAGGCGTCGGAGGCCTGGCTGTCTTCGGCGGGTGGTGCGGGGGATCGGGGGGATGCGGCGTCGGCAGCGGCTCCCGTCACCGGTTGTGAGGCGTCGGGGGCCTGGCTGTCTTCGGCGGGTGGTGCGGGGGATCGGGGGGAGACGGCGCGTGCGTCGGCCCGGAGCGCCGGGCCCGACGGGCCCGGAGCCACGCCGCCCGGGGCGGGGCGACCGGGCCGGCGGCCGGAGCAGGCGCCCGCATCCGTTCCCGAACCCAGGTCGGCCCTTGGCGGCCGATCCGCCGTTCCGCCCGAGCGGGCCCCCGCCCCCGAGGTGTCCGAGCGGTCCGAGGGGGCCCGGCCCCCCGGTGGCGCCTTCGCGAGCCCGCCCCCCGTGGCCACCCAGCTCGACCTCGCCGTCACCTCCGCTCCACCACCCCCGCCCTCCGCCCTCGACTACGTCGGCTCCGGGCCCCCCACCTACGACCCGGAGCCCACCGCGCTCCCCGCCGCCGAACCGGACGAACTCGGTGACCTGGTCGCCGACACCGTGCTGGACGGTGCCCGGTACGGGGCCTGGACGTTGCGGGCCGTGTCGTTGCGCGGGGACTCGGCGCGGTACCGGGGGGAACCACGGCGGGACGCACTGCTCACCGCGCGGTTCGGGGCGGGGGAGCAGGCACTGGTGCTGGTCGCGATGGCGACCGGCGCGCGGGCCACGCCGGGTGCGCACCTGGCCGCGACCGAGGCGTGCTGGCTGATCGGGCGGGCCGTGGGCCGCAGCCATCAGCGGCTGGTCGACGACATCCGGGCCGCCCGCCGCGGCGACCTGAAGTCGGGGCTGCACCGGCTGACCGACCGCAGTCTGGGCAAGCTGCGCGCCAGCGCCGTCGAGCAGGATCTGGACCCCGGGGAGTACGCGGCGAGCATGCGCTGTCTGCTGCTGCCCGCCGACCCCGACTGCCGTACCCGGGTGTTCTTCGGCGTCGGCGAAGGGGGTCTGTTCCGGCTGCGGGACGGCGAGTGGCAGGACATCGAGCCGCGGGTGTCACCCGCCGACACCACCGGCGAACCCGTCCTCGGCTTCGGCTCCCCGCCGGCCGAGACCCCCGAGGGCGACCGTCTCACCATGGACCTCGGCATCCCGACCCCGCCGAGCCCGTACGAGCCGGCGCCCGAGCCGCCGCGCGAACCCTTCCGGTTCCGGGCCTCGGTAGCCCGCCCGGGTGACGTGCTGGTGATGGGCACCGGCGGGCTCGCCGATCCGCTGCGCGGCGAGCCCGCCTTCTGCGCCTACCTGGCCCGCCGCTGGTCCGGCCGCACCCCGCCCGGCCTCGCCGCGTTCCTCGCGGACACCCAGGTGCGGGTGAAGGGCTACTCCGACGACCGCACGGCGGCGGCCGTTTGGGAGGCGTAACCGCGGCCCCTGTGGATTGATGGAACGGGAGGGGCGGATCCCGGGACATCGAAGGGGCTGACGAGAGCCATGGCCAAGCAGAACGTCGCCGAGCAGTTCGTCGACATCCTGGTCCGCGCCGGCGTACGCCGCCTCTACGGCGTCGTCGGCGACAGCCTCAACCCGGTCGTCGACGCCGTCCGCCGCAACTCCGCCATCGACTGGATCCACGTACGCCACGAGGAGACCGCCGCCTTCGCGGCCGGGGCCGAGGCCCAGATCACCGGCAGCCTGGCCGCCTGCGCAGGCTCCTGCGGCCCGGGCAACCTGCACCTCATCAACGGCCTGTACGACGCCCACCGCTCCATGGCCCCGGTGCTCGCCCTCGCCTCGCACATCCCCTCCAGCGAGATCGGCCTCGGCTACTTCCAGGAGACCCACCCGGACCGGCTCTTCCAGGAGTGCAGCCACTACAGCGAGCTGATCTCCAACCCCCGGCAGATGCCCCGGCTGCTGCAGACAGCCATCCAGCACGCGATCGGCCGGAGCGGGGTGAGCGTGGTGTCCCTGCCCGGCGACATCGCCGCCGAACCCGCCCCGGACAAGGCCCTCGAGAGCGCCCTCGTCGCCTCCCGGCCCACGGTCCGGCCCAGCGACACCGAGATCGATAAGCTCGTGGAGATGATCGACGCGGCCGGCAAGGTCACCCTCTTCTCCGGCAGCGGCACGGCCGGCGCGCACACCGAGGTCATGCGGTTCGCGGAGCGCGTCAAGGCGCCCGTGGGGCACGCCCTGCGCGGCAAGGAGTGGATCCAGTACGAAAACCCGTACACGAGTCACCTGCGTATGTACGCTACTCCCCATGACAACCCGTGTGTTGGGCGCCCGGCGTCTGTCCCGCGTCAGGGACAACTCGACGTCATTCGAGCGTCAGGGGAGGGCCATCGAGGCTGTCGCAGCCTCCATCGGAGGTACGGTCGTCCACTGGGCCGACGACCCCGACGTCAGTGCCGCGAAGGTGGCTCCCAAGGACCGTCCTGAGCTTGGCCCGTGGTTCGACCGTCCCGAAGAATTCGACGCTATCGCATGGTGGCGGCTCGACAGAGCTGTTCGCAGTATGCGGGATATGGCGTGGCTAGCGGGATGGGCGCGGGACAACCGGAAGCGACTGATCTTCGCTGAAGGTCCGGGAGGTGGCCGGCTCGAACTCGACATGTCGTCACCCATGTCCGAGCTGATCCTGATGATTCTCGCGTTTGCTGCTCAGATGGAAGTCCAGGCGATCGAGGAGCGGACTCAGGGCTCCACGGAATATCTCCGCAGTGTCGGCCGATGGAGAGGCGGGCGAATTCCATTCGGGCGTATGCCCGTTCCGCACCCGGAGGAGGACGAGGGTTGGTGGCTCGGACGTCACGAGGACACGGCGAGCATCATCGACCAGATGGTTGCGTTCGTCCTCGACAACGACAAGCCCAAGTCGTACCACGCCATCTCGGCGTGGCTGAACGCCAAACACCCCGGTAAGACGCCTGCCAATCACCGGCGTTCTCTGGCCAACCCTCCGAAGGAAACGGACGACAACGCGCGTTGGAATCCCGGCATGGTGAGTTCCCTCCTCCGGCAACCGGCGTTGCGCGGGTGGCTCATGCTCGGCAACGAGCCCGTTCGGGACGAGGACGGCGAACCGGTCAAGCTCGGACCGCCGCTCGTCGACGACGTCACATGGCGACGCCTCCAGGCCGCCATGGACTCGCGCGAGCAAGCGGGAGGCCAGAACAAGAGCGACACACACCCGCTCTTGGGCGTCGTCTTCTGCGGCTCCTGCGGCGGCAAGCTGTATCAGGGATGGATCAACCCCGGACCGCACACGAAGACCGCGAAGCGTCAGTACCGATGCGCGGCGAAGGCGCACGGCCGCGAGTGCCGTAAGCCGACGTACGTCACGGCGGATCCCGTGGACGAGTACGTCGAGGAGGAGTTCCTCGCGCGCTTCGGGCGCTTCGAACTCGTCGAGGTGATCACGATCCCCGGCGTCGACCACCGCGACGAGATCAAAGAGTTGGAGGCCGACATCGAGACCCTGGCCGGCCAACTGGGCAACCTCCGCGGAGCTGCTGCGGACGCCGTGGGTCGGCAGATACAGGGTCGGTCGGACAAGTTGGAGCGGCTGAAGGAACAGCCCATCGTCCCTGCGCGCACGGAGGAGATCCGGACGGGCGTGATCTACGGCGACGCGTGGCGGGAGGCGGAGAGGGACGCTCACGCCCGCCGGAAGATGCTCGTCGACGTCGGCCTACAGGTGACCGTGGGGGAGACCTACCGGGGCGCTCGCGACGTTCGTAAGCGGCTGAGCGTGGACGTGGTGACGCCGGATGACGTCGACCTCGTGGCGGACGGGCTGGAGGATGTGGCCTATCAGGAGAGCCTTTAAGGTAACGGATCGATAACACTGCCGAGGGTCCCGCGGAGCCGTCCCGGGGCCCTCATGGTCCTCCGTGTCCGCCTCGTCGACGTCGATCAGCGTCCGCATCGTCCATAGGACCCTGTGGATAACTCCAGAGTGTGAGCATGAAGCCCCAAGTGACCACCCAGAGTGTCTACTTAGGTCATTTCTTGAGTCAAAGTGTCAAACTAACCACTGTTTTCAAGTCCCCCTTAACGCGTTCTAGGCCGACCTGAAACAGGGGTCTGGTTTGGCAATCTGCCTCCAGTCTGGCCAGGGGACGTTTCAAGATCACCAACACCAAACACTTCCCCCATTACCTAAGAAGCCATTTCAGTTGGCGTGATCTTGCGGCAGTCTGGGGTGATGACTGCTGCGCTTGTCGGGCGGATGGCGCCGGATGACCTGTGGGCGTTGT